>CAXTTZ010000224.1:0-4850 GCA_964247325.1 uncultured Acidobacteriaceae bacterium | reverse complement strand
GCAACGCTCCGATTGGTGGCAACAGGCGCAGGCCTACGGCTTGCGCGGCTACCAACTCACCCACCAACTCCTACCCCACCTCCGCCCCTTGCTCCTCACCCAATTCCTGCTCTACATCCCAGCTTGTGTGATGGCCGAAGCCAACTTGGGCGCCTTGGGCCTTGGCATCACTGAGCCACTTCCGTCGTGGGGCTCAATGCTCCAATCGCTGCAAAGCAGCGTTCTGCTCAGCTCCTCCAAACTCGCCTATCTCCCTATCGCGCTCCTGGTCGCCGTTCTGCTTTGCCTTGAGCTACTTCTGCCCGCCGAGGACCAATGAACGCGTCCCTGAGTCTGCTCGTGCTGCTTTTCATCCTCGCTGCCTTTCCGCTCCGAGCACAAAATCCATGGCAGCACTCTGCAAGCTCAAATGAGCTCGTGTGGGCGCTAGGCTTTGATCCCAAAACACTCGATCCGGCCAAGGTCGACGACCAATCTGCGGAACTGGTCCGCTATATGACCGGAGGCGTCCTGCTTCGTCTCGACCGGCGCACCCTCGCTCTTGAACCTTCGCTCGCTCAGGATTGGCAAACTAGCGCCGATGGTCGAGTCCTTACCTTCCATCTACGCAAGAACCTGCGCTTCTCCGATGGTTCTCCACTCTCCTCTCGTGATGTCGTCTGGTCTCTGCAACGCGTGCTCGCCCCAACCACGGAGGCGCCGGTCGCCGAAGAGTTTCTTGAGCCCGCCAAGGTGCATGTAGACGCTCCGGATCCCTGGACCGTCCGCGTCTCCTTAACCAGTCGCGTCGTCGCCATCGGCACGGCGTTCGATGAGATCGCCATCGAGCCCGCCGGTCGTCCTAGCCAAGGCCGCGTCACCTCGGGCCCTTTCGCGATCACCGCGGTGCACCCCGGTCAAGCGATCGAACTCACCCGGAACCGGTACTTTTGGCAGCACGACAGCGCCGGCGTTCAGCTTCCGTACCTCGCTTCCATGCGCCTTGAGATCCTAGGCAATCGCGAGGCGGAAGAACTCCGGTTTCTGCGCGGCCAATACGCCGTGCTCGATGCCGTGCCGCCCGAGGCCTTCAACAGCCTGCACCAACGGTCACCCAATGCTTTTCATGATCTCGGCCCTTCGTTGAATACCGAACAGATGTGGTTCAACCAATCTCCCCAAGCCCCTTTGCCTGCCTGGGAGAAATCGTGGTTCACCAACCGCGCCTTCCGCAATGCCGTCTCAGAAGCCATCCACCGGCAAGATCTGGTGCGCGTTGCTTTTAACGGCCATGCGACGCCGGCCAACGGCTTCGTTTCGCCCAGCAACACGACCTGGTACAACCGTGCGCTGCCTCCCGTCCGCGATGATTCCGGTCACGCCCTCCAGCTTCTCGCCAAAGAAGGATTTTACAAGCAGGGTAATCAGCTCTTTGATCGCAACAATCACCTGGTCACGTTCTCCATCCTGGTTAACGCCGGCAATCGCGCCCGTGAGCGCATGGCCACGCTCATCCAACAAGACCTTGCCGTCCTTGGCATGCAGGTCAACATCGTGACCCTAGATTTTCCTGCCATGATTGAACGCTTGATGCACTCAGCAGATTACGAGGCGGCGCTGCTTGGTTTGAACAACGTGCAGCCCGATCCTAGCTCTCTGAGCAACATCTGGCTCAGCTCCTCTCCCAATCACCAATGGAACCCCTCCCAGCCAACGCCCGCGACCCCCTGGGAAGCCGAGATCGATCGGGCCATGCGCTTGCAAGCAGGAACCGCCGATTTCAAAACACGGAAGGCTGCCGTCGACCGCGTGCAGGCGATCGTTGCGGAGCAGCAACCCTTTATCTATCTCGTTTACCCCAACGTGCTTTGCGGCACAGCTCCCACGCTCGATGGGCTTTCCTTTTCCGTACTGCAACCCAACGTATTGGCAAATGTCGAGACAGTTCGCTGGAGACCGATCCATTGACCTCTGATTCCGTACTGCACATCCACCTTTCCGCCGCCGGGTACGGCAAACAAACCGTCCTCAGCGACCTCACGCTGGACCTTAACGCGGGCGAGTGCCTTGGCCTGCTCGGCACCAGTGGCGCCGGAAAAAGCACTTTTTTGCTTGCCATACTCGGCCTGCTGCCCTGGCGCGGTGGTTGGGCCCGCGGCGAGGTGCGATTTGCCGGACAGAACCTCCTCACCTTGCCGGAACGCGAAGTTCGCAAGCTACGCGGCCGCGTCCTCGCGCTCGTACCGCAAAGCCCTGCCAGCGCCCTCAATCCCGCACTGTCTCTTCGTACTCACTTTGAACAAGCTTGGCGCGCACACAAACCAAAACATGCCGGCGAACTGCAACACCGGTTGCAGGTTCTCATGGAGCGTGTTCACCTGCCCTCCGATCCCGAGTTTCTCCGCCGTAAACCCACAGAAATCAGCGTGGGGCAAGCACAGCGCTGTGCGCTGGCTCTCGCGCTTCTTCATCGCCCTGCTGTGGTGATTGCCGATGAGCCCACCAGCGCGCTCGACCCGCTCACCCAAATCGAGGTGCTCAGCCTGTTACGGGAAGCCAGCAGCGCAGAAAATACATCGCTCCTTTTTGTTTCCCACGATCTGCTCTCAGTGTTGCGGCTTTGCCCCACCCTCGTTTTGCTGCAAAAAGGTCACCTGAGCGAAAAACTTTCTGTGTCTCATCTTGCTACACAAAAATCTTCCATCTTAGAAAATCTGCTTCGAACTTTACCTGCTCCGCTTGAGATTCTGCTGCCGTTTCTTACTGAAACACTTCCTACGCAGCACCTCACCCGATAAGGTCCCTACATCCCCCATTGGTTGTAGTCAGCCCGAACGTTCGTTGTATTGGTGCGCTTGATGCCGCGCCTTAGATTTCGTACAGAACACCGGCCCCTTGATGAAAACCAGTGCTGGTGTCGATACACCGGTTTGACCTTAACTCTTGTCCCGAGTCGTGTCTGCAGCTTCTGCTGACTTGGAACGACTTCCTGCGAAATTGGAGCTGATTTATGGTTGTATGGAATCGTAAAGTGCGATTCGCTTTGGCGGTCACCGGACTTATCTCCGCACCCGCTCTTTCCTTTGCTAGCTGCTACCAAGTGAAGTGCGCGCCGGACCTCGCCGCTACCACTGCCCCGACCGTGCCGGTCATTGTGCAATACAAACACGATCCGACCGATCTCGATCTCCTACCGATGACCGTGTTTGGAGCGCGGCCAACGCACATGCATTCGATCCATGCCGTCGCAGCGAAGCTGTCTCCCTTGCAAATCGAGGCTTTGTCCTACCAAGACAACGTGCTCTACGTCAGTCCGGACCGCCCTTTGCGCTCGCGCCAGCAGGTCGCTCCCATAGGCACCACTCCTGAGTTCACGGCCGAACCCATCAACGCTCCTTGGGCTTGGACCAGCAACTACAACGGTCAGGGCATCGGCGTGGCCGTGATCGACAGCGGCGTTAGCCCTGTGGAAGATCTGACAAGGGCTTTGCCGCCGCCGCCGCCGGTACCCGGCACCGCACCGGCTCCCCCACCGCCGCCACCCGCACCCGGTACCGCTCCAGCGCCGGTTAAGCTTTCTCCAAACCGTATCGTCTATAGCGCCAGCTTCGTTCCGAATGAAACCAACATCACTAACGACCCCTACGGTCATGGCACGCATGTCGCCGGCCTCATCGCGGGCAACGGCTTCGACTCCACCGGCGCGAACTATACCCGCACCTTCCAAGGCATCGCTCCCGGCGCGAACATCGTCAATCTCCGGGTTCTCGATGAAAACGGCCAAGGCACCGATTCTGCCGTCATTAACGCGATCGAGGCTGCCATCAGCCTGCAAAGCACCTACAACATCAAGGTCATCAATCTTTCGCTGGGTCGTCCGGTCTACGAGAGCTACCAGCTCGATCCTCTCTGCCAAGAGGTGGAAAAAGCCTGGAAGGCCGGTATAGTTGTCGTAGCCGCTGCCGGCAACGACGGCCGTAACCTGAACTTGAACGCTGAAGGCTACGGCACGATCGAAGCTCCCGGTAACGATCCCTACGTCCTTACCATAGGCGCGGCGAACCCCATGAACACGGCCGTTGTTGGCGACGACGTGATGGCCAGCTACAGCTCCAAGGGTCCAAGCTATATCGATCAGGTGTCAAAGCCTGACGTCATCGCGCCCGGCAACTTGGTAACTAGCCTGCTTGCACCCGCTTCGAATTTGCAGCTAAACAACCCAGCCTTCTTCACCCCGCTCAGCTGGTATGTGCAAAAGGGTCCGGCCGCCGCTTCGGTGAAGTATTTCCCGCTCAGCGGAACCAGCATGGCTACCGGTGTTGTGAGCGGCGCCGTGGCGGACATCCTCCAAGCCTCTTCTGCGCTTACGCCCGACCAGGTCAAAGCCTTGGTGATGCTCAGCGCCAACAAAACCGTCATCCCCCAAACCAACATCGTGACCGACGGTGGCATCAACTACATCGCTAATAACGATCCGTTCACCCAGGGTGCAGGCTACCTCGACATCGAGGCGACCGTCACCAACGCCGCTAACTACGGTGCAGCTCTTCCGGCCGGCACTGCCATGTCCCCCATCGCCAGCTTCGATCCCACCTCGGGCAACGTAACGCTCATCACAGATAGCACCGCGCTGTGGGGCAAAACCGCCCTCTGGGGCAAGAACGTGACCTTCGCCGCTAGCGATGTGTATGGGCAGAACGCCTTTGACTCCGCTTCCACGGCGCTCTGGGGCAAAACCGCCCTTTGGGGCAAGAGCGATCCACAAAGCTTTACCGCGCTGTGGGGCAAAACCGCTCTCTGGGGTAAAGCTACTCCCGACGCTACCACGGCGCTCTGGGGTAAAACGGACCTCGATCCCAGCACCGCTCTGT
>CAXTTZ010000223.1:0-4864 GCA_964247325.1 uncultured Acidobacteriaceae bacterium | reverse complement strand
CCCGTGCGCGGGTTGGCAAAGCGCTGCTGCAAGCGCAGCGCCGGCTGCCGCGCCCAGTTGAAGCCGACCATGTACTGCGGATCAACTGTGTTCGGCAAAATCTCGGTCCGATTGTCAGTGCCGCGCCCATCCTCGGTCACCAGCGACCACATCTGCCCGCCGGTCACCGTGAAGCCGCTCTTGAGTGCCGCTTGGCCCCAGATCTGCCGTTGCCGCAGCGTGTAGCTATTGCTCTGGTTATCGTTTGAGGTCGTGCCGGAGCTTAAAAAGTCAGTCTCAAAGTAGCCCGACAGCTTCACCGAACCCGCGTCGCCGGTCACCAGTGCCCCCAAACGGCTTTGCCGGCCCGAGATGTTCAGCTCGCCGATGTGCCCTTCGTTGGCGCTGGGGAACGGGATCGAGTTGAACGGCGTGTTGATATCCGAGTTCAGGGAGCGCTGCCGCCACACACCTTCCAGGGCAAAAAACGCGACCGGCTGGATCGTCACACCCTTGTAGTGAATCGTGGTCGGCGAGTTGATCTCCTGCTCCACATGCGCTTGGTTATTCACCACCGTCTCGGTCAGGGTGGTGTTCTGCGTTTGCAGATCACCGACGGAGGTCTTCAACTGCTGTACGTCTTGCGCATTCTGCGCTGCCTGCTGCGTGGCTTGCGCGGTGCTCGCGGCGGCGCTGGCGATCTGCGCTTGCGCATCGGCAACGTTCTGCTGCGCCACGGCGACCTGCTGATCGCGCACCGAAATCTGCGCCTTCAGGTTGTCGATCTGCGCTTGTTGCCCGGCCATCTGAACGCGCATCTCTTCCAACTGCCGCGCCGTCGCGCTTTCCACCGGCTTGCGCGTGGACCGCTTCGTCCGCGTGCTCCGGGCACTCCGCCGGTGAGCCGTGCGGGCTGCTGGCTTGGAAGACTTCGCGGTCTTCGCTGTTTGCGCGCCACCGGTAGCGGACAAAAGCAGGGCGGCAACCAGGGCTGTCATGTACTTACTGTGCTGTTTCATGGATCCTCAGTCGAGCCGCAGCAAGGCACAGCCTTGCAGGCTATGCGTTGTCTGAAAGACTCGGTGAGCCCATGCTTCCAAGAAGCGTTTTACGTAAAAAGAATACAAGGTTAAAAGAATGTTAAAGCGTCTTCTGTGCTGCCTACTCCGGCACAACCTGTTCGGCCGCGCTCCGAAGCTGTCTTGCCGCAAGCGCCACAGCCGGCTCTGGCAGCAGCGCGGGCGGCACGGCGTTGGGCAAGCACGGCAGCGCAAACACAAAGCTGCTGCCCTGCCCCAGCTCGCTTTCCACCCAGATGCGTCCGCGGTGCGCTTCCACAATGTGGCGCGCGATGGCCAAACCCAGCCCCGTGCCGCCCGATTCGCGCGACCGCGCCTTATCCACGCGATAAAACCGCTCAAATAGCCGTCCTTGGTGCTCCAGCGGGATGCCCGCGCCATGGTCGCGCACCCGAAACCACACCTCGTCCGCGTCGCCCTCCACCGCTCGCACCACCGAAAGCTCCACCTGCGCCCAGCCGTCTTCGCTGCGCCCATAGTTCAACGCGTTTTCAATCAAGTTGTTCAGAATCTGCAAGAGGGCATCGTTATCCGCCATCACCTCGGCCTCCGGTACCGCGCCGACAACCTGTAGCTTGCCGTTCTTTTCCTTCATCAGCCCCGAAGCCGCTTGCACACACTCCTGCACCAGCAGGGCGACGGGCGTCGGCTCCGGCCGCAGCTTTTGTTCGCCGCTTTCCACCCGCGCCAGCGCCAGCAGATCGTCTGTCAGCCGGCCCATGCGCCGCGCGCTCTTCAAGATGGCTTCCAAAAACTCCTGCTGCCGCTCGGGCGAAAACATCTGCGGGTCCACCGCGGCGTCCTCGGTCACCTCCAACAGCATCTCCACATAGCCCTGGATCGAAGTCAACGGCGTTCGGAGTTCGTGCGACACATTGGCAATGAACTCGCGCTGCGTGCGCTCGACCTGCTCGATGCGCGTAATGTCGTGCATCACAATGACCGCGCCGCCGTCGGGCATGGGCGCCGCGCTTACCGCAACGATGTGCCCAGGCAGCACCGCGACCGGCCGCCGCTCCACCAGCTCGCGCGACTCCAGCGCAATCTGCACGCATTCAAGAATTTCCGGCGCGCGAATGGTCTGCACCAGCGAATGGCCCGTCCGCACCGAGCCGTGCGCGGCCTTCATCAACCGCTGCATGGGCCGGTTGGCCCACGAGATGCGCCCTGCGCCGTCAATGGCTGTCACGGCGTCCTGCATCGAGTCCAGCAGCGCTTCGAGCTTGCGGCCGCTCTCGTGCGCCGCCTCCAGCTGCGCTTGCAAGCGCGGGGCCGCCTCGCGCAGCGCCTCGGAGATCCCAGCCAACTCGCGCATCTGCTCGCCTTCGGGCGGCACCGGCAGGGAGCTCGGCAGCGCCTGGGCAAATCGCTCCGGGTATTCGGTCGCGTCGGCTACCGCCCGCGACACCACAAAGGCGGACGCCAGCGCGACCGCTGCCCCCACCAGCACGGCCACCCAAACGCGGTGTTGCCACAGGATGGCCGCACTCAGGATCGTGCCGCCGAGCACAGCCCACCACAGCACGGAAACAAACAGGCTGGAGCGGCGCTTGGGCATGGCTTTAGGAGGCGAGCTCCTCTTCCGCACCGGCCGGACTGCGCACCGAAGGGATATCGAAACGGTAGCCCGCGCCGCGCAAGGTCTTCAGAAACCGCGGAATATCCGGCTCGGCCTCGATCTTTTCGCGCAGCCGCCGCACGTACACGTCCACACTGCGCGGGGTTACAAAGCGCGCGTCGCCCCAAACGGCATCGAGCAGCTGGTCGCGGCTGAAGACCCGCCCCGGATGCCGCGCCAGGTACTCCAGCAGCCGAAATTCAGTAGTTGTTGTGGTCACCAGTTCGCCGCGCACCCGCACCTGCATCGATCCTGAGTCAATCTGCAGATCTTCAATGGTCAGCACGCCCGTGCTTGCGGCCTCGTCTGTGCTTTCGGACCGCCGCAGCACCGCGCGAATGCGGGCCAAAAGCTCGCGCACGGCAAACGGTTTCACAATATAGTCGTCCGCGCCCAGCTCGAGCCCAAGCACGCGGTCGTCCTCCGAGGCGCGTGCGGTCAGAAAGATCACCGGCACGCTGCTCAGGAGCGGACTGCGCCGCAGCCGGCGGCAAAGATCCAGCCCGCTTCCCCCAGGCACCATGATATCCAGCACAAACAAGGCCGGCCGTTGCCGCTCGGCGTCCTGCAAAATCGTGCCCGGCGCCGAGTAGGCACGCACGCCATAGCCCGCACTTTCCAGCCGGTACTGCACCAGCCGCCGAATCTCCGCATCGTCCTCAAGAACAAAAATAATCTGGCTCACCCGCACGGTCGCTCTCGGCCCCAGCCTATCGTGCTCGGGGGTGACCAAATGCTACACCCAGGTAAAAATTGCGGTTCTCCTTCGCAACTCCGCTTCTTGCAGATGTTACCGGGCCTCAGCGCCCGCTTGGGGGCCCATCCGCTCCACCTCCGGCGTGGTCATCGCGCTGGTGTCCCGCAACGCCGCAATCGCCTGGTCGTACCGACCTCGGATGAAGTTCCGCCGGATCTCCACCATCTCCTTCAACATCTGCGTGCCGTCGCGCAGGTAGCTCAACCGGCTTCGTTCATCGTGCCCCCAGGTCACCGGCACCTCCACGATGCGGTAGTGCAGCTTGCGCGCGATAAACAGAATCTCTGGATCAAACCCCCAGCGCTCAATGGTTTGCAGCCGAAAGATGACCTGCGCCGCCTCTCGCCGGAAAGCTTTAAAGCCGCACTGGGTGTCCTTAAACGGCAGCCCCATCACTCGCCGCGTCAGCCAGTTGTAGCAGCGGCCAAAGAAGCGCCGGTACAGCGGCTGGTGCTTGGTTTGCCGCTCGCGGTCCAGCCAGCGTGAGCCGATTGCGACGTCCGCCCCAGACTCGATAGCCGCAAACAGCCGCTCAGCCTCCACCATCGGCGCCGAAAGGTCCGAGTCGGTAAAGAGAACGATCTCGCCCGCGGCCTGCAGCAGCCCGTTGCGCACCGAATAGCCCTTGCCGCGGTTGCCAGGATTGTTGATCAAGTGGAGCCGCGGGTGGCGATCTAGCCACGTGGTCACCAGAGCCTCCGTGTTGTCGGTAGACCCGTCATTGACCACTAAAATCTCTGCGTCCCAACCGCGGCTCCGCACACACTCCAACACCCGGGCGAGCGTCAACTCGATCCGGGCGCTTTCGTTGTACGCCGGAATCACAAGGCTATAGCGCGGGGGCGCATCGATCGTTTTCATCTCACATCACAGGACGAAGCAAGCTCACCGGAAGTCGAGACACACGGCGACAACCTCGAAAAAAGGCCCGATAGAACGCTTTATGATACATCGGCCCGGCACCCTCCCCCGCCTAGGCCGCCCAGCGCCACGACCGCAGAAAACGCACCGGGGCCCTCCGAACTTCCTTCCGCCACGAACACCGTTGCGCCTCTTTGCGCCCGTCGCGTCCCCTGCGTTGGTCTTTCGCCTTTCCGCCTCAAAACACAACGGCCTTCCCCCGCAATCCCACAAAAGATGTAGATCGCCATGTATAGTGCCGTGTAGAGTTCGCTCTCCCAACCTTGGTTTCCTGCTCTTTGGAGGCAGCATGCGGCGCACCGGATCGTTTTTTGCAGCGTTTTCCCTCAAGGCTGCCCTTCCCTTGGCCGCTCTTTCCGCCGTGGCCGCGGCACTTTCCGGCTGCGCGACCACCTCTGGCAGCGCCGTGGCCCCTGCCTCGCCCGAGCCCTTCACGGTCAAGCCCGTCCGCGGCAAGGCTTTTGGCGGCCAGCACCCCGTCGTCGGCGCCACCATCGCGCTCTACACCTA
>CAXTTZ010000222.1:0-4934 GCA_964247325.1 uncultured Acidobacteriaceae bacterium | reverse complement strand
ACTTAGGGCACACTCTTGTTTTTCAGTTCGCCAAGGACCGGGTTATGGCTACCAGCACCGCAGCGCTCAACCGAAACGTTCGGCTCACGTTGAGCACCATCTTTGGCGTCTTCTTTCTGGCAAACGTGCTGGTGTTCGTCCTGTCGCTTTGGGCAGCCTTTGGCGGCAAAGCCGTGCTGCTGCCCGAAGACCTGAGCACGGGCGTGCGGCTGGTCATCTTTGTGCTCGGCGCGGGTATCAGTTGGGTCGCCGGCCGTTGGTTGTTCATGCAGCTCATCCACGGCGAGCTCGGGGTCGATGAAAGCTCCAACGCCGCAGTGCTGATGCTGGGCTACCTGCTGCTGATGTTTACGGGCATCGCCTTTATCAGCGCGTGGAGCTGGCTTTGGCTGCTGATTCTGCTACTGGTGCTGGTGCTCGGCACCATGCTCATTCTGCGCCGCATCGTGGGCCTGCCGATCGCGCTAACCATCATGGGCGTGTCGATGATTCTTGGGGCGGTTGTGTATAAGCTGTTCCGTTAAGCCGTTTTGTTCTTGCAAGCCAACGCCTGCCCAGGAGGGGCACAGCCTTCAGCATGAGTTCCCCCGCCAGTTCCAGCCCCAAGGCCTACCGGCCTGTCTTCTTTGTCGGCCTCGGCGGCACGGGCAAAGAGGTATTGCTTCGCCTGCGCCTGCGTTTGTATGAGCGCTTTCGCACCTTTGATGTGCCATTTTGCCGCTTTCTTTGGGTCGATACGGACCTGCGAGCCACCGGCGCGCGCGGCGAGGACCTTTCGAGCGCGCTGGCCAGCGTGGCGTTTGACGAGCATGAAAAGTTCGGGCTGCTGCACGGCTCGGTCGGCAAAGACTTGAGTGACGTGTTCACCAATCCGACGCAGTGGCCGCACCTCCATGAGTGGCTTTACCCCGAGGTGCAGCGATATGGCAGCGAGATCCGCGACGGCGCGGGCGGCGTGCGGGCGGTGGGGCGGCTGACGTTTTTTGCCAAGTATGTGGCGCTGCGCGAGGCGCTGGAGCGCAAGCTGGGCGAGCTTTCGCGCATGGAAACGATTGGCGAAACGCAGCGCTTCTTTCGCGAACACGGGCTGCCCTCGGTGGTGACCGGCGGCGGCTTTTCGCCTACGGTGTACCTCGTCACGTCGCTGGCCGGCGGCACCGGGTGCGGCACGTTTTTGGACACGGCGTTTTTGCTGCGCGATATCAAGGCGCACACCGGCAACCAAGCCGACATCTTCGCCTATGCGCTGCTGCCGAATGTATACAACGCGAGTCCGCAAGGCGAGATCGCGCAGCGGTCGTACGGCAATGCATACGCCGCGCTCAAGGAGCTTGACCACTTCACCAAGCGCATCAACCCCGCGCACAGTCAGGACGCGAAGGAGCAGAACCCGTACTCGGACTTCATTGTGAGCTGGGAACGCAACCGCGAGCGCCGGGTCGTGGGGCCGCCGTTCAGCGCGACGTTTCTGCTGGAGATCACCAATGAGGCCAACCTGCCGATTAGCCAGGAGCACCGCGGCGATCTTTTCAGCATGCTGGCGGAGACGCTGTTTTTGGATCTGCTGCCGGGGCCGTTTTCCGACGCGAAGCGCTCCGATTATTCCAACATTGTTGAGGGGCTTTCAAGCGCGGCGGGCGCCAATATCCAGACCGGCAACGTGCACTTTCAGCAGGTGTTTGGACGGCGGTATGCCTCGTGCGGTATGAGCAAGATCGCGGTGCCGCTGGACACGGTGCGCGGGGCTTGCGCGGCGCAGTTGGCGACGGAAATCTTTGACTACGTGCGGCGCGAAAAAGACGACGCCCGCTACGGCGAGGCTGTGCCGCGCGACCTAGCCGCCAACAAGCTCGATGGGGACGGCATCCTGTCGAGCTTCGGCCCTGAGTGGCGCACGATGATTACTGCCGCCGTGGCTGAGGCGGTCGACGGACACGCTGTGAACACGCCGGAGGAGATCGTCGCGCTGCGCGACCGGCTTGACCGCGCCGAGTACGACACCGTGCTCGACGATGCGGACCGGCTCGGCACGGCAACGCGCTGGCTTCGCTCGCGCACCGGGGCCGTGGCGCAGGAGGTAAAGGAGCGCTTCGAATTCTTGCTTGGGGACCGCATCTTGGAGAACAGCGAGCGCGGACTCGCCACCGCGCTGCGCAAGGGGTACTTCGATCTGCTCATTGCCCGCACGCGTGAACTGATCGACCCTTCGCGCGAGGGCGAAAGCGGCCGGTTTGAGGCTGAACGCCAGCAGTTGGAGGCCGAGGCCGTGCAATATCGGCAGCGCCGCGACGAGCAGCTCGCCGAGCTGAATACCGCGGTGCGGAGCGTGGCGGCGCGCGCGCTCGCCGTGCGTGAGCCGCTGATCGCAACGCTGCTGACCCGCGTGCGCGATCACCAGGAGCAGTACCTCTTTGCGCTGCTGCATGAGCGCATGGCCGTAGAAAGCCGCAAAGTGGCGCAGGAGCTGCTGCGCACCATGGTGGCTACGCGCGATGCGCTGCTGACGTTTCTGGACAAGGCGGATGCGATTCGCGGCGAGGCCGAAGCGCGGCTGCAGACCTATCGCACCCGCCTGGTGACCGGCAACCATGTGCTGTTTTTGCAGCTGTATGACCCTGACCGCGATTGGGGCCGGTTTTACAAGCTAGGCCTAGACCCTGACTCGAACCACCCCGCCGCGGTGAACCCGAAGAAGGAGTATGAAAATCTGTTGCGGGATCTGGGGCTGGGCAAGGGCCTGCTTGGGGTGGCGAATGAGCTGCGGCGGCAGACCACGGCGGAGTTTTCCCGGGCCGTGCAGGCCTTTTGCGAGAAGCGTTTTTATGACGACATGCTCGCCAACCCGCGGCAGGTACGGGTACTCGATCACCCGAGCCTGCGCGACCCCGCGAGCGCGCGGCAGACGATTACCAACTTCGTAAACGCGGCGCGGCCGATGCTGCGCCGCGATGCCAAGCTCGCGGCCACGCCGGTCGAGTCGACCACCTTCGCCTACCTTGGGCTTTCGGACCTCGATGCGCCGGCGACGCGGGAGTTTGTGCAGCAGGTGAACGATTTTGCCGGCTGCCGCGTGGAGGCCTTCGACACCGGCCAGCCCAACGAGGTGTACCTTTACTTTTCGACGTTTGCGTTTCCGCTGCCGTCGCTGGCGCTGGTGCAAAACGAGTGCCACCGCGCGTACACGGACTTCTACGCGCAACTGCAGCCGGGGCAGGCCAAGCGGCCCACGCAGGGCATTCCGCTGCACCTGTCGCAACGGTGGGAGGGCCGGTTTGACGACCTGGTGGCCTATTCGGACCGCGAAGCCGCGCTGCTGGAAGAGGCGCTGCTGGTGCTCAATCTTGCGCCCGCGCTGCGCGTGCTGGAAGCGCAACTGAACCGAGCCACGGACATGACAGAGTTCCAGTACCGCTATGCCAAACCGCTCAACACCGTGCAGGGGTTGGGTAAGCGCACCAACGCCGTGGCGCAACTGATGGCCGACCACGGCCTGCGCCAAACGCTGCGCGATGCCGTGCTCGCCCGCGAGGCCGCGCTGACGCCGGGGCAGCTCAAAGCATACTTTTGGGCGCTGTATGCGCAAACCAAGCACCCCGAGGTCGAGCACGACAGCCCCGACTTTCAGCTGCTGCAGCGCAGCTTTACGCAGGTCTACTACCGCATCCAGCAGACCCTTCCGGAGCTTTTGCCCGAGGTCGATACCGACCATGTGCCGCCCGGCAACGCCGTCGCTTGGCTGCAGGGGCAGAACCTGGGGCTGGACTGGAGCGACCCGCGCTACCCGGCCTTGGCTAGCCTGGAACCGTGGCGGCGGCCGGTGGTCTTCCAATAAGGACAAGGAGCGCGCATGCAATGCACACAGTGCGGGCTTTGGGAGCTCGCTGCCGGCGATCTGGTCTGCGCTTGGTGCGGCGCGAGCTATCTGCGCTTTTCGGCGACGCTGGAGCCCGCCGAGCTTTCGCTGGAGGACTACCCGCCCCCGGTGGCGTTGCGCGTTCGCAATGAGTCGCCGGTGGGCGCGATCACGCTTGAACGCATCGAGCCTGGCCGCGCTTGGATCAGCCTGCTGCCGGACCAGGCACTGCCGCAGACCTTAGCGCCGGGAGCCGAGCAGAGCTTTCTCATGGACGTCGACACCTTTGCGGCAGGCTTGAGCCATTTGGCGGGTGAGGCGAAGGTAGCGGTTCGCGCCCGCTTTGCTGCCGCGCCGGCGACCGCCACGCTGCGTCTCGAAGTGGGGCCGGCACCCCACGCTGCCGCATGAGCTGCGCCGGCGTGCACCACCGCTTTGCTCCTGGCGCGGCGCGCTGCGACTGCGGGCAGACCGACTCGAGGCTCGGTACCGGCGGGCTGCCCTACCCGCACTGGGTGCTGGAGGAGGGCTCGCACCGCGGGCTTCGCCACAGCAACTATGCGCTGGCGACCGACCCTCGCAGCGGCCGCACGTTTGTGGTGCGCGAGTATGTCCCCGACCCGGTCCCCGATGCGCTGGCGCAGTGCCGGCGCTTTGTAGCCGCAGCCAAGTCGCTGCGCTCGTGTCCGTTGCCGGCGCAGCGGATCGCCTTTGCGTACACGCGCCACGGCCGCTGCTACACGGTCGCCGAGCGGGTGGCGGGCACGCCGCTTGCCTCGCTGGTGGAGGTGGGCCAGACGCCGGAGGCGGCCTGTTTGGCGCAGTTGGAAGCGCTGCTCGCGGCGCTGCGCGAGCTCCATAGCGCGGGGGCTGCTGCAGGGCCGCTCTTCCATGGCGATCTTCGGCTGGCGAATGTGGTCGTCCCGGCGTCCGGCCCCGAGGGGAGCCTCGCGCTGCCGCATGGGCTTTACCTGGATAACCTCCTGAGAGAACAGCCGCTGCCCCCGGAACACTTTCAGGCAGCCGATCTCGTTGCGGCGGCCGATCTTGCTTTGTCGCTCGCGCAGGGGCCGGGCGGGGC
>CAXTTZ010000221.1:0-4944 GCA_964247325.1 uncultured Acidobacteriaceae bacterium | reverse complement strand
CTTCGACGGTGTGCGGGGATGGGGTGTGCCGGCAGTTTACGGCGGCACGTGGGCCCGTGGTGCTGGTGTACGCGCATCCACGGCGGGTGCTGCCGATGCAGCAAAGCCCGAGCCGGCCGGTGCCGATGCTGCTGAAAGTGGAAGGGGGCGATCCAGGGGCAGCGGTGGGCGTGGCGGAAGCGCAGAGAGCGCGGGAGCTGGCGCAGTTCTTGCAAATGGCAAATCTTCCGGCCTTGGCTGAGCGGTTTCGACGTCCCGTGCGTCCATAAGGCAGCCACGCGAGCCTGGGTGGGCGAAAGACGGCGGCGACCTCGGGGTTTGAAGGGCGGGCCGGGTGGTCTGAAACTCGCCGTTCGGGAACGGGTCGCCTATAATCTGGGAAACTCCGGTTTGCGGGGCGGACAAAGTAACAAGCAGTGAGGTTGTGGTCATTTTTACCGGAATGCGAGTGAGCGAAAGCTCCGAAGATAGATCGAGCGAGCGCTTCAGCACGTTCGGAGGCGTTTCCCGTCACCCGCTCCGCATGGCGCTTGTTGCTGCCTTGATGTCGGCGGCGTGCGAGGGTCACTTTTCGGCACAGGTGCAGGCACGGCCGCAGTTCACGGTGCCAGCGGCGACCACGCCGCAGGTGCTGTGCCCGGTGCAGGTGATCGGCAACCGGCGCATCCCGAAGGAATCGGTGCTTGCACGGCTGTATTCGCGCCCCGGGGACAACTACGATCCGGCAGTGGTGGAGCGGGATTTCAACTCGCTTTGGAATACGGGCTACTTCGACAATGTGCGCATCGAGCGGTTGAACGACCCTACCTGCGTGCAGTTGATCGTCTATGTGACCGAAAAGCCGACCGTGGGCGAGGTGAACTACCGCGGACTAAGCTCGTTTTCGGTATCTGATGTGCTGGACCGCTTCAAAAAGGAGAAGGTGGGGCTTTCGGTCGAGAGCCAGTACGACCCGACGCGGATCAAGCGGGCCGAGGTGGTGCTCAAGCAGATGCTGGGCGAGCATGGACACCAGTTTGCGTCGATTCGCACGGAGGTGAAAAAGGTGCCGCCGGCGCGGGTCGCGCTGACGTTTGTGGTCAAGGAAGGGCCGACAGTCAAGGTCGGCCGCATCGCGTTTTCGGGGAACACGGCGCTGAACGCCCGCGAGCTGCGGCGGTCGATGAAGAACCTGCGGCCGATTGGGGTGCCGCACTCGATCGTGCTGGAGAACCTCTTTGCGCGCACCTATGACGCGAGCAAGCTGGACGAAGATGCCGAGCGCGTGCGTGTGGATTACCGCAACAAGGGCTACTTCAAGGCGACCACCGAGGAGCCGCAGACCAATGTGCGGAACGCGGGTGGCATCAACCCGCTGACGCTGCGGCCGAGCCAAGGCAAGCGCGTCGACATTCTGATTCCCGTGGAAGAGGGCGCGCGGTACAAGCTGGCCGGCATCACGTTCACAGGCAACAAAGAGCTGCAAAACAGCAAGGCGCTGCGGGCACAGTTTGCCCTGAAAGACGGCGATTATTTCAACTACACGGCCTTCGGCAAAGGGCTGGAAGCGCTGCGGAAGGCGTATGGGGCCAACGGCTACATCACGTTTACCTCGAACCCGATTCCGACCTTCGATGAAGCGAATAAAACGGTCAGCTTTGAGATTCGCTGCGACGAGGGCAAGAAGTTTTATATTTCGCGCATTGAGTTTACGGGCAACACGATTACGCGCGACAAGGTGATTCGGCGCGAACTGCTAGTCGAAGAAGGGCAGCCGTATAACAGCCAGTTGATCGACCTGTCGCTGCTGCGGTTAAACCAGCTGCAGTACTTCGACGTGCTGCGCGCCGAGCAGGATGTGGAGACGCGGCAGAACACCGATGCGGGCACGGTGGATCTGCTGGTAAAGCTGAAGGAAAAGGGCAAGAACTCGATTGGGTTGAACGGCGGCGTCAGCGGGTTGTCGGGCACGTTTGTGGGGTTGAACTATGAGACCAACAACTTTCTGGGCTTGGGCGAGACGCTGAACCTGACGGGCAACATCGGCGGGCTGTCGCGGAACCTGAGCTTTGGCTTTACGGAGCCGTATCTGCGCAATAAGCCGGTTTCGCTGGGATTCCAGATCTATCAAAGCAAGTTCGACTACAACCCGGCGAAGAGCTATGCCATTTCTTCGGGCCAGAGCGCGAATCTGACCAATGCGCAGACCTCGTTGCTGACCCAGTACAACCAGTCGACGACGGGGTTGACGCTTTCGACGAGCACGGCGCTGCGGCAGCTGTTCCGGCGGTCGGGCGTGGCGCGCGTCGGTGTGTCGTACTCGCTGTCGCGGTCGGGCATCACGACCTTCAACCAAAACACGCTGAATGTGTTCCAAACGTTGGCGTACCGGTCGGGCATCCAGGGGCAAAACTCGCTGAACGGCATTATCAGCTCCGTGATTACGCCAAGCTTCAGCTTTTCGACGCTGGACCGGGCGGTGGGACCGCATGCGGGTAAGGACCTGAATGTGGCGTTCCAGCTGGCGGGTTTGGGCGGAAACACCAAGTACTACGCGCCGACGGTGGCGTACCGGCAGTTCTTCCCGATGAAGGGGCTGCGGGTGAATCGCGAGGGACATAACGTGCTGGGCTACCGCGTGCAGTTTTCGACGGTGGGCGGGTTTGGCGGCGAAGTAGCGCCGCCGTTTCAGCGCATCTACGGCGGTGGCGAGAACGATACTCGCGGGTTCGACATCCGGTCAGCCTCGCCGTACACATTTATTCCGACGCGCACGTTATACAACTTGACCAACCCGGATGGAACGCTGGTGCCGCGCGACCCAACCAACCCAGGTTTGGGCAACGTGCAGATTCCGCTGCCGATCTACCGGCTGACGTCGGTGGGTGCCGACACGGGATTTGTGTCCAACGTGGAGTACCGGATCCCGATCATCAGCCAGGTGACGGTGGCGTTTTACACGGATTTCGGCATGAACTTTGACCGGGCCGCGAGCCAACTGCGACAGAGCGTGCTGGGGCAGTCGCAGTTGAATGCGCCGCTGTACGGTTGTCCGCAGTTGGAGAACGGGTCATGCGTGGGCGGCAAGCAGCTGCAGTTCCCGCTGTACCTGCAGACGGTGCCGCACACCAATTATGTGCCGCGGATGTCGAACGGAGCGTATGTGCAGGTAATCTTGCCGATCGTCAATGCGCCGTTCCAGATTTACTACGCGTATAACCCGTTGCGGTTGTACAACAACCTGCCGCAGCAGTTGGCGACGGACAACTTCTCGTTCAATGACTTCTTCCCGAAGGTGGATCCGAGCTGCACTTCGCATGCGGCTACGGCAAACACGCCGGCGGTGATGTGTACGCTGACCGGGGCGGGTGCCTTCACCAAGGCGCAGGCGCTGCAGTTGTATGGGGCAAATTACCTGCTGCGCGAGCCGCGGAAGACGTTCCGGTTTACGGTGGCGACGACGTTCTAGGATTGTCTGTGGCTAGCAAAGGCGCATCCCGGGTGGGGTGCGCCTTTGCTTTTTGGAGCTGCGAGAGTGGGATGGGCGGCAGGGGGCATTTTCGTCAAGCATTCACATTACGTGGCTAGACTTGGGGGCATACGAGAAAACTCAGGCTACGCCATACCCGTAAGGGTGGGCAGCCGAGGAACGCGTGATGCATGTGGGTGTCTTTGCGCCGCTCGATAGGGCGGATGGGGCCACGCACGGTTGAGGAGAAGGCATGTCGAAGTCGAAGTGGGCGCGCAAGGTAGCCTTGGCTGCCGCGGTGGCGGCCCTTGGCGCAGAAGGAAGCGAGCTTCGGGCCCAAACGGTGACCCAGGGTGGAATCACCGGCACGATAGAAGATACAAGCGGAGCGGCGGTGCCAAAAGCGACCGTGGTGATTCGCAACAAGGGCACCAACGCGCAGACGACCTTGACGGCGGACGAGAAGGGCTTCTTCAACGCGCCGCTCTTGCCGCCGGGCGCGTACCAGGTGACGATCTCGTCGGCGGGCTTTAGCGAGTACCAGGTGACCAGCGTCACGGTGCAGGTGGGCCAAAGCACCACGCTGGAGCCGCACCTTGCGGTGGGCAACACGAATGAAACCGTAACGGTGGACGAGGCCGCGCCGATTGTGAATCTGGAGTCGCCGGACTTCAGCAATGTGCTGAACAACCGCGACCTCGTGAACATCCCGGAGAACAACCGGCGGTGGTCGAGCTTGGCGCTGCTGACCCCCGGGGTGGTGTCGGATGCGAACGGCTTTGGGTTGGTGGCGGTGCGCGGCATCAGCCCGCTGTTTAATGACATTCTGATCGACGGCGCGGATGACAACCAAGCGTATTTCTCCGAGGAGCGCGGGCGAACGCGCGAGGCGTATTCGACCTCGGAGGACGCGGTGCGCGAGTTTCAGGTAAACGCCGGGGTGTATCAGGCAGAGTTCGGGCGTGCGGCGGGCGCGGTGATCAACTCGGTGACCAAGAGCGGAACCAATGAGATTCACGGCGAAGCGTATTTTTATGATCGCGATAGTGGGTTTTCGGCTTACACACCCCTGGTGACAAACACGACAGCGACGCCCAGCGGCAACGGCGGGTATACCTTTGCGACCAACCCGATCAAGCCGAAGGACCTGCGAAAGATCTGGGGATTTGCGGCCGGCGGCGCGCTCAAGCGGGACCGGCTGTTTTGGTATTACACGTATGACCAGCATGCGCGTGTGTTTCCGGGCATCGGCAAACCGGCGGCGCCGACCACGTTTTTCGCTCAGCCGGATGCGGCGCTGCCAAATGGGCAACTGTGCAATCTGACCACCGGCTTGGTGTACTTGGCGTCGGCCGCGAAGCCGACGGCGGCGGGTTCGACGCTGGATAACCAGGCGTGCGTGCTGGCGGCGCGCGAGCGGTTGGCGTCGTACGGTGCGGGCGCGGCAGCGTATAACGCTGGGCTGGCGAGCTTGCTGTCGGACCTGGGGCAGGTGC
>CAXTTZ010000220.1:0-4990 GCA_964247325.1 uncultured Acidobacteriaceae bacterium | reverse complement strand
TCCTCGACATGGTGACAAATGCCGCACGCTCCCGTTGACCCCAAACCTCGCCCATCCTCGCCGGCAGACCTACCACGCCGTTTCTTCCTCCAGCAGCGCTAAATCCCAAGGCCCCACCGTAAGCTTCGCTCCTGTCGGCGCCGCCCGGCCTGTTAGCAGATCCCGCGCCGGCCCGTACCGGTAAGCAAAGGTCGCAGGCTCGCTCGAGTAGTTCAGAAAGTAGTGCACCCGCTTACATCGAAGTCGATGTTTCGCCGCATGCCATAACGCACCTCGGCCCCGCCCAGCGGCCGCGCATAAAACTCCGGACGCACCTTGGCCATCGACGTCGGCATCGAGTACGTCGGCGTCCCCCAGGATCACCTTGATCCGGCCTTGCCCATCGCCTCCACCACGCGATCTCCGCTCCCTCACCCTCCGCTCGGCATACCTGCGTGTGCCGCCATCTCAGCTCAGCCACCAAGCCAAGCGCGCCCGGAACAACGCATTCGTACCCAACCGAACCACGCCAACCATCCAACCCTGCTCGTTACTCCTGCCTAGAGCCCTTTCCTGTCATAGTGGTTTTGCCTCTCTGGTTGTCATTCTCGAAAGGAACCTGCTTCTTTGCCCGCCCCCGCGACAAACACCTCTACGCTTCCCGAAACGCATCCCGTCCTCATCGATATCCCCATGCCCATCCGCACACCTCGTCTGCTGCTCCGGCCCATGCAGCCCGGCGACGGTGCGCTTACCGCTGCCGCCATCGCTGAAACCTGGAACGACCTGCATCGATGGATGGACTGGGCAGAAAACATCGAACAAAATGCTACCGAGCCACAGGAAATCCGCACACGTCAGGTCATGGCGAAGTTCCTCCTTCGCGAGGAACTCAACCTCCTCGGCCTCGAGCTCGCCACCGGTCAGCCCGTAGTCTGGTGCGGCTTTCACAAAGTGAATTGGAAAGCCCGCCGTTGTGAGGCTGGCTATTGGGTGCGCAAATCCGCCCAACAGCGAGGCTTTGCCACCGAGGCCACCAACGCTCTGCTACGCTTCGCCTTCGGCGCCCTTGCCATGCACCGGGTCGGCATCAGCCATGGAGCGGGCAACGAGGCAAGCCGCCGCATCATCGAGAAGCTGGGCTTTTCGCCCGAGGGCATCGAGCGTTCCGCAATGTTGCTCCCGAACGGCCTCTTAGTGGACCACCACCTCTACAGCCGCCTGAACGCGGCGAACCTGCCGCCACTAGAGGTGCGTTGGGGCACCTCCGCGATGGAAACCTAACTTCCACGTTCGCTCCCGGCACCAAGTCACTGCCCTCCCCAGCTCACTTTTCCAAGCCGCTGCCAAGTTCCTCCAAACAACTTCTCTCTGATAGTTACTTCACCGAATCTGCTAACATCCCACTCAAATTTAGCTTCGTCTTCTCTCGGTCCGCCCCATTCAGACCTTCTACAATAAGGTTGTGGCGACACCTTTCTCCACAGCCGGCCAACGCTTCTGGCATCTGCCAGCCGACGCTTCGCGCCACGGCCCCGCGCTCGACGGCCACCTCCTTCTGAATCTTTGGATCCTCCTCGCCCTCCTCGCCCTCATGCACCTTTTTCTGCTCGCCGGCCTGCTCTTTCGCCGCCGTGCTCCCCGCGCCAAACACCGCCTCACCCTCGAATACCTTCCTCTGCTCGCCCTCACCGCCCTATTCGCTTGGCTCGGCGCGCGCGCGCAGCATCTTTGGGCCGCCCAGCGCTACACCGGCGCTGCCCCTTCCGCCATGCAGGTCGACGTTGTTGGCATGCAGTTTCTCTGGTATTTCCGGTACCCCGGCCACGACCGTGCCTTCGGCCACACCTCGCTCGCCCTCGTCGATCCCGCCGCGGGTAACCCCCTCGGCCTCGACCCGCACGATCCCTACGGCCGTGATGACCTCGTTTCCGGCCAGCTCGTCCTCCCTGCCGGCCGCGAGGTCGACCTGACCCTGCGCGCGCACGACGTCATCCACGGCTTTGCCGTCCCCGAGATGCGCCTCAAGCAAAACGCCATCCCTGGCCAAGACACCCACATCCACTTCACCCCCGAGCTCCCCGGCGACTACGCCATTCTGTGCACCCAAGTGTGCGGCCTCGGCCATTACCGCATGCACGCCGTGCTCCGCATCTTGCCCGCGCCCGAGTTCGATCGCTGGCTCCACACGCGCGAAGCCGCCCAAGCCGCCACGCTCACTGCCCCCCCCCCAACCCGCGCGCATCCATGAAGCCCTCCCTGCGTTCACCCTCCCTATCGGCAAGCCCCCGCAGACCGTTAGCGATCCTCTTTTCCACAGACCACCGCCGTATCGGCTTCGGCTACCTCCTGCTCGCCAGCCTCGCCCTCGCGCTCGGTACGGTGCTCTCGCTCCTCATGCGTCTCCACCTTGCCTGGCCCGACTGGCAGCTGCCGCTGCACGGCCCCATCCTGCCCGAGCAATATCTCGCGCTGGTCACCATGCACGGCACGCTTATGCTCTTTTTCGTCATGACCGTCGCCCCGCAGTCTGGCTTCGGCAATCTCATCCTCCCGGCCCAAATTGGGGCCACCCGCATGAGCTTCCCACGCCTCAACGCCCTCAGTCTGTGGCTTACCGCCGCCGCCCTCGGCATCCTGCTCGCCGCCTTTTTCGTCCCAGGTGGCTCACCCATCTCCGGCTGGACCGCCTACCCTCCGCTTTCCGCCACCGAGCTCGCCGGCCCCGGCCAAGGCCCCGGCATGGACCTTTGGCTCACCTCGCTCGCTGTGTTCGCCATCGCCTCCACCCTCGGCAGCGTCAACACTCTTACCACCGTGATCGGCCTGCGCTGCCCCGGCATGACCTGGCGTCGCCTTCCGCTGACCGTGTGGGCCTGGTTCACCGCTGCGCTGCTGGCCGTGCTCGCCTTTTCGGGCCTCCTCGCCGCCATCCTGCTCTTGCTCTGCGACCGCCACCTACACTCCGGCTTTTTCCTCCCCGCCCAAGACCTCGTCTCCGGCGTCCTCCTCCAGCACCGCGGCGACGGCTCCCCACTCCTTTGGCTCCACCTCTTCTGGTTCTTCGGCCACCCCGAAATCTACATCGCCATCCTCCCCGGCATCGGCCTCACCTCCATGGTGCTGGCCAACTTCGCTCGCCGCCCCGTCTTCGCGTACGGCCTCATGATTGCCACCACGCTGCTCATCGGCTTACTCGGCATCGCCGTCTGGGGACACCACATGTTCGTCGCCGGCCTCAACCCCTTCGCCGGCACGGTCTTTTCTGTCTCCTCGCTCGCCATTGCCATCCCCGCCGCCGCGAAGGTGCTCAGTTGGCTCGCTACCGTTTGGCGCTCCCGCCCTCGCCTCACCACGCCCATGCTCTTCGCCCTCGGCTTCGTCTCGCTCTTCGTCACCGGAGGCCTTTCCGGCCCCATCCTCGCCCAGCCCATTCTCGACGAGTACCTCCACGGCACCTTCTTCGTCGTCGCCCACTTTCACCTCATCATGGCCATGGCCGGGGTCTTCGGTCTCTTCTGCGCCACCTACTATTGGGCCCCGCTGCTCTTCGGCCGTCGCCTGTCCGAACCGCTCGGCCGCGTCCACTTCGCTGGAACCTTCTTCGGCGCCTACTCCGTCTTTCTCCCTATGCACCTCACCGGCCTCACCGGCGAGCCCCGCCACTATGCCCAGCTCAACAGCCTTCCCGGTCCCGCTTCCGCCCTGCTCACCTCCACCATGCCGCTCCAGCGCCACATCAGCGGCTCCGCCTTCTTCCTCGTTGCCTTCCAACTTCCCTTCCTTCTCGCTTTGATCCAAGCCTTCCGCCGCCCCCGCGAAACCCAAACCAACCCCTGGCAAGCCACCACGCTCGAGTGGTCACCGGCCTTGGCTCCGCACGCCGTCCTTGCCCCAAGTACCCCCGCGGTTCAGGTCTTTCGCGCTCCTTGTGAGTACAGTCTCAAAGACGACACTTTTTTACCGCAGTGGAGCGCCTCGCCTTTGCGCGAGCACGACATCCCGCCGCAACGGGAGTAATCTAAATAGGTACGGCTAACCCTCATAGCGCAAGGCTCCCATGCCGACTATCCTCACACCCCCCGACATCGATCGCCGGCATGGCTCTGGCACAGGCGAAGGCGATAACGGCTCAGGCCGCAAACCCCCCACCGACAAGCGCACCGGCGGCAACGGCGACGGCGAAAACTGGGGTGGCCGCCCCCAAGGCAAACGAGGCCCCCGCGAGCGCCTCGCCCAAGCCCGCGTCGGCCTTTTCTTCGCCCTCGGCGGCGACCTCATGTTCTTTGTCGCCCTGGTCAGCGTTTTCTTCGTCACCAAAGCCACCGGGCACTTCGACGCCTACGATCGCTACATCAATGAGTGGCTCCCCACCGCCATCCCCTCCATCCTTTGGCTCAATACCGCCGTCATCCTCGTCAGTTCCGTTACCGCCGAGTTCGCCCGCCGCGCCATGTTCCACGAGCACCACGTCATGGACGAGTGGTTCGGCTTCGGCCGCCCTACCTCCAAGCGCGCCACGCTGTGGCTCTCCGCCACCCTCGCCCTAGGCCTCCTCTTCCTCGCCGGTCAGTGGCTCGCCTGGAAGCAGCTAGCCTCGCAACACGTCTTTTTCCGCTCCAACCCGTCCAGCCACTTCTTCTACCTCATCACCTTCACCCACGCCGCCCACCTCTTCCTCGGCATCGGCGCCGTTGTCTGGGCTCTGTGGCTCCTGTACCGCTCCCGCATCATGGCCACCCGCCAGGTCGTCGTCGACTCAACCGTCTGGTACTGGCACACCATGGGCGTGCTGTGGGTCTTCCTCTTCGCCCTCCTAGAGTTCGCCCAGTAACTCGAAGCTACCTCCTTCCACTGCTGTCGCCCTCTTTGTCATTCCCGAAGGGAATCTGCCTTCCTCCCCGAGCCCATACCGCACCAAATCCAGAAGTCCCCGCCACAAACAACGAAACCCGTTGCGGACCATGGCGTCCTGCGCGCCCGTAGCGTTCCCTTTCACCCTCCGCCAAGG
>CAXTTZ010000219.1:0-4992 GCA_964247325.1 uncultured Acidobacteriaceae bacterium | reverse complement strand
CCTAACTACCCCGCGCCCCCCCACCCCGCTCTGTGTACTATGCGCTGTCCTAAGGATTACCCTGCGTTCGGGAGACAAGCCGTATCCGCCCCCGCAAGCTCTCCGCGCCATTTGGGCGCGAGCGGCGCACCGGTTTCACCATGACCAAGAAAAGAGAGCAACCATCGGTGCCGCGCAGCGCAATCCATAGCAATCCCTCCTCTCAGCCGTTGGCAGGCCCGCCATACCGGCCTTTATGCTCCGCTCAGCCTTCCATGGCGGCCGCCGCTGTCCTGTCCGGCGCCGCACTGCTGCTCAGCGCTTTGCCCGCGCCCGCGCAGAGCCCTACGGGCATTGGCGCCTCTGCCGCCGGCCAAGCCGCTGAGCCCACCCCTTCGAGCAACCCCTCTGCTCCCCAGGCCATTCCCGAGGCTAGCCAGAACGCCAATCCCAGCGCGCCCAAAGTGCCGCAAAATCCGCCCGTCGTCAACAATCCTCTTCCGGCGCTCGCCCATTCCGTCTGGCAAGACGACGGCAAGCCGGTCGGCGCCATTCGCTTTGACGGCGTTGCATTTGCTGAAAACGACCCTCTGCTCGCCGAACTCAGCCAAAAAACCGGTCAACCGCTCGATCCGCAGAAAGTGCGCGCCGACCTCCATCGCCTCTTTGAAAGCGGCCGCTACCGCAACATCAGCGTCTCCGGCGTCGACGCCGCGGGCGGCCTCATCCTCATCTACGCCGGCGTGCCGCGCTTCTATGTCGGCCGCGTCGTTATCACGGGCGTCGGCTCCGAGCGCCTCGCCTCGCTGCTCGAGTTTGCCACCAAACTCGACCCCGGCCAGCCTTTCACCGAAACCCAGGTTCCTGCCGCCCTCGACGGCATCAAGACCTCGCTCGCCGAAAACGGCTACTACCAACCCACCCTCTCGGTCACTACCACGCGCGACGAGGTCGGCCACCAGGTCGACAACATCTTCCAAATCCAGATCGGCCCCAACGCCCGCGTCGGTAAAGTCTCTGTCGAAGGCAAAGATCCCGGCATCTCCGTCGAAGATTTCCGCAAAAAGGGCGGCCTCAACTGTTCGCGCCTCGTCTCGCTCTTTGACAAAAACTGCGAGCCCAAGGTCACCCGCCAAACCGCCAGCTCCGCCCTGGCCGGGGTGCGCAACTTCTATATCAAGAACGACCGCCTCGAAGGCACCATCAGCCTCCAAAAAGAGACCTACCAGCCGACCCGCAAGCAGCTTGACTACGACTTCCTCGCCGAGCAAGGGCCCATCGTCCGGGTCGTCATCGAGGGTGCCAAGGTCTCCAAGGCTCGCACCAAATTACTCATTCCCGTCTATGAGGAGGGCGCGGTCGACAACGACCTGCTCAACGAGGGCGCCTTCAACCTGCGCGATTACATGCAGCAGCAGGGCTTCTTCGATGTCCAAGACTCCGTCAAGCTCACCGGCGAAGGCACCGGGCACGTCAACGTCATTTACAGCGTCACGCCCGGCGAACGGCACAAGGTCGTCTCCATACGCCTGGTCGGCAATCACTACTTTGACACCGACACGCTCGAGGAGCGGCTGCGCGTCAAAAAGGCCAGCCTCTACATCCGCAACGGCACTTATAGCGCCCAGCTCGTAAAGGCAGACCAGCAGGCCATTCAAGCGCTGTACACCGCGAGCGGCTTTCTGAACGCCAAGGTAACCTCGGCCGTGAAGGACGTCGACCAGCCTGCGGGCAGCAAAAAACCAGCCCAGATCTCCGTCACCTACACGATCGACGAAGGGCCGCAGCAAAAATTCGGGACGGTCGGGGTTGCCGGCGTCGACGCCTCACGCGATCAGTTCATCCGCTCGCTCGTCTCCGCCGAGACCGGCCAGCCCTTCTCCCTCATCACGCTCGCCAACGACCGCGATGCCGTGCTGTCGTACTACATCTCCCACGGCTATGACCACGCGCAGGTCGAGGTCAACCCCAAGGTCGATCCCAACAACAAAACTCGCACCAATGTAACCCTCAACGTCGTCGAAGGCCAGCAGGTCACCATCGACCGCGTCCTGCTTTCCGGCATCGAGCACACCAAGCGCTCCGTAGTCGAATCGCAGCTGGAGGTGCACGCCGGCGACCCGCTCGACCAGGCCGCGCTGCTCCAATCCCAGCGCAACCTTTATAACCTCGCGCTCTTTAACGAGGTTAACGCGGCGGTGCAAAACCCAACCGGCCACGCCCCCGAAAAGAACGTCCTCGTGCAGATCACCGAGGCCCGGCGCTGGGATGTTACCTACGGCTTCGGCTTCGAAGCGCAACTGACGCAGCCCGGCGTCATCCCCGGCCAAACCCGCGGGCAAACCGCCGCCCAAAACGGCAAAGCCGGCGCCAGCCCGCGCGTTTCGCTCGATGTCTCACGCATCAACTTCCGCGGCTCGCAAAAATCGCTCACCCTTCATTCCACCTATGGCCTGCTCGAGCAGATCGCCTCTTTGAGCTTCAACAACCCCGACCTGCTCGGCAACCCGGCGCTCACGGCCACCATCTCCGGCGGCTACTCCAACGTGCAGAACATCACCACCTTCCAAGCGCAAACGTTGCAGGCCGACTTCCGCGTCACGCAAAAATTCAGCCTCGCCGATAACTTCATCTACGACTTCCAGTACCGGCGCATCAATGTCAATGCCAACTCGCTTGAGATCTCGCCCAACCTTATCCCGCAGCTCTCGCAGCCTGTGCGCGTCGGCGGCCCGGGCATCACCTACTTCCACGACACCCGCGACCCCAGCCCGCTCAACGCCACGCGCGGCCAATACTTCTCCGCCCAAGAGTTTATTGCCGACTCGATCTTTGGCTCGCAAACCAACTTCAATCGCGTCGACCTGACCCATAGCTCGTACTACACCTTCGGCCGCCGGCATAAGTACACCTTTGCCCGTAACCTCCGCGTGGGCTTTGAAAACATCTTCGGCAATGCCAACAACGGCACTACCAATGTCATCGGCCAACCGCTAACCGCCTGTATCGGCACCCTGGCCACCACCAACGCCACCTGCAACCCCATCCCGCTGCCCGAGCGCCTGTACGCCGGCGGCGCGCAGTCCCATCGCGGCTTCGGCATCAATGATGCCGGCCCCCGCGACCTCACCACCGGCTACCCTGTCGGCGGCTCCGGCGCTGTGATCAACTCCTTCGAGCTTCGCCTCCCGCCCCCGACCCTGCCCTACGTCGGCGATAACGTCTCGTTTGTCATCTTCCACGACATGGGTAACGTCTTCCGCTACCCCGGCGACATGTTTACCAGCATTAAGAACTTCCACCAGCCCAACCAAGACACCTGCCGCAACGTTGCCATCCCGCCCGGTACGCCCGGCGCCACGCCCGCCGAGCAACAATCCAACGCCGTGGGCACCTGCAACTTCAACTACTACTCCCACGCCCTCGGCCTCGGCGCGCGCTACAACACCCCTGTCGGTCCCATCCGCATCGACTTCGCGTACAACCTTAATCCGCCCATTTACCCCGTCTTCGACGACTACACCACGCGCCCGCCGTATGTCGGCCAGGCGAGCCACTTTCAGTTCTTCTTCAGCATCGGACAGGCCTTCTAACCCTCATGCCGCAGCAGTTCCATCCCGGTCTTCTCCCTACGCTCGCCCTCTTGGCCGCGCTCGCGCCTGTGCCCTTTGCCGCGCACGCCCAGGGCACCCAGCAACAGCAGGAATCCACCCCCAACCTCATTCCGGTGCCCACGGCCGTGCCCTCGCAGATGCCCGCCGAGCCCGGCGACGAGCTTGACCGCGTCGTCGCCATCGTTAACGGCGACATCGTGCTCGACTCCGACGTCCAGGAAGAGCATCGCTTTGAAGACATTCAGCCCTACGCCAGCCAGCAGGGTACCGCGACCACGCGCGAACGCGAGCTCGAGCGCCTCGTCAACCGCACGCTCATCCTCCAGCAGGCCAAGCTGCAGCCCGAAGAGCTCGTCCCCGGTCCCGCCGTCGACAAAGAAGTTGCCAATCTCCGCAAGTCGCTCCCCGGCTGCCAGAAGATCGACTGCACCACCGACACCGGCTGGACGCAGTATCTCGCGGACCACGGCTTCACCGTCACGGAGTTCCGCACTCGCTGGAAGCAGCGCATGGAGGTGCTCGCCTTTATCCAGGAGCGCTTCGGCGCCGGCACCGCAGTCTCCCCTTCGCAGGTCAAGGCCTTTTACCAGAACACCATGCTCCCCCAGTACGCCAAGGAGCACGTCAAACCCGCGCCGCTCAGCTCCGTTGAGGACCGCATCAAGGACGTTCTGCAACAGCAGCAGGTCTCCAGTCTCCTTCGCGATTGGCTCCAAAGCCTCCGCGCCCAAGGCTCCATCACCATCCTCCACCCCGGGGAGGAGGCGCCATGAATCAAATCCCGCCCCCAACCCCGCCGCCGACTCCCCAGCCCACAACCGCCGGTGAGCCCGCGTCCGCCCGCTCTCCGCGCCCGCGCCACCGCGTCTTGCGCTTCTTCGCCTGGACCCTTTCCTCACTGCTCCTCATCCTGGTCCTCCTCGCCGTCGGCCTTACCTGGTACACCACCACCAACGACTTCCAGCGCCGCGTCGGCACTGAGGTGAAGAGCGTCCTCGAAGACTCCACCGGTGGCAAGGTCGACATCGGCCACATCTCCTTCAGCCTATGGCGCCTCGCCATCGAGGTCGACAACCTCGTCATCCACGGCACCGAGGCCCCCGGCGAAGCGCCCTACCTGTCTGCCGCCAAAATCCTGATCCGCCTCAAGATCAACACCTTCCTGTCCCATACCGTGGGCAAAGGCGCGCAATCGCACATCGGTCTCAACTATCTCGAAGCCGACCAGCCCCACGCGCACCTAATCGTCGATAAAAACGGCCAAACCAACCAGCCCGTGCCCAAGCACCCCACCCCCAGCACGGAGCCACTGCAGGATACCCTGCTCGACTTCCAGGCCAAGCAGATCCTCCTCTCCGACGGCCTCATCCTCATCAATGACCGCGCCATCCCCTTCGAC
>CAXTTZ010000218.1:0-5074 GCA_964247325.1 uncultured Acidobacteriaceae bacterium | reverse complement strand
GGGGAACGCGTATGCGTTGGCGGGCACCCTGACCTGCGACCCGGAGCTGAAGTCGTCGGTGGTGTCGTGTGTCGTACAAGCGCGCGAGAATGCACGGCATGTGCGTGAACAAATCTCCACCGAGCAGTGGCACCGGCTCAACTCGCTGTACCTGGAGGTGAACCGGCCGGAGCACTGGAGCCGCTTGTACAGCGAAGCGCCGGAGGTTTCCAGCGAGGCGCCGTCAGCCTTTTTGCAGCAGATCCTAGAGGCCATCCATCAGTTTCAGGGCGTGACGGATTCGACGATGAGCCATGGGGAGGGCTGGCAGTTCATTCAGGTGGGGCGATTCCTAGAGCGCGCCGCCGCTACGGCCCGGCTGCTTGAGGCCTACCACGAAGACCTGTGGGCTTCGCCGGAAGAGGCTTCGGAGAGCAACGCCTATCTGGAGTGGATGGGCCTGCTGCGCAGTTGCACAGCGTTTGAAGCGTACTGCAAGGTGTACACCGCAGACCTGACGCCGGAGCGCATTCTGGAGTTCCTGCTGCTGGATGCGGAGTTCCCGCATTCGTTGCGGTTCTCGATCGAAAGCGTGAAGTGCGCGCTGGAGGCCATTGGAAGAAAGAGCGGCTTTGGAAGCGCACTGGAGCATGGGGAGCAGCTCCACCGGCTGGCAGGCCGGCTAAGCGCGCAGTTGAGCTTCGCAAGTGTGGACGAGCTGCTCGGCGGCAACGTCGTAGACTACCTCCACTCCGTCCACAAGCAGTGCCAGGCCATGCACGAAAGCATCTACCAGCTGTATGTGGATTACCCGATTCAGATGGCGCTGGCCGGCTAAGGCTGAAGCTGAAAACTGGGGCTGAAGGACCGATCGTTGTTCGTTCTCCACACCACCCTTGAAGGAACAACGAAGTGAGCCGTAGATGAACCCGCATTTTGACCCTGCATTTGCACGAGAGCCTATGTACTACTCCATTCGTCACCTTACGAAGTTCAAGTATGAGAGCCCGGTTTCGGAGAGCATCATGGAGACGCGAATGCACCCGCGCTCGGATGCGAACCAGCGGTGCTTGACGTTTCAGCTCTCCGTGACGCCGCGCTGCCGGGTGTTCAGCTATCGCGACCACCTCCACAACCATGTGCATCATTTCGACATTCCGGGGCAGCATGGGCAGTTGGTGATTGTGGCGGAGTCACTGGTGGAGATGCAGCCGCATGTGCCGCCGCCGCCCGCGCTCGCGCCCGAGGCCTGGGCAGAGTTGGATGAAGAGGTGGCGGCGGGCGACTTTTGGGAGATGCTTTTGCCCAGTGAGTTTGCCGTGACGACGCCGTCGCTTGATGCCCTGGCCACCGAGCTGGAACTGCGGCGCCGCGATGATCCCTTAAGTGTGCTGCACCGGTTAAACGACCAGATCTACAGAACCTTTGCGTATAAGCCGAGGTCGACGCGGGCGGACTCGCCGATTGGGGAGGCGCTGGCCTCGCGAGCGGGCGTGTGCCAAGACTTTGCGCACATCATGATTGCGCTGGTGCGCTCGAAATTGCGGATTCCCTGCCGCTACGTGAGCGGCTATCTCCACCACGGCGATAAGTGGAAGGATCGCTCGGATGATTCGGCCACGCATGCCTGGGTGGAGGCGCTGTTGCCGGAGCTGGGATGGGTCGGGTTTGACCCAACGAACTGCTTGATTGCGGGCGACCGCCACATCCGCACGGCAATTGGGCGCGATTACGCCGATGTGCCGCCGACGCATGGGATGTTTCGCGGGCGGACAAAAAGTGATCTGACCGTGGCGGTGCGGGTAACGCCGAGCGATCGCTCACCTTCGCTGGACCGCGAGCTGCCCGTGCCGGAAGACTGGTCGGTGCTGGTGGAACGAGCGCAAGCGGTGCCGGAACAGGCGCCGCGGACCCGGCGGCAGTTGCAGCAGGCGCAGCAACAGCAGGGGTGGGGTGATTGTGTCTAGCGCTTTCTTGCCTTTGTTTCTCTGGTTGTCATTCCCGAAGGGAATCTGCTGTTTTACCGGAGGGGGATTACACCCGAAAGAAAGCGCTATAGCGGGGCGGCTTGCCCTGGTTACTCTTACGGGCTCGCGTCCGCATCGCCCGGGTAATGCAGGTCTCTCCACTTCGCTTCGGTCGAGATGACAAAAGTTGTGAGCGAATTAGAGATACGCTTTCTGGGCGGTTATAGGTTCATTTTCTTGAACTGGCTTTCGGGGATGGCGCGGATGACGCCCATGATGAGGCGCCACAGGCCGGGAACGTAGAGGACGTCGGGGCCTTTGCGGCCTTTGTCGATGGCGTTGACGATGGTGGCGGCGACCTTGCGGACGTCGGCGAACTTTGCTTGGCCCTTCATGCCTTCGGTCATGGCGGTTTTGACCGGGCCAGGCTTGATGGTCAGGACGCGAACGCCCTCACGGTCGATGCGGTTGCGCAGGCCGTCGACAAAGGCGGTGAGGCCGGCTTTGGCCGAGCCGTACACGTAGTTGGACTTCCGGCCGCGGTCGCCGGCCACTGAGCTGAGCACGGCGAGGGTACCCGCGTGGCGCTGCGCGCAGTAGTTGGCGAGCCAGGTGAGCAGGCTTGCAGGCACAAAGAAGTTGGTGTGTAGGATCATGGCGGCTTCCATGAAGTTACGCTCGGCCCGGGCTTGATCGCCGAGCACGCCGACGGCAAGGTACGCCACGTCTAACCCGCCGAGCGAGTTGATCGCATGGGCGAGCAGCTCGGGGTGGTGCTGCACATCGTCTAGGTCGGCGACGGCGGTATCGACAAAGGTGGCGCCGCGGGTGCGCGCATCGGCGGCGACCGCGGCGAGCCGGTCAGGGTTGCGCCCAACAAGAAAGAGCGTTTCGCCGCGCGAGGCCCACAGCCGGATGGAGGCTTCGGCGATGCCGGAGGTGGCCCCGAGCACGAGAATGCGCTTGGGCACGACGGCTTTGCGCGCCGGCGTGCGTGGGGCGGTGCGGGACGCAGGTTGGCGCTCGAGCGTTTCAGGTAGATCAGCGGTAGCGGTGGTGCCGGGAAGCGTGGGGATCGGGTTCATGGGGTTTAGCGACGCATCCCTTTCTCGCCGACCACGCGCTCCCAGAAGCTTGAGGTGATGGCGGGGTCCTTGTAGCGGGCGAAGCGCTCCCACTGCGGGTAAAAGGCCTGGTACTGCTCGGCGGTCATGCGGGCGTCCTTGGCGGGGTAGAGCCGGCCGCCGAACTCATAGGTCATCTCGGCGAGGCGGTCAAAAAGGGCGAAGCTCTTTTCGGGCTTGATGGGAAAGTCGAGCGCGAGCGTGATACCGGGCTTCGGGAAGCTCATCATGCCGGGTGAAGGGACATCGCCGAAGACCTTGAGCACGGCGAGGAAGCTCGCCAGGCCGGACTTGGCGACCTCGCGCAGGATGGCGACCGTGCCCTGACGCGCGTGCTCCCACGGGATAGCGTATTGGAACTGCAGCAAGCCGCGGCGGCCGTACATCTTGTTCCATTTAAGGACGATATCGAGCGGGTAGAAGAAGGGCTCATAGTCTTGGAGGGCCGTGACGCGGTGCTTGATCTGCTTGTTGAAGAAGACGGTGTTGAACAGGCCGACAGTGGTGCCGTTGAGCGCCCAGCCGGGCAGATCGAAGGGAAAGACGAGCTTGGGCTCAGCGGAAGGCTTGAGCGGGCCGGGCTCCTGTGAGTGGTCACCCTGCATAAAGACGCCGCGGCAGAAATTTTTGCCGGTGGAGGTGACATCGACCCAGCTGACGGTGTACTCGATGTGCTGCGATTGCTGCGTGAGGTCGAGGAACTCGTCGATGCCGTGAAACTGGATGCCGGTGTAGTCGACCTTGCGGCTGACGATGGGCTTCATGCGCAGCTGCGCCCAGGTCATGACACCGGTAAGGCCCATGCCGCCGATGGTGGCGGCAAAGTAGTCGGGGTTATCGGTCGGGCTGCAATGGAGGCGGGTGCCGTCGGAGCGCACGAGCTCGAATTGGGTGACGTGATTGCCGAAGGTGCCGGCGATGTGGTGATTTTTACCGTGGATGTCGTTGGCGATGGCGCCGCCGAGCGTGACGTATTTGGTGCCCGGGGTGACGGGCAGAAAGTAGCCGCGGGGCACGGCGAAGTCGAGAATCTGTGCAAGCGTGATGCCAGCTTCGGCGGTAAGGAGGCCGGTTTCAGGGTCGAAGCTCAGCAGCCGGTTCATGCCGGTGGTCTTGAGCAGGGTGCCCTGGTCGAGCAGGCACACGTCGCCATAGCTGCGGCCCATGCCGACGGGCAGCGCGCCCCGGTGCACGCCGCGGATGACGTTGGGGAAGTCCGTTTGCCAATGGAGCGGGCGCACATCGGCCTCAAACTGCGGGTAGCGGCCCCATGATTCAAACGGGGCGGGACCCATTTCGGTCGGCTGCGCGGCGTTCGGCACAGGGTTGGCAAGCCGTGGATCGGCGGTAGCGGGCATAAGGCAAGAATACCGTAACTGCCCAGCGTGCCAGTGTCCGATTTTGCTACACTGCCGCGCCTGGTGAATTTTGGTCATCCTAAGAATGCCGAAGCGACGCCGGTCGTGAAAGATTGAGATGTGGTGACCGATCGCTCAACCCGTGCCGAGGCGGACGTGCCCGGCACGGCCTCGCCCGCCGCTATGTACGCGGAACGTGAACGCTATTTTCAAGCTGCCGTACAGCGGCTCGGGCGGGCGCACCTTGCGTTCAGCTACGTGCGGTTGGCGCTGGGCGTGGCGATTGCCGCGCTGCTTTGGCCGGTGTTTGTGAGCCATGCGGTGCGATGGCCTTTTCTGCTGTTACCGGTTGCCGGATTTGCGGTGGCGGCGCACTTTCATGGTCGGGTGTTGGCCGAGCGCGCGCGGGTGGAGCGGCTGCTGACATTTTTTGCCCATGGGCGGGCGCGCATCGAGGACCGCTGGGCGGGGTTACAACCGCGGGCGGTGCGGGTGGACACGGTGGAAAGCCTGTATGCGGACGACCTGGATCTGTTCGGCGCGGGGAGTCTGTTTGAGCTGCTATGCGCGGCGCGGACGACAGTGGGGGAGGACCGGTTGGCCGCTTTCCTGCTCGCGCCGGCGCCGCGCGCTGAGGTGCTGGCAC
>CAXTTZ010000217.1:0-5104 GCA_964247325.1 uncultured Acidobacteriaceae bacterium | reverse complement strand
GTCGGGGGCCAGGGTGAGCGTACCCCAGGCCGTTTCGGGTTCCACCAGCCAAGGAGCAGCGGGCGTGTCGGCACCGAGCGTGGGTGGGGGTGCGCCGCCGGCGACCAGGTGAGGCTCTTGGGAGTCGAGCCCGAACTTTGTGTAGCTTCCAAGGGTGCCGTGGGCGCGGAAGCGTGGGGCGGCCTCGGCAGCAACCATCGAAACGTGGCAGCTATAACGAAGGCCGTCCGGGTAGTCGAGATCGAGGTCGAAGGCGTCCTCGATGGCACTTGCTTCCCTTTCGGTGCGAACAGCGGCGGTAAGGCGCTCAGGCAGACCGAAGAGGGTGAGGGCTTGGTCGAGGAGGTGCGGGCCGAGATCCTGGAGCATGCCGTGAGCAGGGTTGGCAGCCTCTTTCCAGGTGCCTTGGCGAGGAATGGGACGAAATCGATCCCACTGGGCGGTGAGGCGGACGAGGCGGCCTAGGGTTCCTTCGCGAAGAAGCTGCTGAAGGGTGAGGAAGTCGCCGTCCCAGCGGCGGTTGTGGAAGGGGATAAGATGGCGGTTTTGATGCTTGGCGAGTTCCATGAGGCCATGGATGGCGGCAGAGGTGGGGGCCAAGGGCTTGTCGACGACGACGTGCTTGCCGGCTTGGAGGGCGCTGCGGGCGAGGGCTTCGTGGGTGTCGTTAGGGGTGGCGACGATGAGGAGGTCAAGGGTAGGGTCGGCGAAGGCTGCCTCGGGGGAGCGGAGGAGGCGTGCCTGGGGGTACTGGGTGTAGGGGGTGTCGCGGGTCCTTTGTACGATGGCGGCGAGTTCGAGGCCTGGGATGGCGCTGACAAAGGGGCAGTGAAAGACGCGGCCGGCGAGGCCGTAGCCGAGGACGGCGACGCGGATGGGGGGCATGGGCGCTCCGGAGCGAGGCGGTGGGCTTGCGGTATTTAGTGTACGGCAGGGGTGGGTGGCGATGGGGTCTACAACTTTCGTTGTGCATGGGGTTTTCGGCGCTTCTTTTTTGCATACAACGTGCAACCCGGGGCATCGAACGACAGAACCCTGAGCAAAGCTGATGGTGAAATGGGTTGGGAGAGCGGCGCAAGCGCGTTGGTGGCATAGGAGAGATGGAGCGAATGGGACGATGTTCGGCCTGGAGCCTGGGTGTGGTCGCAGCGGCGATGCTGGGCTCTTTCGCGGCGCGGGGACAAACAACAGGGGCTGTAAGCGGCGGCGGCGGTAACAGCGCATCAGGGGCCAGTTCGTCAGGCAACATCACGGCGCTACAGCAGGCGCAGGGGCAGCTCTCGCAGCAGGGGCCGAGCGTGACGCCCGGCAACACAGGCAACACAAATGATCCGAGCTATCGCGGCAGCGTGTTGCGCGATAAAGCGGTAGCAGGCGTGCTAGGGCTGACGCTGGATGATGCTGTAACGCGCGGGCTCAGAAACAACCTTGGCCTGGTGCTGCAGATGACCACGGTGCGCAGCGCCAATGGGCAGCGTTTGAGCGAGCTGCAGCAGCTACTGCCAACAGCGACGGCGGGGGCCACGTATACGGGCGAGCAGGTCAATTTGGCCGCGTTTGGTCTGAATTTTCCGGGAATCAAGCCGATCGTGGGACCGTTTGAGGTGGTGGACTTTCGGGCGTACCTCACACAGAACTTGATCAACCTGCAATCGATCCAGAACTACGTTTCGGCCAAGCATAACTTCGCGGCCGCACAGCTCAGCGCGGACGATGCGCGCGATCTAGTGGTACTGACGGTGGGCAATGCGTATCTGCTGGCGGTGGCGGATGCGGCGCGAATCACGGCGGTGGAGGCGGAGCTGGCAAGCTCGAAGCTCTCGCTGGACCAAGCCACGGCGGCGCACGAGGCGGGCACAAGCCCGAGGCTGGATGTGCTGCGGGCGCAGGTCGACTACCAAAATCAGCAGCAGACCTTGATTTCAACCACAAACCAATTTCAGAAAGATAAGATCGCGCTGGCACGGATCATTGGTTTGCCGCTGGAGCAGCAGTTTGCGTTGACCGATGCGGCGCCGTATGCGGCGTTGGACACCCCGCAGGCCGAGGCGGCGTTCCAACAGGCACTCAAGGTGCGCAAGGATTTGCAGGCGGACGCGGAGCGCGTGGAAGCGGCCAAGGCCGGGGTCAAGGCGGCCTTTGATGAGCAGCTGCCAGCCCTGAGCGCGAGTGGTGACTTTGGCGATCTGGGCAATAACTTTGGCAATCTGCACCCGACCTTCACCGCGACCGGGCAGATTACGGCGCCGCTGCTGCAGATTGCCAAGACGCGTGGCGATGAGGCGGTGGCGGCGGCACAGCGCGACCAGGCTCTGGCGCGGCTGTCTGATGACACCCAGCAGGTGAATGCGGATGTGCGCGATGCGATTCTGGACATCGAAACCGCGGCCAAACTGGTGCAGGCAGCGCGCAGCAATGTGGATTTGGCCGATGAGGCGCTGCGCGAAGCGCAGGAGCGGTTCCGGACGGGCATTGCGGATAACTTGCCGGTATCGCAGGCGCTGGCGACCGATCAGCAGGCCAATGACCAATACATCGCGGCACTGTATCAGCACAACGTGGCCAAGCTAGAGCTGGCGCGGGCGCTGGGTGTAGCGACGACCAACTACAAGAACTATCTCGGAGGAAAGTAACGTGGCCGATCAGAGTCAAGAAGCGAATGGGGGCGTGGGGACGCAGGTAGCCCCTATCACGGGCACGGTGGACATCCAGCCGGGGCGCGATGGCGCGGCGGCCCGCAATGGTGGGAACGGGCGCAATGGCGGCGACGGCAATGGGCAGGGTGTAGCCCCGGCCAGCCGCACGGCGCCGGATGCCAAAGGCAACAACGAGGCCGCGCCAGTTACACCGCCGGCGGCCAAAGCGCGGCGCAACATCATTATCGCCGTGGTTTTGCTGTCGTTGATCGCGCTGGGAGGCTTCTTTTATTGGCGCTCCGGCTTCACGGAAAGCACCGATGATGCGCAGGTCGACGGTGATCTGTACCAGGTGAGCGCGCGTGTGGCCGGCCAGGTGACGCAGGTATTTATCGATGAAAACCAGCCGGTCAAGGCAGGGCAGCCCATCGCGCAGATCGATCCCAAGGACTTCGAGGTAGCGGTGGAGCAGGCGCAGGCGAACCTGGCCAATGCGCAGGCGGACCTGGTGCAGGCTTCTACCAATGTGCCGATTACGAGCGTCAGCGTGCGGACGTCAGTGACGACCTCCGGCCAGGATGTACAGACCAATACGGCTACCGTGGAGCAGACGCAGGCACAAGCCCAGGCGGCGCAGTACCGGATCTTGCAGGCGCAGGCGAATGCGCTCAAAGCGCAGACGGACGTGGATCGGTACAAGCCGCTGGTGGCGCGCGATGTGATTTCGAAGCAGCAATTTGATGCAGCGGTGGCAACGGCAACGGCGGCACAGGCGCAGGTGGACGAGGCGCAGCGTGACGCGGTGGCCTCGCAGCAGCAGGTGAGCGCAGCGCAGCAACGGTTAGCTTCGGCACGGGCGCAGCAGCAGCAAAGCCAGCAGAACGCCCCTAAGCAGGTGGCGGCGCAGCAGGCGCGCGTGCAGGCTTCCTCGGCGAGCGTGAAGCAAGCGCAGGCGCGGCTGGATCAAGCGAAGCTAAACTTGGGCTACACAAAGATCATTTCGCCGATCGACGGCATTGTGAGCCGTAAGAATGTAGCTGTGGGCAACAACCTGAGCGTGGGTCAGGCACTGCTCACGGTGGTGCCGTTGACCAATCTCTGGGTGACGGCCAACTTCAAAGAAACGCAGCTGCGACAGATGCGACAGGGTCAAGAGGTGGACATCAAGGTGGACGCGCTTGGCAAACGCCACTTCCAGGGCAAGGTGACCCAGATCGGCGGGGCGACGGGCTCGCGGCTGAGCCTGTTTCCGCCGGAGAACGCGACGGGCAATTATGTGAAGGTGGTGCAGCGGATTCCGGTGCGCATTGATTTCACCAACCTTGATCAAGAAAACCGGGATGAGGCGCTGCGGCCGGGTATGTCGGTGGAGCCGGACGTGCATGTGAAATAAATCCGGGGCGAAAGGCGGCGCTCGCGTACATGCGGGCGCCGATTTCCTTTTCAGGCAAGACCGGAGTTTGCGACGCCCGGGCGGCCAGGGCATCTATGGAGTGAGTTCCCTGCCCTAAGGTTGTGGTCCGAAAGGAGGATCGATGACGTTTTTGTTGCGCGCGTTTGTGCGCCATGCGTATGCGATTCTGTTCGGTTGGGTGTTGGTGGAGCAGGCGGGGGTGCCGATTCCAAGCGTGCCGGTGCTGCTGGCGGCGGGTACGCTAAGCGCTGCGCATCGGCTGCATGTGGCCTTGGTGCTGCCGTTGATTTTGCTGGCGTGCTTGCTCTCCGATTCGATGTGGTTTTGGTTGGGACGGCGCTATGGAACGCGCATCGTGAACGTCTTGTGCAGGTTTTCATTCGAAGCAGCAACATGCGTGACGCGGACGGAGTCGAGCCTCTCGCGGCGCGGTGGAACGACGATGTTGTTTGCGAAATTTGTGCCAGGGTTGGGAACGCTGGCGGCACCCCTGGCAGGACAAGCGGGGCTGCCCTACGCGCAGTTTCTCCTGTACGACGTGGCGGGATCGCTGCTGTGGGCGGGAGCCTGGTTGTTTGGCGGACGATTCTTAGGGGATCTGGTGGAGCGCAGTTCGCACCTGCTGGCGGTGGCGGCGCGGTATGGCGTGCCCGTGGTGCTGCTGGCAGTGGTAGGGGTGTTGGTGGTGCGGTATGTGCGGCGGCTCAAATTTCTGCGGGAGTTGCGCGGGCTGCGGCTAGAGCCGGAGCAGCTACTGGCCATGATGGGCGATGCGGAGCGTGGAGGGCACGAGCCGCCCTTTGTTGTGGACCTGCGTCACCCAATGGATGTGCAGTCCGACCCGGCAACGTTGCCGCACGCGCTGCGCATCGGGCCGGAGGAGCTGCGACAGCGGCACCGGCTGATTCCCAGGGACCGCGATGTGGTGCTGTACTGCACGTGCCCCAACGAAGAGACGAGCGCGAAGGTGGCGCTGGAGTTGCGGCGGTTGGGGGTAAGGCGGGTGCGACCCTTGCGGGGTGGGTTGCAAGGGTGGCGAGAGGCTGGGTATGCG
>CAXTTZ010000216.1:1279-5109 GCA_964247325.1 uncultured Acidobacteriaceae bacterium | reverse complement strand
GCCTACCACATCGCCGTCCGCCGCGGCTGCGACGTGGACCAACCCCGCAACCTCGCCAAATCCGTTACCGTCGAGTAGCCGCTGCCCCGCTCCCCAGGCGCTCCCCGCTCACGCGGTGCCTCCGGCCTCTCTAGCTTTCGGACATGCCGGCTCGGTCTTGTTCAGCTTTTCGCAGCTGGCATGCCGGGGCCGCCACTGCTGACGACAACGGCACTGTCGGTATCAACGAATATTTACGTCAGCCGCTTTTCTTTCCTTGAGTGAGCGACATGCAGGTCTCGCTTCCGGCTGTACCGCCCCGGGGGACATCCCATCACTCGTTTGAATGCCTTACCAAAGGCACTCTCTGACTCATAACCCAGAGAAAGAGCAATCGCGAGAATCGGTTCAGCGGATTTCGTCAGACGATCTCCTGCAAGAAGCATCCTCCATCGCGTTAGATACTCCATTGGAGTTTCCCCTACCTTCTCCTTGAACTTCAACGCGAAGACCGAGCGAGACATTCCGACCTGTTGGGCTAGATCTTTCACGCTCCATGCCCCAGCCGGGTTTTCTTGCATAGCCGCTATCGCCTTCTTGATCTGTGGATCGCTAATGGCATAGAGCCATCCCACCGCATCCTGTGAGGCATGTGTCAGGTGAACGCCCAGTGCCTGCACCAGCATCGTGTAAGCGAGTTGTTGCACAATCAGGAAACTCCCAAGCCTTTCATGACGCAACTCATCCGTCATGCGCTTCAGTGACCATCGCACCGCCGACTTTTCTTCCTCGCTGTGCAGATGTACAACGGGTGGCAGGAAGCCCAGCAGAAGGTCGGTAGGATTCCCGTCCAGTACGAAAAATCCCCCCGCAAGGGTGCAGGCGGGCTCTCCATCACATGAGCCATGATGGCCTTGGTGCAAGGCCGCGAGGATACTTTCAAATGCTACGGGACGGGCAGATTTGTCGGTCGCCAAAGCAAAAGGTTTACCGCCGGGAAGCAAGAAACAATCGCCCTGCCGAAGGAACACCGGTTCTGTATTCGCCCTGGTGAGCCAGCATGTGCCGGACAGCACGGCATAGCACTTGATACCTTCATACTCCGGGAAGCAGATCGACTGCCTCTTTCCGATATCGAAACGGCCCGAAATATGGCTGCGAGGCTTCAGCAGTGACAACACGTTTGAAAGTGGATCCATGCAACTCCGGACGAACAGACCAAAACTCAGGAGTTTCAGTATACCGTTGGTTCGCCCATCTCTCATCTCTCCTCTGAAGGCGCAATCAGTGCGCCCTCGGAAGGGACGGAAGATCAATGAAGGTTTTTGTTACGGGAGCCACAGGGCTCCTCGGATTCACCATAGTCAACGAGCTCGTGGCCGCAGGGCACCAGGTAACCGGCCTAGCGCGTTCCGACGCTTCCATCAAAAAGCTGGCAGATGCCGGGGCGCGAAGTTTGCGCGGCGACATCGAGGATCTGGACGTGCTGCGCGTCGGAGCGGCGCAAGCGGACGGCGTCATTCACACCGCCTTCTATCACCAAGTCACTCACATTCCGCTGGGTACTCGGCTCAAAGTCTTTCTGGGCGGCCTTCCCACCGGTATCTTCGGGCGCTTTCTCCAGTCTGCTCTGGACGCAGATCGTCACGCACTAGAGACGATGGGCGATGTACTCAAAGGCAGCGGCAGACCACTTCTGGGCACCTTCGGCACCATGCAAATGAAGCCGGGCAGCATCGCGACGGAAGACCAGCCCTACAATCCCAATTCGGCTGGTGGCCCCCGCGGAGCGACTGAAGCCGTCTTGCGGAAGCTGGCCTCCCAAGGTGTCCGCACTTCCATCATTCGCCTGCCGCCCACTGTGCACGGCGCCAACGATCGCAACGGCTTCGTGCCTTTACTCATCAAAACAGCGCGGAAGAAGGGCGAATCGGCATACATCGGCGACGGCGGCAATCGTTGGGGCGCTGTCCACAAAGCGGATGCGGCGCATCTGTTCCGTTTGGTTCTTGAGAAGGGGCCGGCAGGCTCCGCCTATCATGCGGTCGCGGAGGAAGGTATTCCGTTTCGCGAGATTGCAGAGCACATCGGAAGCAGACTCAAGATTCCTATCGTGAGTAAGCCTGCCAACGAAGCGGCGAAGCGGTTCAGCTTCCTGGCAGGTTTCGTGATGGCTGATAATCCAGTGTCCAGCGCATTGACACGAGAAAGAATGGGTTGGCAACCGAAACATCCCAACCTCTTCGCCGATCTGGAGCAGAGTGACTACTTTCACCCCTAACCCAGTACTTGCCTGCTGCTCTAAAGGGTGCGGGCTAATGCTTTCTGAACCAACGTAGGCCTCCGAAAGTCGGCGGGGAACGAACTACATCGGCTAGGGTAGATTGGATTCCAGACAATCTCCTCGTTTACGGCACTGCGAAGGCGCTCTCTATGCCCTGAGTCTCATTCAGTTGTCTGGAAAACATGTGACTGGAAGGAACTGAATTTCCTTGCACTTCACATCCTGGCAGACGGAATCGAGCGTAAGCGGGATGCAAGATTGTGCAGAGCGACCGCTCCGATGCCCCACGCGGGCACTGCTTCGTGAATAGGTAACGAGGAGTCGTCTTTTTAGGAAGTGAACAGCGCGCGGAGAAGCGTCCTCGTTCGCGAACCAGAGGCCACCGACGGGCGAGTTCTGCTTCAAAGGCGTCCGCCGAACTTCGGACCGTTCGAGGAATTTTGCGGCTGCCGGACCGGACGACTCTGGCTGCTGCTGCTGAACGCCTAGGGCGTCCGGGGTGGTATCTGGGGAGAATCTATCCTGCGACCACCTCATAAAACGCGGAAGCGGAGCCTCGCCGAAACTCGGAGCCCGACCTCGCATCCAACCATCACCGACCCTTCCCCGCAGGAGAACGCATGCGCTCGAGCACCCTCGCCCTCGCCGGCCTGTTCCTTTCCGCCTCCGCCCTCCAGGCTCAGCAGACCCAGCCCGTCCTCACCGGCCAGGCCGCCTTTACCGACTACTCCAAGGAAAAGCCCGGCACCGCCCGCCGCATCACCGTCGCCGACTTGCCCCAGCCCTACGCCACCCCCGGCGTCGACGCGGGCTCCGAAAAAGTCGCGCGTCCCGAAGGCGCGCTGCCTCAAGCCCCGGTCGGCTTTACCGTCACCCAGTACACCACCGGTCTCAACCAGCCGCGCCTCATCCGCACCGCGCCCAACGGCGACCTCTTCGTCGCCCTCTCCTACGAGAACAAGGTCATGGTCTTCCGCGGCGTCGGCCCCGACGGCAAGCCGCAGCAGGTGTCCACCTTTGCCGACAACCTCAACATGCCTTTCGGCATCCGCTTCTACCCTGAAGGTCCTAACCCCAAATACGTCTACATCGGCAACACCGACGCGGTCGTCCGCTACCCCTACACCAACGGCGACCTGAAGGCGTCCAAGCCCTCTGAGGCCCTCGCCGACCTGCCCGGCGGCGGCAAGCTCCGCGGCGGCGGCCACTGGACCCGCGACATCGCCTTTACCCCCGACGGGCAGCACATGCTCGTCTCCGTCGGCTCCCACTCCAACGTCGACGACCCCGACACCCATCCCGAGGAAGAGCACCGCGCCGACGTGCTCGAGTTCACCCCCGACGGCAAGTTCGAGAAGGTCTACGCCTCCGGCATCCGCAACTGCGTCGGCGAGGCCATTCAGCCCGGCACGGGCAATCTGTGGTGCTCGGTCAACGAGCGCGACAACCTCGGCGACAATCTTGTCCCCGACTACATCACCCACGTCCAGGAGGGCGGCTTCTACGGCTGGCCCTGGTGGTACATGGGCGGCCACCAAGACCCCCGCCATGAGGGCAAGCACCCCGA
>CAXTTZ010000216.1:0-1179 GCA_964247325.1 uncultured Acidobacteriaceae bacterium | reverse complement strand
GGCGTCACCGTCGCCAAGGACGGCTCGCTCTTCGTCACCGACGACGGCTCCGGCTCCATCTGGCAGGTCCGGTACACCGGCGGCGCGAAAGCCCCCGCTGCGCCTGCTGCCGGCCAATGAGCCCTTCCCTTGGTCCACAACGAAAGCCGCCCCGCAACGGGCGGCCTTTTTCGCTGCTGACTAGAAGACTGAACCGATATGGTGAACTGCCCTGCGGAGTGTTTTTCTTTACTCAAGAACAAATAGGCGTCGCTGGTGAGAACAGTCATTCTCAGTTGGAAAACTCGTAAACTAGCCTTCATCTCACTTAGCCTTTGCTTTCTCGAATCGGCCGTGTTTACCGGCGTGATTGGGGCGCTTGCACTGACAGGTGAACCGCTCAGTCAGTCGCTGGTTGTGCGTAAGATCGTCGGCATTGCTTGGATCGCCTGCGGTCCAACCTCAGTAGCCTTTGCATGTGCCGCTTTGTTCTTGGATACCCACCGTGGATTTGCTGCGATCGCCTTAGTTGTTGCCGTCGCCATCTGGGTGCTGTGCTCTCTACAAGTGCTTGTGTGAAGAAATCTGACTCAGGGACCTCTTCGGATGTCACGCAAGCCCTTGTACCCTCTTGCCCTGACAGCAGAGCGGTTTGAGAGAAATACATGTATGTGAGCGCACTTTTTATAACTCATCGCGACGCGGACAGCATCCCTCCCCGGAACCTCACCGCCCCGTCATCGCCTCCAGGTGCTCCGGATACCGGTTCCACTCCGGCACGATCCTCGCCGATCCCTTGTCGATCGCCCGCAGGTCCTCGGCCGTCAGCTCCACCGTCGCTCCGCCGTTGTTTTTTCCTAGCCGCGTCGGCTTCGTTGTCCCCAGGATCGACGCGATTCATGGCTTTTGGGCCAGCAGCCGAGCCAGGGCGATCTGCGCCGGCGTCGCCTCCTTTTCCCGCGCGATCGTCTGGAGCAGCTCCACAAACGCCAGAGTCGCCTTCATTGCATCCGGCTGGAACCGCGGCAGCGTACTCCGCAAATCCCCGCTCCCCAGTGTGGTTTCCGCGCTCATCGCCACGGTCAGCAAGCCCTTGCCCAGCGGGCTGTACGGCACCCAGCCCGATCCCTAGCTCCTCCAGCAGTGGGATCACCTCCAACTCCGGCTTTTTATTGATAAGTGGTAGTACGAGATCTACAC
>CAXTTZ010000215.1:0-5116 GCA_964247325.1 uncultured Acidobacteriaceae bacterium | reverse complement strand
GCGTGGTGATGGAAGGCCGCGACATCGGCACCGTGGTGTTTCCCGATGCCGAGGTGAAGATCTTCCTAGATGCAGCGCCGGAGGCGCGTGGGTTGCGCCGGCTTCGCCAAAATGGGGACAACAGCGTGTCAGGGCCAGACGGCGCCGCGAGCGAGGAAACTCTACGGGAGTTGCGTGAACGCGATGCGCGGGACCGAAGCCGGGCGGAGTCGCCGTTGCGTCCGGCCGAGGATGCCGTGGTTCTGGACTCGACGCATATGAGTTTGCAAGATGTTACTGAGGTCGCGGAGCAGTTGGTGCTACGGTATTGCGGGGTGTAGCGCAGGTATTTGGTGGGTGAGGAAAGGGCAAGGAAAATAATCTAGATTTCCTCAGATCCCGTGCTAACATTTGCTCACCGTTTGAAACAAATACAGTTTCTGCCGGACATTCGCCGATCGAAGCCGCGATTTGGATTCAGCGTTACACCGACACAAGGATTGGTAGGACATGGAACAGGGAACAGTGAAGTGGTTCAACGATGCGAAGGGTTTCGGCTTCATCAGCCGGCAGAATGGGGAAGATGTGTTCGTGCATTACTCGGCGATCAACACGAACGGCTTTAAAAGTCTGCAGGAAGGTCAAGCCGTGCAATTCAACGTGGTGAAGGGGCCGAAGGGTTGGCAGGCTTCGGATGTACAGCCGCTGTAACAACGATGAATTGATCGAAAAAGGGAGGTCACCTGTCTCCCTTTTCTCGTTGAGCAGTTGAACGTTGGATAAGGAAACAGGTCTAAGTAACGGAAGCTTGTGGTAGGTCCATTCACGGCTTCCCGGAACCCTCTGGTGCTTTTGTAAGGCTGGCGGGGGTTGCGGGATCCGCTTCGGGCTGTCCATCCGGCCCGATCACGCCGTGACCTTGAAGGATGGTGGCGCTGGTACGAAAGCGGCGGTAGTCGCTGGTTTCCAGGTGCAACCGTCCGTCGAAGTGCATGAGCAGGAGCACGCGCACACTGCCGCTGCCATCGATGGTAGCGGGAAGCCAAACGGCATCCTGCATGCGCCGGGCATGAAAATCAAAGGCGGAGCCTTTGTGAATGTCAGCTAACAAGCCGCCGCCGACTTTGAAGTCATTGACGAAATGGGCTTCGCCGCGCACGAGCACGCGGTCTTGTTCGTCGACGGAGACGGTGCCGACTAGATCGCGAATGACGGTCTCGAACTGGTTGCGGGTTTTGGCTTTGGGGTCGCCGGTGAAGTCCAGTACAAGGGTTGGGCGGCCTTCCAAGGTAATGCGGCGCGGGTTGGAGAACGTGCCGAGCTCCAAGATGCGCGATAAGGGCACGATCGGACGGCCGCTTGGGTCGGTGTCTTCGCCCTTATTGGCCGCCTTGGCGCGGCGTTCGCGGGCTTTGGCGACCTCTTTTTCGATGCGCTCGTTTTCTTTGGCCTGCTCCTCGGGGGTGAGCGGTTTGCCGTCGCGGGCCACGATCCGGTCGATGCGCACGCCTTCGACGGTGACACTTTCTGAGTCGGTGGTCTCTATCTTTTTGGCATTGCCGTGCTTGTCGATCTGTTGCTGCACAAGGTGGACGTGGTAGGTGTAGTCCTTTTGCAGCGCTTCGAGCTTGGCTTGATTGCGGGCGACCTCATTAAGCAGGGTGCGCGCATCCGGCAGCGGCGTAAGGGTGTCCGCCGCGGGAATCGTGGGCGCTGCTTGCGGGTGGAGTGGGCTAGCGAGGGCGCACAGGAGCACCCAACCGAACGGTGTGCCGAATCGAGGATACTGTGGCGTTGTCACATGTTTTTATGTTGGGCTGGAGAGAAGGGTATCGGCGGACGAAACGCAGATTCCCTTCGGGAATGACAACCAGAAAGACGAAAGCAGCAATTACGCCTACTGAAGGAGAAGGCTCTAGTGCCCAAAGGCAAGGTCGATCAGGGTTTTCTCCTCTAGCTCATGGGCTTTGGCTGAGCCGGTGGCGGGGCTGGCCGAGGCAGTGCGTTTCACCGAAATGACGGGGCGATCGTGGGCGATCTGGCGCAGGCGGGGCATCACAAAGGAGAGCGCGCCCATGTTTGCCGGCTCTTCTTGGACCCAAACGATGTCTTTTGCGCCGGGATGCCGTTCAAGCGCGACGCGAAGTTCGTGTTCCGGCCACGGGTAAAGCTGGTCGATGAAGAGGATGGCAACATCGTCGATGCCGCGCTTGGCTCGCTCGACGCGCAGGTTGTGCCCGATCTTGCCGGAGCACACGAGCAAGCGGCGAGGTTTCTTGATCTCGCTGTCGGGGAGCACGGTTTGGAAGTGCGGGGCAGCAAAGTCGGGCACGGTGCTGAGGGCATCGGGGTGGCGCAGCATGGATTTCGGGGTGAAGACGACCAGCGGTTTGCGCCAGCGTTGCAGCGCTTGGCGGCGCAGGAGGTGAAAGTACTGTGCGGCGGTGGAGGGTTGCGTGATCTGGAGATTGTCCTGCGCGGCGAGTTGGAGATAGCGTTCGACGCGGGCTGAAGAGTGCTCTGGGCCTTGGCCCTCGTAGCCGTGGGGCAGCAGCAAGACCAGGCCGGAGAGCAGGCCCCATTTCGCTTCGCCGGCTGCGAGGAACTGATCGATGATGATCTGGGCGCCATTGGCGAAATCGCCGAATTGGGCTTCCCACAAAACGAGCGCTTCGGGGAAGTCGCGAGCGAAACCATACTCAAAGCCGAGGCAGGCAGCCTCGGAGAGCATGGAATTGTAGACCTCCCAGCGGCCCTGGGGCTTGCCGTCCGGTTGGGAGCCCAGGTGCGCCAGCGGCGACCACCGCTGTTCGGTTTCGGTGTCGATCAGCACCGCATGACGCTGGTTAAAGGTGCCGCGCTGTGAATCTTGACCGGTCAGCCGGATCGGCGTGCCCGCCCGCAGGAGCGACGCATAGGCGAGCAGCTCCGCGAAGCCGTAGTCGATCGGCCGTTTGCCTGCACCCATCTCGCCGCGCTGCTCGAGTAGCTTAGTGACCTTGGGATGGACGTGAAAGCCTTCGGGCGCGCGGGTGAGCGCGGTGGTGAGGGATTGGATCTCAGCTGCGTCAAGCCCGGTGCGCGGGTGGTCGCTGGGAGCGAGCGCACCGCCGCAGTAGGGCTCCCAGTAAGAAGGCAGCTCGTGCATGCGCTTGACGACGAAGCCGGCGGTTCCGTCGTGTTTGGCATCCTGTTTCGCGGCGCGGCGCTGGGCTTCCAGGAAGCGGTTTTGGACCTCGGCGACCTCGGCGGTGGGGTCGACGCCTAGAGTTTCGGCGTAAAGCTTATAGAGAGGCGGGTGATCTTTGATGCGAGCGTAGCGGCGCGGCTGGGTGACGGTGGGGTCGTCGACCTCGGAGTGGCCGTGACGGCGGTAGCCAATGAGATCGATGACGACATCGGAGCCGAAGGTCTGGCGGTAGTTGGCGGCCATCTCGGCCACGCGCACGACCGCCTCGGGATCCTCGGCATTGACATGGAAGATAGGGATCGGCAGCCGCTTGGCGAGGTCGGTGGCAAAGCGCGACGAGTTCGACTCTTCGGGGTTGGCGGTGAAACCGAGCAGGTTGTTAACCACGACCTGGATCGTGCCACCCACGTTGTAGCCGGGGATGCTGGCGAGGTTGAGGGTTTCGGCCCAGATACCTTGGCCGGCAAAGGCCGCATCGCCATGAAGGATCATGGGCAGGATGGAGCGTTTGCCGCCTTCGCCGACCCGTTCCTGGCGAGCGCGGGCGCGGCCCATCACCACGGGATCGACTGCTTCCAAGTGGCTCGGGTTAGAGGCCAGATGCAGCGAAACTGTTTTGCCGGTAGCGGTGTGGAACTCGCCGGTGGCGCCCATGTGGTACTTAACGTCGCCGCCGCCCATGGTCGAGCGCGGGTCGACATCTTCAAATTTGGAGAAGATCTCAAAGGCGTCACGGCCGACCGTGTTGGCCATGACATTGAGCCGGCCGCGGTGGCTCATGGCAAAGAGGGAGCGCGTTACGCCGTCTTCGGCGGCGGTGGTAAAGAGTTGATCGAGAAAGGGAATAAGCGCGGTGAGGCCTTCGAGTGAAAAGCGCTTGGTGCCCAGGTAGCGCTGTTGGATGACCTGCTCGAAGATGTCGGCGCGAATGAGGCCGGAAAGAATACGCCGCTGATCGGCTGGCTGAAAGGACCGCTCCATCTGTTCCTGGATCCAGACACGCTTTTCCGGCGCAGCGATGTGCATAAATTCGACGCCGATGGTGCCGCAGTAAAAGGCGCGAGCCTCAGCCGAGGCTGGGCCTTCGGGCGCGGGGGTAGGAAACGGCTCCGGAGCGAGGTATTGACCGAGCGGATCGAGTGACGCTTGGAGAAAGCCCCAGCGGCGGAAGATGTCGAAGGCCACCTCACGTTGCGCCGCGCCGTCCCCGCTATGGCCCTCCGGCTTGGGGGCGGCCGTGGTCGCGGGACGGTTCAGCTTGGATTCGAGAGCAGCAGATCGAGTAGCCATGACCCTTCTATGCTAGACCTTTCAGGCCGGCATGGGGTGTCCTATTTTGATTATCGGACAGGTGCGGGTACATCAAAAGTGGTACGCGTGGCTCAGTGGAGCACCGCCGTACGTAGAAAACCGAAGGTTCCGCCGGGTTCGGGATGAACTTCGCCCAGGCGCTTCGAGTGCACCACGACGATATCGGGGTACCAGAGCGGAAGGCTTGGCAGGTCCGTGGCGAGGGTGCGCTGGAGCTCGAATAAAGCTTGGGTGCGGGCTGAGGGATCGGTCGCCGCGGCTGCGTTCCCGAGCAGGATATCGACGCGGGGATTGCTGTAGTGGCCGCGGTTGCCGCCTTTGGGCGGAAAGCTTGCGGTGCTGTAGGCGTAGCGGAAGATGTCGGGATCTTCGTTGGAGCCGGTCCAGCGCAGCAGATACATTTGAAAGGCGCCGCGCGTGATGTCGGCGTAAAAGGTGCCGAACTCGGCAGAACGCAAAGCGAGATCGATGCCGGCGGCGCGCATCTGCTGTTGCAACACCTGCGCCACGAGGCGGGTGGTCTCGTCGGTGGAGGTTTTGAGGGTGAACCGTAGCCGGATACCGTGCGCGTCAGGGTGAAAGCCGGCGGCCTGCAGCAGGGCGGCCGCACGGGCGGGGTCGTGGGGGTACAGGGGC
>CAXTTZ010000214.1:0-5127 GCA_964247325.1 uncultured Acidobacteriaceae bacterium | reverse complement strand
CCCTTCCTTCCCCGCCCTCGGTCCGCCGTACACTGGAAGCGCCTTATGCTCGCTTTTGCTGTTCTGCTCCAAACCCTGCCCACAGGCTCACCCGATACAGCCGCCGGCACATCCAGCTCCTCGCTGGGTGCGCTTCCGGCGGGCGCCCACGGCAGTGCCTTATCGGAGATGTTGCACAACAGCGGCCCCGTCGCGCTTACCGTGCTGGCCTTGCTGCTGGTCATGAGCGTCTTTTCCTGGGCGGTCATGATCGCAAAGTGGCGGACCTTCAAAGAAGCCGACACCCAAAATCGTCGATTTGTCCGCGCGTTCCGCAAGTCCGGCCGCCTCAGCGAAGTCGCCGCTGTAGCCGAACAGTTCCGCCCCAGCCCCTTGGTCGCCGTCTTCCACGAGATTCACGACGAGTACCAGCGCCAAGCCGGTGGACGAGGCACCCCACCCAACCCCCAAGCCCTTGAGCGCGCCGCCCAAACCGCCGCCAGTGAGTCACTTACCCTCATGGAGCAACGGATGACCTGGCTGGCAACCATCGCCCAAGTGGCTCCCTTTGTCGGCCTTTTCGGCACCGTGATGGGCATCATCGACGCCTTCCATGGACTCGGCACCGCCGGTGCGGCGACGCTGCGCGCGGTCGCCCCAGGCATCTCCGAAGCGCTCATCACTACCGCCGCGGGTCTGGTGGTCGCCGTGCCCGCCCTTGTCGGCTATAACCAACTCACCGCCCGGCTGCGCGACTTTGCGGCCCGTATGGACGACTTCGGCCGCGAGCTGCTCAACGCGATCGAAAACGCGGCGCTGGTCGCTCCGCACGCGCAACCGCCTGCCGCGGTCGTTCCACAACCGCTCGTGCAAACGCCGGCCTACACCGGCGAAGAGCGCCGGAGGTCCTTCTAGCCATGGCTTTCACCTCAGCCAGGGGCCGCACGCAAACCGCGCTGGCCGACATCAACATCACGCCGTTGGTCGATGTGGTGCTGGTGCTTCTGCTCATCTTCATGGTCACCGCCCCGGTGCTGCAGAGCGGGGTCGAGGTCGCCGTTCCACAAACGCGCACCGTCAACCAGCTCACCGAAGAGCACCGCGTCGTCACACTCGATAAACAGCAAAATGTCTTTCTCGATGACAAACCCGTAAACGTGCACGACCTTCCGACACTGCTTGCAAACGCCGGGCAAGCCCGCAACCTCAAAGAAACGATCTATGTTCGCGCCGACCAACGTGTGCCCTTCGGCGCCTTTGCCTCCGTCATGGATGCCGTAAGACAGGCCGGCATCACCAATATCAGCATCGTTACACAGCCCTTTGACCGCTGACCTTCCCACGATCGTGTCATGACCGAAGTACCGGCTCACTCGCCATTCGACAAATTCGAGGACCCTGACCGGTTCGGCAGCGGCATGGCCGGCGCTGTCGGCCTCCACCTCCTGCTCGCCGTGGCGCTGGCCGGAGCCGCCTTGCTCAGACCTACAAGCCACGACCGATGGGGCGAGCAGGCTGCCAGTGTCGGCTCCATCCAGGCCTCGATGGTTTCGGCCATCCCTCTTCCGCCTCGCGCCAAACCTGTGGAAAAACAGGTCCTCGCCTCCGAGGATGTTAACGAGGCTCCGCTGCCGCCGCCCAAGGCAGCCACGCAGCCGCCGCCACGCCCCACCGATATTCTTCTCAAGGCGAAGACGCCGGAAAACGTGGTCAAGCCGGCCCCGGTTCGGAGCCAAACGCCGCCGAAACCAGATCTTCGCGCCCATCCCAGCGAGGCGCCTTCGGTGAAGCGGCCTCAACCCACGCCCGAAACGCCCAAGGCGCAGACCGGCGAGACCACCGCGGCGCAGCTGCCCGAGGCCGTTACGCAATCCCAAAACGGCACGGCCACGGCCACGGTCGAAAACCGCGCGTTTGGCGCCCGCTATGCCTACTATCTCCGCGGGGTCAGTCAACGCGTGTCGCAAAACTGGTTCAAAGGCGAAGTGGATCCGCGCAGCTCGGCGGGCAGGCGCGTCACGCTGCTCTTTGATATCGACCGCGATGGCCAACCCGGAAATATCCGCGTGGAAACCCGAAGCGGCTCGGCTACCCTGGATGAATCCGCCCTGCGCGCGGTGCAACGCGTCGACGGCTTTGGCCCCCTTCCTCTGGGCGACCACATCACCATCGAGTTCAGCTTTGATTACAAGCAGCCGTGAGGGGCTACAAGCAGCCGTGGAAAATCAACAGCCTGCCGCCGAGTGTCGCAAGATGCTACACCACGCCACACGCCGGGACGGCTAGAGTAAAGAGGATGGCAGTTTTGAGCAGCACATTTCGCAGACCGGCACACCTAAGTCGCCTTATCCCTTCCCGCCTGGGCATCTGGCGCGCCTTTGCCGTGGCATCGGTTCTTGCGCTCGCGACCTTTGCCCGCGCCCAAGATCCGTTCCACCTGGAAACCAGCACCGGCGCCGAGCGACTGCGTCTTGCCGCCGCGGACTTTAAGCCCGATGCCGCTGATTCTTCCAGCGCCACGCTCGTGCATGCCTTCGACAGCACGCTTTTCGCCGACCTCGGCAATGCAGGCGTCTTCGATTTGGTGTCCAAGAGCATGGCCCCGCAGACCAGGCCCGGCTCTCCCACCGAGATCAAGCTGGACCAATGGGCCGCTGCCCCTGCCAACGCCGGCATGGTCGCCTTTGGCAGCCTCGGCGCTCCCGGGGGCAAGCTCGTCGTGAACGGCTTCCTGGACGATGCGCGCAACCCTCAATTTCCACAGGTCTTCGCCAAGCGCTACGATGGCGCCGCCACCGAAGACGGCGCCCGCCAGATCGCCCATAAGTTTGCCGACGAGATCATCTTCCGGCTCGGGGGCGGCATCCAGGGCATCGCCGAATCGAAGATCTTCTACGTCCATATTCCCGGCAGCGGCACGAAAGAAATCTGGGCGATGGACTACGACGGCCAAAATCAGCACGCGGTCACGCACGGGGGCGAGATCTCCCTGTCGCCGCGTATCTCGCCTGATAGTTCGCGCGTGGCCTTCAGCGCCCTCGGCCGCGACGGCTTCCAGATCCGCATGTATTCCCTGCTGCTCGGGCGTAGCGTAGCCTTCAACTCGGCCGGAGGCACCAATGTGTCCCCCGCCTGGTCGCCCAATGGTCAGCAGCTGGCCTACTCCTCCTCGCGCACCGGCGATCCCGAAATTTGGGTCTCCGATGCGCAGGGCGCCGCCGCCCATCGTCTAACAAGCTTTCGCGGACCCGATGTTTCGCCCACCTGGAATCCGAAAACCGGCGCACAAATTGCCTGGATCAGCGGGCGTACCGGCCTTCCCCAGCTTTACATCATGGAGGCCGACGGCTCCGGCGTGCAGCGCATGACCGACGGCGGCTACGCGACCTCGCCCTCCTGGTCGCCAAACGGTCAGTTTATCGCCTACGCTTGGGATCGCAAATACGGCCCCGGCGCCCCGGGAGGCCAGGACATTTATGTCATGGAGGTCGCCTCGAAACGCTGGATTCAGCTGACGCACGACATTGGCCGCTGCGACTTTCCTTCCTGGTCGCCCGATGGCCGCCACCTCGTCTTTGCCAACGCCTCGAGCCGCCGAGCCGGCCATACCCGGCTCATGACCATGCTCGCCGACGGTACCGGCCTTCACGCCCTTACCGAGGCTGGCGCCGACATGCCGAACTGGAGCTGGCGTTAGCCACCACCTCCCGTCCCGACAACCTAGCGCAAAACGCATACACTGGATGCGCGTCCACGAGCCTCACACGATCACTCGCCAGTAGTTACGCAAGAGCCGCCGCCGGAGAACCCAGAAATGCACGCACGCCGTTCGTCCTTCCTCGTAAGATCAACCCTCACGCTCAGCCTGCTCGCGATCAGCCTCACAGGGTGCCATAAGAAAACGGCGCCTGTGCCGGTGAATGCTCTCCCCCCTGGCTCCGGCGTCGCCGCCCCCACGGCTTCCATTACTGCCGATCCTTTGGCCGTCGACCTAGGCCAGCCGGTGGTGCTGAACTGGCGCACCACCAATGCCACCAGCGCTTCCATCGACGGTATCGGCGACGTGCCCGTAAACGGCACGCAAACTGTGTCTCCCGCGAACTCGACCAACTTCCACCTCGTTGCCAAAGGCGAGGGCGGCACCACCGAAGCCAACGTCCGCGTTACGGTCCGCGTGCCCACCGTGCCCGGCGGCACCGCGGCCAATACGGGCACCGAAGACAATGGCGCTACCGGGTCCGACGCCGCCTTTCATGCAGCCGTTCAGGATGTCTTCTTCGGCTATGACAGCTTTGATCTTGATGCCACGGCCGAGTCTCGCGTCGAGTCCGGAGCCCGCTATCTCAATCAGCACCCCAACATCCGCGTCCTGATTGGCGGCTACTGCGATGATCGTGGCTCGGCCGAATACAATATCACCCTCGGCGAAAACCGAGCCAACGCCACCAAAACTGCGTTGGTAGAGGCTGGAATCGCCCCCGACCGCGTTCGTGTCGTCAGCTACGGCAAAGAGCGTCAGTTCTGCACGGAAGAGGACGAAAGCTGCTACCAGCAAAATCGCCGCGCGCAGTTCACCATAGACCGCTAATCGCCGAGCTTGTACTTGCCGAGCTTGTAAGTGCCGAATTTGCCAGACCTGTCCACAGGAGTCCCGACGCTATGCCCTCTTCGCGTCTTCGCCGCTTTGCTCCAGCTCTTCTTGTTCTCTCGTTTGCCACCAGGCCTGCCCTCGCCGTCAGCAAAGATATGGTGCAGCTGCAAACGCAGGTGCAACAGCTCCAAGATGCCGTCGCTCGCCTGCAGCAGTCCAATGACGAACGCATGGGCGTCTTTCGCGATTTGCTGCAACAAACGGTCGACTCGGTGAACAAGATGTCCCTGTCCATCACCAGCATGCAGACCAAGCTGCAAACTACGTCTGACGCGCAAGGTACCCGCAACGACCAGCTTTCAGGGCAAGTGCAGGCCCTCAACGACTCGATCGACGAGCTGAAAGCCCGGCTGCAACGCATGGAAAAATCTCTGGCTGACGTGCAAGGGCAAGCCCAGTCCACGAATGCCATGCTCGGCAGCCTCCCCGGCGTAAGCGGGGCCGCGCCCGCCGGGGGCAACGCACCTCCCCCTGCGCCGGCCAGCGGTGCTGTGGGC
>CAXTTZ010000213.1:0-5160 GCA_964247325.1 uncultured Acidobacteriaceae bacterium | reverse complement strand
CAGTCGGCACCCTCCGGCACAGGCGCGCCCGTCATGATCTCCACGGCCTCGTCCGGGCTCAACGCCTTGCCCGTCCAACGTTCCCCCGCCCGCACGCTCCCCACCAACCGCGCGCCGTCCGCATTCAGCGCCGCCGCCCGCCCCGCGTAGCCGTCCCGGGTCGCCCGCGCAAATGGCGGTTGGTCGCGGTCGGCACAGATTGCCTGCGCCAGCACCCGCCCCTGTGCGGCTTCCAGCGGCAATCCTTCCGTAACCCCCGCCACCGAAAGCCCAGCTGCCGCTTCCAGCACTTCGCCCAACGCCTCCTCAAACCCCAGCACGCGCTCCATCTTGCCTCCTCCCTGCCAGCCACCCGAGCCCCAAATCACAAAGCCCCGGCAAGCGCGATGCTCGCCGGGGCCCGTAGCTTGCCACGCAACCGTCTTACCGTTTCGCTCCCGGCGCGCGGTACTTGGTGGTCACCTTTTGTCCCATGGCCGTCAGGGTCTCCTTGACCGCAGGCGCCTCCGGTCCATCCGGCGCCAGCTCCAGGTATTTCTGGAACGCATCCACACAGCCCGGCGGCGGCACAATCGCACCCTTGCTATCCACCGTTGCCTTTTGCAGCAGCTCTTGACCCTTGATGTAGTACGACTTTGCCCGGTTCGGATCGGCCGTAATCGCCTTGTTCGCCGCATCCAGGGCCGCCTGATCCTGCTTCGAGTTGTACAGCGTGGCCGCTGCGTTCTCGTAGTACAAGCCCGCGCTCGCCGGTTGCAAGCTCACCGCCTTGTCAAACGCTGCGGAGGCATCCGTCGGCTGGCCGGCCTTGCCATAAATCGTCCCTAGCTGGTTATAGATCGAAGCCTGCTGTGCCGCATTCGGCGTCTTGGCCGAAGCCATCAGGTCCCCCGCCTTCTTATAGCTCGTGATCGCGTCGCTGTAGCCCGTCTTCACCTTGTCATCCGTGTTGGGCGCCACCTTGTTCTTGCGATCCTCAGCCGCGGCATGATCGGCCTGCGCCAGTTGCACCTCGCCCTGCGTCGCCCACAGCAACGGCTCTTCGGGCCGCGCGTCGGTGGCTTGCTTGATGTCCGTCAGATCCTTATCGAAGTTCGGCGAAGGCGACTTCATATCCGCGCGCACGCTTTGCAACGTCGCATTCAGCCCGGCGATCTGCTTGTTCGCGTTTACTGTGGCTGCGTTCTTCGCTTTGTATTCGGCCAGCGTCTTCTTCTCTTCGGGCGACATCTTCTCCAGGTACTCGGCGCGCGTCATGTCGAAGTCGACCGTCTTTTCTTCGCCCGCAGCCAGCTTTACCTGCATCCGATCCACCGCATTGGCGCCCTGCTGCACATAGATGAAGTACTCACCCGGCGCGATACCGGTCGCCGTGTAGTTGCCTTCCTTGTCGATCTCCACCGTATTGGTGAACTTCTCATCCTTGAACGGCACTGTGAGGTCCTTGGTGAACTTCACCTGCCCGCTCGAAAGCGCAATCCCAGCCGCGTTTTGCACGTGCCCATGCACCTTGGCCGCCGCTTCTTGCGCATGCGCCAGGGTTGTGGGCACAAGGGCAAGCAGGGCAACGGCATGGCGTCCTGCCTTCAAAAGCTGCTTCTTGCTCATAGAAATGTCCGAAGTCATCAGTTCTTTCTCCGGGCCGGTGCCTTGGCGCACCCAGCCGATTTCACTGCTCAAAATCTCTATTTGCCAGCGGACCGGGTCTGTGCTGCCGTCCCGGCTCGGGTGTCTGCAGCCGGGGCGGCATACGGTATCCTGTCCACCGCGCCGGCTTCGGCAAAGGCCCGCAGCCGAAGCACGCAGCTTTCGCACACGCCGCACGCTTCGACCTCACCTGCATAGCAGGACCAACTTACATGCAGCGGTGCGCCCAGTTCAACCCCAAGCTTCACAATCTCTCGTTTTTGCAATGAAATCAGCGGCGTCTCCACACGAATCGTACCCTCGCGCGTCCCTGCCCGGATCAGCGCATTAAAGGCGTCGTAGTACGCCGGCCGGCAGTCCGGGTAGCCCGAGCTATCCTGCTCCACCGCCCCAAGGATCACGGTCGAGGCGCCCAGCACCTCCGCCCAACTCACCGCAGCGGCCAAAAAATGCGCGTTGCGAAACGGCACATAGGTCACCGGCACCTCGGCCCCTTGCCGCCCGGCCGCGCCCGCCATCCCGTGCGGCGCCGCCTCCGGCACGGCGATCGCGCTGTCCGTCAAGGCCGACCCGCCAATGCGCCGAAACAACTCCGTCCGCAGCTCCAACAACTCGCGCAACCCGACCAACTGCGCCACCTCGCGCGCCGAAAGCAACTCGCGCGCCTCAGTCCGCTGCCCATAGCTGACGTGCAGCCCGTAGGCCTCAAAGTCGCGCGCCGCCAACGCCGCGCACACGGTCGAATCCATGCCGCCCGAAAGGCAAACCACCGCGCGCGGCCGGCTCAAAGCAGCTCCCGTCCCTTGCCCAGACTCCGCTCGTCCGCCGTTTCCGCTTCCGTCACGTCCTGCAGGCTTTCGGGCCGCACCTCAAAGTCCGCCAACAGCGCCCGCGCCGCGCCTTCATCCTCCGGGCGCACCTGCAGCCGCGCCCCAAACGCCACCGGCAGCAGGCTATTGGCGTTCTCGCCCTGCAAAAACACAGAGATATTCGCCGACTCCAGCGCCGTGCGCGCGATATTGGCCGTCGCCGGATCAGGGAAGTCCGCCACCGTCACCAGCTCCTCGTCCGAATACAGCACCGGTTCGGTCGCCATCACTTCATCCTGGTTGTTCAACATCTTGCTCATGGCTTCGCTCGCCTTTCCGCTCACTGTTCCTCTCTTTGGATGCCGAAACCCTCGAACGCCGGCGCTCACTTCAACTCCACCGACTGCAGATGAAACGTGATCGTTCCCCAAAACAGCCGCGCCTGCATCTGCACAGGCAGGTGCCGCGCATCATCCGTGTACCAGATCCAGATGTGGCCGCGGTTTTTTACAATGCCCTCCTCCGCGGTCGCCTGCACCTTCAGCGTTTGAAACGTGCCCGCGGGCGTCTTTACCTCTTCGCGGCTCTCCACCCTCATGCCCACCGTCACCGTGCGCATGGAGTCCGCCAGCGGAAAGCTGATTGTCTGCCCTACCACTAAGGGCTGCGATTGCGTATAGAAGATTGCTGAAAGCGAGTCCGTCACGCACGCCGGAATATTGGCCTCGCGTCGCACCGCCGTACCTTTCACCAGGTTGCGGCTGTATTCATTCTGTTTGCCGTGTGCGGCGTCAAAGGTGAGCTCCGAGGCGATCTTGCGCCGCCCCTCCTGCACCTGCTTGTTAAAGCCCGTGGAGCACCCCGTCTTCGCGTCAAACCCAGACTGAAACCGGTCCACCACCGGGAAAAGGGTGTTCACCGCGCCCACCGAGTCCGCCGTGGCCGTTACCCGCTCCGCCCCGCTGCTCGCATCCAGATGAAACACCGCGGTTCCAGCCGTAAACACCCGCCAATCCACCGAAAACGTCAGCGTCTCATGCTGTGGATAGGTGAAGCTGCCCTGCGGCGCTTGCAGCGTCGGAATGGGCCGCTGCGGCACCGGCGGCTTCGGGGCAAAGATCTGAGCCACAGCCCCATTCGGCCCCAGGCAACCGCCCAAAGCGCACAGCACCACCCATACGTTTGCCGGGGAAGTCCTTTGCTTCAACGTCGATCATCCCCCAAGCCAAAGTAACTACCGGCCACGCCGCGCCGTCCACGCACGCCAGCCCAGGGCGCTATAGAGCGCAGCCGCCCCCATGAGGGCATTGTACTCGCGGTGATGCCGGTAACGCTCCGGCGAAAACCGCCGCGCTGCGCCCTGCTGCCTCGCTTCTTGCCGCTCTTCCTCTTGCCGCGCCGGCAACCGTCGTGGCAAGAGCCGGGGCACCGCGGCCGCATACGCCGCAAACTCAGGAAACACCTCGCGCAGATACGCTTCTTCCGCCAAAATGGTCGGCCAATACACCGCCAAAAACAGCACCGCGAGCAGCGCCCCCAAGCGCACCCGCCCCGCCGCGACTGCAAAGCCAAACGCGATCAGCATGGACCCTAGGTACAGCGGGTTGCGCGTGTAGGCATACGGCCCGGTGCGGGTCAGCTCCGCATTCTTGCGCACATACCCCGCCGCATAGGCGCGCAGCGCCAGCCCGCCTAGAATCGCCGGCAACCCCGCCGCCAGCGCCCGTCCTCGCGGCCGCGCCGTCACTAAGAAAACGCCCGCGGTCACAAACCCCAGCGGCACCCGCAGTCGTCGTGTCACGCGCTGCCATGTCCTTCTCGCGCCGGAGGCCATTCCCGCATTGTCTCAAATCATTTTGTCTCCCCAAGCGGAGGTCCGACCACCCGCATGGCTGCCTCAAATACCGTCTCTACCTCGATCTGCGCCAAACCCGGGTCCGTGCCCCCTTGCCGCTTGTACGTGGTCGGCGAATCCCGATGCCGCAGCACCTCCTTCGGCCCCATCCCCCAAGGGCCATTACGCGCCGGATCTGTAGGCCCAAACAGCGCCACCAGCGGTCTTCCTAGAGCAGCCGCCAGATGTACCGGGCCGGAGTCGCCGCCCACCACTAAAGCCGCCCGGCGCGTCAGCGCGATCAATTGCGCCACCTCGCCCACGACCGCCCGCGCCGCACCTCCGCTCGCCTGCACTACCTGCTCCGCCAGCGCATCCCCCGGCTCCGCAGCGTTTACCAGCGCTCCCATGCCGGCAGCAGCCAGCGCTCGCGCCAAGCGCCCAAACCGCTCTGCCGGCCATTGTTTGGCTTCCCATCCCGCCCTGGGCAGCAGCAACGCAAACGGCTCTGCCATCCCCAACTCTGCCAAAACCTGCGCAACCCAAGCCTCCGCGCGCCCATCCTGCGGTAGTGGAACAGCCGCGGGCTGCAACGGAACCTCGAGCGCTTCGCCGAGCAGCGCCGCCCCTTGCTCCACCACATGCGTCCCCCGCCGCTCGATCCGGCGCGGGTACATCCACCCGGCCAGGGCCTCCCGTGGATCCCCAAATCCCGCCAACGCCCCGGCCCCAGCCATCCTCCCAATCACCGCAGACCGCAAGGTCCCCTGCAGGTCCACTGCCACCTCATACCGCGCCTCCCGCAGCTCTGCCCTGAGCTCCCGCAGGGAACGCCACGTCGCCACAGAAACCGGCGCACGCGACCAAAGC
>CAXTTZ010000212.1:0-5249 GCA_964247325.1 uncultured Acidobacteriaceae bacterium | reverse complement strand
TCGGCGGCGGTTTGGCGGTCGTAGATGGCCTTTTCGGCCTCGTAACGGCCGGCGGCGGCGCGGTCTTTGGCGCGAGGCTTGGTGGGCGGGGGCGCGGCGATGGTGTAGAGGTGCGCTTCGATGGCCTTGATGAGGCACTCGGTGAGCAAGGCGTTGATGTCGGATTTATAGAGGAAGTCGATGGGGGCGTCGGCGACGGCGCGGAGCAGCGGTTGGATGCGCTGCATGGCAGCGCCGCGGCTGTAGACCATAGGCTCGACGACGTAGTGGAGATAAATGTGGCGGATGTCGTCCAGGCGGACGGGGTCGGCGGTGGGGTTGATGTTGGGCGAGGTGACGATGATGTAGTCGGAGCCGTAGATGCGCGCGTTGGTGAGCGCGGGCGAGAGCATCGGCTCGAGGAGGACGAGGAAGCGGCGGCCGTCGTAGGAGGAGACGGGTTGGTGGAGGTAGATGTTGGTGCGGAGGAGGGTTTGCGTCATGGGCCCGTGGACGCGGGTGACGAGTGCTTCGTACTCGGTGCGGTGGCGAACCCAAAGGAGGTGCAGTTGGGTGGTTTCGGCGAAGGTGCGGAGCAGCGGGAGAATGTTGACGACGGCGGTGGCTTGCGGAGGAAGCTCGGTTTCGTCAACGTTGGGGGCGAGTTCGGGCGGGGGCGAAAGGTAAAGGGCGAGTGAAACGTATTGGCCGATATTGAGGCCGGGGTCGCTGAGGCGATGTTGCGCGATGTACTGGCAAAGGGCGTCGCGGCTTGCGCGGGCGGGTTCGCTGGCGGCGAGGGCTTCGTTGAGCTCGGCGCGGACTTTGAGGCGGACCGGGGCGGAGTGCTGGAGGTCGGCGTCGTAGCCGCAGGCGTTGAGGGCGGAGGCGAGGGTGAAGAGCGGTTCGCTATATCTGAGGGCGACGGCGGCGCCACCAGGCTCGATCTGGGCAGCGCGCGGACGGTTTGATGTAGCGGCGGGGTCGTCGGCGTGGGGGGCGCTGGGATTGGAAGAGGAGCTTTGGGCCGGCGCAGCGAGGGTTGCGAGGGCGAGGCCAGCGGCGAGGAGGAAGCGGCATGGGAGAGCGTGCAGCACAGGATCTAGTGTAGGCAGGAGTGGGGCTGCGGGGAAGGGAGGGTGGTCTTCGCGGGGGTAGGGTGACTTAGGATTGTGCAAATTTTCCGCTACGCGACGGTACTAGGCGACGGTGAAGCTATCGCTCCGGTCGAGAGGACAGATTTGTGATGGGATGAGCGGAGAAGCAGATTTCCTGCGGGAATGACAAGCAAGAAAGGCAGGAGCAACAGCAAACACAGATTCCCTTCGGGAATGACAACTAAAAAAGCAAGGGCAAAAGCGACGGTAAACGTAAATTCCCTTTGGGAGGACAGCTAAAAAGGCAAGGCAAAGGAAACAGCAGATTTCCTTCTGAGATGCCAAGAAAGGGTTAGCTGTGGGCGGAGACGGTGGTCGTGATGTAGACGACCATGACGTCGCCGGGGACGGCCTCACCGAAGATGGTGGCGGGCTTGAAGACGCTGCTGAGGAGGTTCTTTTGGATGGCAAGGCGGGTTTGGGGGTCGCTGGGGCCATCGATCAGAGTGTAGTCGTAGACGCGGCCGCGGGCGTCGACCTTGGCGTCGAGCAGGACGGCGCTGGAGCCGGCGCGGCTGGGAATGGGCGCGGGCTGGGCTTGGGCGTAAAGGAAGCGGGGAGCGTACAGGTGGGCGAGGCGGTCGTCATTGGCCTGCACGGGGTAGGCTAGGCCGAGGAAGCAGGCCGAGCCGCCGAGCAAAAGCAGGGTGGCAGCCAGGCCGGCGCTGGAGCGGAGCGCGAGCGGGGCGAAGGTGCGCCGGGTGAAAGCGGCGAGGCGGCGGGTGGGCGAAAGGTGGGAGCGCCGGCCACGTTCGCCGGCGAGGGCGTCTCGCAGTTCGGCTTGGAGAGTGGGCGGCACCGGCGCGGGGCCGAGTTCGCCGAGGACGGATTGAACGGAGCGCCAGGCTGCGAACTCGGCGCGGCAGGTGGCGCAGGTGTCGAGATGGGCGGAAAGCGCGCGCATGCGGCCGCCGTCGAGGGCGCCGTCGAGGTAAGCGGAGAAGTTTTCCTGGCTTTCGGGGCAGGAGAGCGGGGCGAGCGAAGTAAGGACGGAGCCGTTCACGGAGGATCTCCTAACCTGTGATGCCGGGGGTGGCGGCGGGACTCACGCGGAGGTGGGTTTGGCCGAGGGCTTTTTGAACCTCGGCGTCATCACGAAGCGCGTCACGAAGGGCGGTGCGGCCGCGCATGAGGCGGCTTTTGACGGTGCCGACGCTGGTTTGGAGGATGTCGGCGATTTCATCGTACGAAAGGCCCTCGATTTCGCGGAGGACGACGGCGGTGCGGAAGACCTCGGGGACGGTACGGAGGGCGGCTTCGACGCGCTCGCGGAGCTGCGAACGGACGACGTGGTCGAAAGGGGAAACGTCGTTGGCGGCGAGCATGTCAGCAAGCGAGAAGCTTTCGCCTTCTTCGTTTTCGCGGGTGTCGTCGAGGGTGGTTTCTTGCCGCTTGTGGCGGCCCCACCAACGGCGCTGGTTGGAGGCCTCGTGGACGGCGATGCGGTAGATCCAGGTGCGGAGGCTGGACTCTTCGTGGAAGGTGTGGATGTTGCGGAAGACCTTGATGAAGACCTCCTGGGTGACGTCGGCGGCGTCGGCCGGGTCGCGGAGGCTGCGGGCGATGAGCGAGTAGACGGGGCGGCTGTACTGGGCGATCAGCAGCGCGAAGGCGGTTTCGGAGCCGGCTTTGAGCTCCGAAACGAGGCTTTGCTCTTCGGCGCCAAGGGCTAGTGCGGTTGCCAGATCACTCATGGGGTCCAACCTCGGTGCAAAAACTGGGGAAAACAACACGCCGTGCGGCAGAATGGAGACTACAGTAGGCCTTTGGAGGGACTGCTGTCTAGAACAAATTGACCCGAGAATAGATGGAGCGGAGAAACTGCGCCGCCGGCGGCCGAGTGCTCGCTCACTCTGAAGACTTAGACACCGCGGCAAAGCGGGTTGTTCCCCTGCGTTGACGCGAAGGGGCCGGGCAGGAGAGAATGAGGGAACTCACCCGAGTGTGGGCCTGTGGCGCAGCTGGGAGCGCGCTTCCATGGCATGGAAGAGGTCATCGGTTCGATCCCGATCAGGTCCACCAAACTCCTTTCTTGAACGCGATTCTTGAACGCTAATAGATGGCTTTTGCGGGTCAGTGATGCCTGATCCATGTGCCGGCATCTCGCGGTGGTAGCTGCAGGGCTTGCGGTGATCGCAGGCCAGCCCTAAACGGCATTCCGAAACAAGGCTCTTCTTACCTTGTTCCCGTGCGACGAAAGCCGCGTGCTCGCTTGGGGGTATGCGACTTCTTTGCCCGTCATAAACAAAAAAAGACCCGCTCGTGGCGGGTCTCTTTTCGTCCGTGGTGGTGTAGAGGTTAGGGTTGAAGCGCTTGATCTTTGGGGTAGCCCTGGCTCGGCAAAACAGCAGATTTCTTTCGGGAAGGACAACCAGAAAGAAAAGCAGGAGGACTACACCTTTAAGGAAAAGTTTTAGTTGCCTTCGCGGTGACTTAGAAAGACCGCGGTGGTCAGCCCGGGGACGGTGGCGGTGCCGGTTTTTGGGTTGAAGGTAGACTGCCGCACGACTATGTCTGCGGAGTTTTGCTGCACGGGGTCGAGCTGGAGGTCGAGGCCCTGGAGGGCGGGGTTGGTGAAGGTGACCGTGTCGGGGGTGGCGTTGAAGAGTACGACGATGTGGGCGGCGCCGCGGTAGGTGTGGGCCGTGTCATCGAGCTTCATGACGATGAGTCCGGGGATCTGGTTTTGGCCGGTGTTGAGGAACGACAGGTTGTTTTGGATCTCTTGCGCGGTCGCCATGCGGAAGAGGCCGTTGGTGTAGCGGATGCGCAGAAAATCCTGGAAGGCGGCGGTGGTGGTGCTGAGGTTTCAGGGCGGCGTTGGCGAGCAGTGGCTGCTCGACTGGCCACAGGGCTTGGTTCACGTTGGCGACCGGCAGGCCGATGCCCCAGTTGTTGCCCCCGAGGCTCCAGTCGATCTTGTTGAACCAGTCGCCGGAGTTGTAGCTGCCGTTGTCCATGTCCTTGGAGCGGAGGAGGTCGTCGGCGCCGAAGAAGAACGGGATGCCTTGCGCGAGCGTGAGGAGGCTCATGGAGAGCACCTGGCGGCGGGCGCGCATAGCAGTTGAATCGGCAGCAGCGGATTTGATCTGGATCGCGTCAAAGAGCGGCTGGTTATCGTGCACCGAGCAGTAGTTGACGTCTTCGAGGGGGTTGGCGGCGTAACCGGCCGGCTGCCCGCGGAAGGTGAGCTGGGCGCCGGTGACGGTTTGACCGAGAGCGTCGGTGAAGGTGTAGTTTTTGAGCGCACCGGCCAGGCTGACGCGGATGAGATCGGCGTCGTTGAGCAGCGCGGTCCGTTGATCGGCGGCGTTGGTGTTTTGGCTAGTAAAGCTACTTGGGTCGGTGCCGAGGCCGGTGGCAAAGCCTTGGGTTTGGATGTCGGTGTTATCGGAGGCAAAGATGTAGCCGCCGCGGATGGCGTCGCGGATGCGGTCGTTGAAGCTGCCGATGCCGGTGCCGGCGAGGTTGAGCTGGCTGGCGTTGGGACCGAGGGCGTTGTTGGCGGTTTCGGCGGTTTCGAAGCCTTCGCCGTAGAGGTAGATTTTGCTGCCGTCGACGCCGTCGCGTTCCGGGGTCAGCGCGTTGAGGGCGTTGCGGATGTCGATCATGTTGTAGGTGAAGTGGAGGCTCATGGTGTCGAAGCGGAAGCCGTCGATTTTATACTGCCGGGCATTGAGCAGGACGGTGTCGATCATGAGCTTCTCCATCATGCGGTGTTCGCTGGCCGTGTCGTAGCAGCAAGAGCCGGTTTGGACGAGGCCGCTGGCATCGAGCCGATGGTAGTAGTTGGGCACGAGCTCATCGAGGTTGGCTGTGGGGTCTTGGCCGGCGGTGTAGGTGTGGTTGAAGACAACGTCCTGGACGACGCGAAGGCCGGAGGCGTGGAGACCGCTGACCATGTCGCGGTATTCGCGCACGCGGTCGTTGGGGTCGACGGCGTACTGGCCGGCGGGCGCCATGTAGTGCACCGGATCGTAGCCCCAGTTGTAGGCGTCGGTGTTCTGGATCGCTTCGACGGCGGCCTGTTGCTGTTGGCCGTCGGGCGGGTTGGGGGAGGGCGGGCCGGGGTTGGCCCCGGGGGATTTATCCTCGCTGACGCGGCCGAGGGGA
>CAXTTZ010000211.1:0-5250 GCA_964247325.1 uncultured Acidobacteriaceae bacterium | reverse complement strand
CCCTCTCGCAACACCCCCGCCGCCCGCTCCAGCAGCCCTAAACACTCCCGCTCGTACAGCCGCAAGTGCTCCCAAAGCGCCCCCACATCGGCCCAATCAAATGCGTACGCCGAAAACTGCCGCTCCTCCTCGAGCCGCACGTCTCCATACCGCACCTCGGCCCCGGTCACCGCGTCGCGCGACCACACAATGTCATAGATCGAATCCTTATCCTGCACAAACTGCGCCAACCGCTCCAGCCCATAGGTAATCTCTCCCGAAATCGGATCCAGATCCATGCCACCACACTGCTGAAAGTACGTGAATTGCGTGATCTCCTGGCCATCCAGCATCACTTGCCAGCCCACGCCCCAGGCACCCCCCACCGGCCATTCCCAGTTGTCCTCTTCAAACTTGATGTCATGCTCGCGCAAAGTAATCCCAATTGCCTCCAGCGATTGGAGATACAGCTCCTGCACCCCCGCCGGCGGAGGCTTCAAAATCACCTGTAATTGCGTGTGCCGAAACAGCCGGTTCGGGTTCTCCCCATAACGCCCGTCCGCCGGACGCCGCGACGGCTGCGCGTATGCGATCCGCACCGGCCGCGGCCCCAGCACCCGCAGAAACGTATCCGGCGACATCGTCCCCGCGCCCACCTCCAGGTCATACGGCTGCTGCAACACACACCCGCGCTCCGCCCAAAACCGCTGCAAGGCAAACAAGATCTCCTGAAACGTCAACGCATGTTGGCTAGCGGGCACACTCATCCCGTTCAGTGTAGCCAATCCCGGCCACTACAACGGCCTAACCCTCTGCGAAACCCAGCACGGAAGTAACCTCCGCCCAATCCAACGGGCCATCCCCCACGTTCCTTCGTGGTAGTCCCTTTACCGCTTTTGCGTCTAGGAACCTTCTGCGATTCCCGCTATTGTTTCAATAAAGGAACGCCATGTCCGTGCTAGATCAAACCTACTTCCAGACCCTGGCCGAAAACAGCCCCGATATCCTCTGCTACGTCGGCTTCGACAATCATCTGGAGTACGTTTCGCCCTCCTGCACGCGCATCCTCGGCTGGCAGCCCACCGAGCTTCTCGGCACCGGCCCCGGCTTCCTGGTCCACGATGACGATCTCCCCGTCATGCTCGCCGCCTCTAATGAAAACCGTCCCTGCGGCAGCTCGCCCGACCCCCTCACTGTGCGTCTGCGCCACAAAGACGGCGGCCATCGCTGGCTCGAAATGTACGCCCGCCCAGTCGACGGCTCCGATGGGCCCGTCCAGTACAAGGCCGTCATGATCATGCGCGACGTCACCGAACGCAAGCGCATCGAGGCCCAACTGGAAGCTATGGCCTTCTCCGACGGCCTTACCGGCTTGCTCAACCGCCGCGGCTTCGACCGCGCCCTCGACGCCGCCTGGGCGACCACCGTCGGCACGGGCTCGCAGATGTCTCTATTTCTGCTCGATATCGACCACTTCAAGCGATTCAACGACCAGTTCGGCCACCAAACCGGCGACGATTGCCTCCGTGCCGTTGCGCAGGTGGTCGCCATTCATCTCCGCGCCGACCGCGACCGCGCCGCACGCTATGGTGGCGAAGAGATCGCCGTCATCCTGCCTGGCACCGGCTCCGACGAGGCCTCCGAGATCGGCGAACGCATCCGCCTCGCCGTCCAGGATCTCCAGCTGCCCAATGCATCCCCGTCCGCCGAGGACAAAAACACCCACGTCTCAGTTAGCATCGGGGTAGCCACCGCGCTCGCGCGCCACGGCGGCTCCATGCGCATGCCCGAAAGCCTGCTTCGTACCGCCGACACCGCCCTCTACAAAGCCAAAAACAACGGCCGCAACCGCCTCGCCCTCATGCTCCTGATGGCCTCCCGCACGGACTAAACTCCGCTTCGGCACTTCCAAATACACGCCCACGCCACCGCGTTTCTGTGAAATCGTGCTTTAGCCACTTACAATATGCAAGCTTTTCACAACTTTTAACTCAAAACCACCGCACTCCGCAGCCGCCGCTCCAAATGCCGCTCCAACACACCGATCGTAAAAGCCCGCAAATCCGCCGCTCGCTCCCGCGGCCACCCGCCCTGCCCTAGCATCCCCGGCAACGACATCCGCCCCATCCGGTAGCTCTCTGCCACCGACTCCGCCGACAATGCCCGGCTCTGCGGTCGCCGGTCATCCCCGCACGTTACCCCGTCGGCCACAGGCGACCACCACACCGTTCCGCCCGCCAACTCCAAACCGCACACCGCACAGTGCCCCAACTCCGGCCACCAGCCCATCAGGCGGCACATCCACAGACAAAAATACGTGACCGGCAACCAAACACCCTCACCCCGCCCCGCAACCCTCTCCTGGGTACTTCTTATCTCCTCCAGCGCCCGCAGCGTCGCTAATGCCAGCCGAAACACATTGTCCTCCGGAGCCAACTCCGGCAGCGCCTGCTCCACCACCTCCACCACAAGCTGCATCCCTGCCAGCCGTAGCGCCTCCACCGGCGCCCGCAACGGCGACCAGACAATCTCAAAGCTATCCAACCGCACCAGATCTTCGCGCGGCCGCTCCGTGTAGTGCGCCAACACATGCGTCCCCGGCTCCAACGCTCCGCCGAACCGCCTGCGCGACCGCAGCGCATGCCGCGCTACCCCCTTCACCACACCCTGCTCCCGCGTCAGCAGACTGACCAGCAGATCCGCTTCATGGAACGGCCACGTCCGCAGCACGATCGCCTCGCCATGATGCGGTATTAGCCTGCCCTGCGCCACGCCGTCTCATCCCCCAGGCAAACACGCCGCGCCAACGCGGCGCACCCTGCGAACGCGGTGTTTGCCTTTACCGCAAACAGCAAAAAACGCGCGACCAAGGCCGCGCGCTCCTTCAATCACCCACCTCAACGCCCAAAGTGCGAGGCGTTCTTGGTCGCGTAGTCCACCCATTTATCCGGCAAATCGTCCCCGGCATAGATCGCCGACACCGGACACACCGGCACGCACGCGCCGCAGTCGATGCACTCGACCGGGTCAATATACAACTGCTCCACGTTGCCGTACCCCGTCTCATCCTTCTTCGGATGAATGCAATCCACCGGGCACGCATCCACGCACGCCGTGTCCTTGGTGCCGATGCAGGGTTCTGCGATCACATACGCCATAAGTCAAATCTCCTGAAGCCCAGTCTCCTGAAGCTAAGCTCGCCTCGTCAAAAATTGTCGGGCCGTCCCAAACTCGATTGTAGCCCGATCCCGGCCCATTCTGCGCCTCGCCCCGAGTGTACTTTCCGCCCAAACACAAAATCCTCCCCCCATCCGCCTTCAACCCGCAAACCCTGCTTCAAACCCGGTCCAGAGTCTCGCCGCCAGCGCTCCCAGCCCCGCCGGATACACCCGCTCCGCCGTGCCCGCCAGCTCCTCCAAACGCCACCAACGCGCTTCCCGCATCAGCGCCCTCTCCTCCACTGTCACCCCCGCCAACCGCGGCGCCCCACGCTCACACTGTGCCGTGAAAAACATATCGAAGTTCCGCACCGTCTCGCCCAAATGCGTGTAGGTCCCGCCACTCTCCTCGTGAACCGGCCCTGCTAGCGGCACCCGCAACCCAAGCTCCTCGTCCAACTCCCGCTCCGCCGCGGCCCGATCCGCCTCACCCGGCTCCACCTCGCCGCCCGGCGTTACCCAAAACACAAACAGCGCCCCGTTCGCCTCCGTCACAAACCGGATTAACAGCACATCCCCGCCCTCATCAAACAACACCACCCGCGCCGAACGCCGCAACCGATACATCCTATCGCCTCCTCCTCAAAGCAAAGGGCCTCCGCCGCAGCAGAGGCCCTCGCACCAGCACGCACCCAACTTAGGTGGGGTTCGCCACAACCTTCAAGAAGATGATCACAAAGGTAAACAGCGCCAGCGACTCAATGAACGCCAGGCCCAAGATCAGAAAGATAAAGATGCCAGGCCGCGCGCCCGGGTTCCGCGCCAGCGCCTCGGCTGACGACGCCGTTGCCCGTCCCTGCGCCAAACCGCAAAGGCCGGCCGCCAAGGCCATCGACAAACCCGCCGCCAACGGAACCCACTGCGCCGCGGCGCTCCCGGTTCCAGCAGCCTGAGCAAAGGCCGGCGAGGCCAACAAAAACGCCGCCAGCGTGGCAAAAAGGTACTTCATGGTGCGCATAAGTAAAACTCCTGCCCCCGTAAATCTCGCCGCCAGTGGGTGGTTGAGGCTCACCGTGCTGGCCCCCTCACGCTGAAGCGGCGGTTCCGTCCACGCGCGGAGGGGGCGCCCCCACACGGGCATCTCAAACTCAAAATCCAAACTCAATCTAGTGCTCGTGCGCCACCGCCAGCGACAGATAAATCGCCGCCAACAGCATGAACACATACGCCTGCACCACCGCGACCCCCAAGTGCAACGCCAAAAATACCAGCGGCACCCCAATCGGGATCAGCGAAAAGAACGCCAACGTCAGCAGATCGCCCGCAAACATATTGGCATACAACCGCACCGTTAGCGACAAAATGCGCGCCAGGTCCGAGATAATTTCAATCGGAAATAGCAGCGGCGCAATCCACCACACCGGCCCCAAGAAGTGCTTGATATACCCCGCGCCGTTTACGCGCAGCCCATGAAAGTGATAGTAAAGCCACGTTACCAGCGCCAACCCTAACGGCACCGTCACCGCCGCGGTCGGCGACTCCAACCCCGGCACCAAGCCCGCCAGATTGCAGCACAAGATAAACAAGATTAGCGCCGTCAGATAGCCCGTAAAGCGCTCAAACCCATGCCCAATAATCTGCTCGCCCTGTTCCGACACGAACTCATGGGTCATCTCGGCCACATGCTGCAGTGCCCCCGGCGTTTCCACGCTCAACCGCGCCCGCACCAGCAGGAAGTACGCGATCAGCCCCAAAAACACCAAGATCTCCATCGCCACCGCGTTGGGGATCGGCGCTTGCGGCGAGGCGGGCGTCACATGCACTGCCGCCAGCAGCGCATCCACCGGGCGCGCCAAGGCATGGTTCAAAATTCGGGTAAACAAAAGCTGTGTCTGCATAAACGGTTCAAGAGCCCACGCAAGCTACCGGCCAATACCCCCGGCTACACCGTCCACGCCTTCACCAGCCGCAAGCCTTCGATCGTGAGCGAAACCACACCCAGACCCAGCCCGACCGCGACCGCCACAACGGATCCTTGCAGTAGCTTCAGGCTACCATAGAGCACCGTCACCACCAGCACCAATCGCACAAAGAATCCGAACATCACCAGCGC
>CAXTTZ010000210.1:0-5301 GCA_964247325.1 uncultured Acidobacteriaceae bacterium | reverse complement strand
GGGTTTGTAGTGAATGGCTGCAGCGTGGCGGAGAGATCTGTTTCCCATGGTGAGTGTTTGGCGCTACGGGCAAACAGCAGATTCCTTCGCTGCGCTACGGAAGTACAACAAGAGGGTGTTGGGTATACCGAGTCATTCTTGTGTGGGTGCTGGTGGCGGGCAGGCTTTTCTTTCCAAGCTTGGAGAGTTCGGGGTAAGATGGCCCGCGAGACCATTCTGTCAATTCATCTACTTGCGTTGTAGCTGTGGAATCGATTCCATTTCGAGGACGACCTTTGTTGCGAGCCCGCTCTGCTTTTCTAGTTTCCGCCGCCGCTGTTTCCGTCGCTGTGGGTGCGTCCAGCGTTTCGTTGCGGGCGCAGTTGTTTGAATCGCAGCACGCGCAAGCGTTGGCATTGCCGCTTTCGCCGGCGGAGACCCAAGTGCTGGACCGGCTGGATGCGCTACGCACATTGCCGGATGGGCCTTGGCGGTTTCATGCGGGCGACTTGGCGCATGGCGAGTCGCTGACGTTGGACGACAGCGCGTGGCCGCTGGTGGCGGCGAAGTCGAACGCGCCCAAGGAGGCGGTGTGGTACCGGCGCGTGATCGAGATTCCGCGCACGCTGCATGGCTATGACCTGACGGGGACGAGCATCAGCTTTCGGTTCAATGCGTATGCCAATGGGCCGATGCCGGAGATCCTGTACTTCAACGGCCGGCGTGTAGCCTTGGGCGATGATCTGGAGGCAGTGGAGCTTTTCGCTCATGCCAAGCCCGGCGATAAGGTGCTGGTGGCGGTGAAGCTGCTGCCGACGGTCGATGTGAAGCGCTTCGACCACGTGGATATGGACATCACGTTTACGACGGCGCGGCCGAATCCGGAGGACCTGCGGGAGGAGTTGGTGAGCGCGGCGTCGCTGGTGCCCTCGCTGGCGCCGGGCTCGGCGGCCGATCGCAAGGCGTTGACCGACAGCATCAGCCAGGTTGATTTGACGGCGCTGGACCGCAGCAATCAGGCGGCGTTTGATGCCTCGTTGCAGCGCGCGGGGAGGACGCTGGCTGCGCTGCGGCCGACCTTGCAGACGGCGGACATGCACCTGACAGGCAACTCGCACATCGACGCGGCGTGGCTTTGGCCGGCGACCGAGACGGTGGACACGGTCAAGCGCACGTTCGGCACGGCCGTGCAGCTGATGAGCGAATACCCGAGCTACACGTACACGCAGTCGGCGGCGCAGTACAGCCAGTGGATGGCGGACAAGTATCCGCAATTGAACGCGCAGATCGCCGAGCGGGTGCGGGACGGCCGATGGGAGCTGGTGGGCGGCATGTGGCTGGAGCCCGACCTGAACATGCCCGACGGCGAGTCGCTAGTGCGGCAGATCTTGGTGGGGCAGCAGACGTTTCAGAAGCTCTACGGCAAGACGACGCGCATCGGTTGGAACCCGGACTCATTTGGGTACAACTGGCAGCTGCCGCAGATTTATAAGCGGTCGGGCATCGATTATTTTGTAACGCAAAAGATGGCGTGGAACGATACCAATCCGCTGCCGCTGAAGCTGTTTTGGTGGCAGTCGCCCGATGGCAGCAAGGTGCTGACGTATTTTCCGCACGACTATGCGAACGACAACTTAAACCCCGTGCGGCTGGCGCGCGACATGGCTGTGGCGCGCGACCGTGCGCCGGGCATGACCGAGATGATGGACCTGTACGGTGTGGGCGACCACGGCGGTGGGCCGACGCGCACGATGCTCGACCAAGGGCTGGACTGGATGCAGCCGAACAAGGTGTACGCGCATGAGGAGTTCGGCACGGCACAGCCGTTTTTCAGCAAGGTGGAGACCGAGGTGGGTGCGAGCTCGCCGACGTGGAACTACCGCACGCTGGCAGCGGGGGATACGAAGCTGCCGACGCCGGGTGCGGGGCAGATCAGCGTCCCGACGTGGAACGACGAGTTGTATCTCGAGTACCACCGCGGCGTGTTTACCACGCAGGCCGACCATAAGCGCAACATGCGCGATTCAGAGGAGTGGACACTGAACGCGGAGAAGTATGCCTCGCTGGCGTGGCTCGATGGGCAGCCCTATCCCGCGACGCAGCTGACTGATGCGTGGAAGAACGTGTTGTTCAACCAGTTTCATGATCTGGCGGCAGGCTCGGGCATCGGCGTGATCTATCGCGAGGCGCAGAAGGACTACGACCAGGTGCGGTGGTCGACCGATCAGATCCGTGCGGCGTCGTTGAAGACCGTGGCGAGCCGCGTCGACACCCGTGTGAAGGACGGTGTGCCGGTGCTGGTGGTCAACCCGCTGGCGTGGCAGCGCGGCGGCACGGTGGAGGTCGCGGTGCAGATGCCTGGGGGCGAGGCCGCGAACCTGGCGGTGCTGGATGGCGAGAACCACGTGGTGCCGTCGGAGGTCGTGGCGCATGATGCGGCGACGCACACGGCACGGATGTTGATCGACACAGAGAACGTGCCTTCGATGGGCTACCAGGTGCTGCATGTAGTCGAAGGCAAACGGGCTTTTCGGAGCGATCTGAAGAGTGCGGGGACGACGCTGGAGAACGCCAACCTGCGGGTGGTGGTTGATCAGCAGACCGGGTGCATCACGTCGCTCTTTGACAAGCGCAGCAACTTCGAAACGCTGGCGCCGGGCGGCTGTGGCAATGAGCTACAGGCGTTCAAGGACACGCCGAAAAACTACGACGCGTGGAACGTCGATCCGGGAACGTTTGATGCCGCGCCGACGCTCTTGCACACCGTGAGCTCGGTGCAGATGGTGGAGCATGGGCCGTTGCGCTCGACGGTGCGCGTGAGCCGCACGTGGCAAAGCTCGAAGTTCGTGCAGGACATTATGCTCTATGCCGGTAGCGATCATGTGGTGGTCGTAAACGACATCGACTGGCATGAGACGCATGTGCTGTTGAAGGCAGCGTTTCCGTTAGCGGCCACAAGTGCCAATGCGACGTACGAGATTCCGTACGGCACGATCGAGCGGCCCACGACGCGGAACAACAGCTTCGAAAAAGCGCGCTTCGAAGTACCGGCAATGCGGTGGGCGGACCTTGGCGATGGGCAGCACGGCTTCAGCCTGCTGAACAGCTCGAAGTACGGCTACGATGCGGTGGGCAATCAGCTACGGCTGACGCTGCTGCGCTCGCCAACCTGGCCTGACCCGGACGCGGACCGCGAAGAGCACCACTTCACGTATGCGCTGTACCCGCATGCGGGCAACTGGAAGGACGCGGCGACGGTAGAGCATGGCTACAACATGAACTACGGGCTTGCGGCAATGCAGGTGGAGAGGCACGAGGGCGCGCTGCCTGCGCAGAGTACATTCCTTGCGGTCGACAACCCGAACGTCGTGGTGACTGCGATGAAGAAGGCAGAAGATGGCGATGCGCTGATCGTGCGCTTTTATGAGTGGGCGGGAAAGGGCGGCAATGTGACGTTGACGCTGCCCGCGGGCGCGAGCTCGGCGACGGTAACGAATCTGATGGAAAAACCCGAGGGTGGGGCGTTGACGGTGGCGGGCAACAAGGTCACCGTGCCGGTTACGCCCTTCCAGATTCAGACGATCCGTGTGAACTACAAGCCGCAGTAACAGGCAGGCGGGGCGAAACGGAGGGCGGCGGCGCTCTCCGTTTCTTGTTTGGGCGCCCGTTCCACGCCGAGCGGCGCAGCGAAGAAACCGGGAACAAATTTGCCTGAAGCCGCGTATGCTGGGCAGAGCCTCAACCGTGCATCCGCTTGCCGGCTCCCCAACGTTTCCCTGTTGCATGAGAGAGCTTTCGCGAACCCGACCAAAGCTCAGCGACGTGGCGCGCATGGCGCACGTGGGCAACGCCACGGTGTCGCGCGTGCTGAACGGGGGCAAGAACGTAAGTGAAGAGACGGCGCGGCGCATTGAAGGCGCGATCCTGAAGCTGGGCTACAAGCCGAACCGGGCGGCGCGCAGCTTAAAGGGCGCTTCGTCGGGCATCATCGGCATGATTGTGCCGAGCATCTCAGACATGTTTTTTTCGGGATGCGCCGAGGCGGTCGAGCAGGTGGTACGCGAGAACGGCGGCATGTTGATCGTGACGGCCTCGCACGACAGCCCGCGGGCCGTGCTGGAGAGCTTTCAACAGCTCATGCTGCACCACATTGATGGGCTGATCTTGGTGCCGTCTTCGCTGCAGGAACAGGAGCTGCTGGAGGAGTTGCGGCATGCCTCGATTCCGGTGGTGGGCATTGACCGGCCGTTGTTGCGGAGCCGGTTCGCTTCGGTGGTGTGCGAAAACTTCGAGGGGGCTCGCGAGGGCACAGAGCACCTGCTGGGGCACGGCTACACCGACGTGCTGCTTCTGCAGGTAAACCCTAAGCTTTACACCATGCGCGAGCGCGCGCGAGGGTACGCTGCGGCCATGGAAGCTGCTGGCCGCATGTGCCGCAGTGTGGAGATCCACGATGTAGCCAGTGCACGGGCTGCCCTGCAGCAAGCCCTCGCGGAGGCGCGGCGGTCGATCGGCGTGTTTGCCGGCAACAACTTGGCGGCACGCTTTGCGCTCGAGGCCGTGCTTTCCCTGCATTTGCATATGCCCGCCGATTTGGGCATGCTGAGCTTTGATGATTTCGATTTGGCCGACGCGCTCAGCCCGCCGATGAGCGTGGTGCAACAGCCGGTGCGCGAGCTGGGCCGGGAAGCCGCGCTGCTGCTGTTTCAGCAACTGCATGCGGAGGCGCCGGTGGCGCGCGATGGAGCACCGTCGTTGGTGATGCTGCCGACACGGCTGGTGCTGCGGGGCTCGTGCGGGGCGCATCCGCCAACGGACTAAGGTGCTGCTGATGTTAATGATGGCTCTAGGTAGTATCCACACATAGATTTCTTCAACCTTTCTGCACAATTTCCGTGTTCTTGGCACAGATAGGAGGGCACGGCTTCAGCCGTGCCGAAAGTGCTGCTGTAGCAAGCGGCTTTGCCGCTGAGATGTGTCTGGCCAAACCCACCTCCGGGGCTAAAGCCCCTGAAACGCTAGCCAGGTTGTGGGCCGGCTGAAGGCCTGCCCGTCCTCTCGGTGGGTAGCACCTAGCGGGTTTACGGAGATGTAGTTGTGGTTGGATCGGCCAAAACAGTAGGTTCCCTTCGGGAATGTCAACCAGAAAGACAAAGCAGTAACTATGCATGTAGGAGAAAAGCTCTAGGTGGCTGCACGTAGAAAAGGCTCTACTGGTTGGCGCCGAGGACCTCGGCCGCGTGGGCTTCCGTGGCGGTATGCTCGGCTTTCTCGAGGGCGTTGAAGCGGGCATTGGCTTGGGCGGCCAGGGTGGGCTCGCCG
>CAXTTZ010000209.1:0-5356 GCA_964247325.1 uncultured Acidobacteriaceae bacterium | reverse complement strand
CGCTTAGACCGGCCGCGGGAGGATGGCCGGGGCGAGCGCTTTGGAGGCGGCCGGGTACGCGAAGGTAGCCGCGACCGAGATCGCGGTCGCGGACGGGAGCGCTTCGGGCGTAGCCGGGAAGGGTACGGCGAGCGCCGCTCGCTGGAGCCGGCGACGGAGGCGGGCGGCGCGGAGGCGGAAGGCTCGGCAGAACCGTTTATCTTGCCGGGCGAGTCGCTTTCAAAGTACCGCAAGCCGGAAGAAGGCGGCGAGATGCCGGCGGCCTCCGCGGAAGCTGCCGCAAAGGCTAAGCCAAGCGTGATGCGGGCGCGGCCGTCGACAGAGATCGATCTTTCCACGGCCGGGTGGGACGGTGGCGCGATGCTGCCTGGGGAGTCGCTGGCGCGGCGGCGCAGCCCTGAGCGGGGTTCCAGCCCTGAGCGGGGTTCCAGCTCTGAGCCGACATCCAGCTCTGAGCGGGCGTTGCGTCCAGAGCCGGCGATGGTGGAGGAGGTCGAACTGGGGCGGGCGCTTGAGGAGAACGCTCTCCCTGAGGTTGAGGTGAGTGGCCGCGAAGCGGAAGGGGCGACAGCGGCGGCTGAGGGTGGACGGAGCCGGCGACGCGATCGTGATCGGCGCCAGGGACGTGGAGCTCGCGATGGGCGGCGCACGGAAAGCGTAGAGGAAATCGGAAATCCCCCAGATGCTGCGAGGGTGGAGGATGCCGCGGACGGCGGTGCGGCGGCGGTGGGCACGAGGCCAGGAGGTCGCGTGCGGTATGTGCGCGTGGCTGGGGAGGTTTCTTTTCCGGAAGAAACGCCGGCGGATGCGGCAGGGGCGGAGGAGTTTTCGACCTTCGACGAGACCTCCGGGGTGATCGATCTCTCGGCGGGCGACGATGATCGTGCGGGCGCAAAGGATGTGTTCTATGTCGCCGAAACAGATGGAGTGGCGAGTGCTGAAGAGAACCGGGGCGAGCAGCTAGCGGCCGTTGTGGAGCAGATGCACGCCGGTTTAGCCGCAAACGCTGAGCCGGGGGCTTCACATGCGACGGTGGAGTGGAGCGAGCCCGTGGAGTTGCAGGAAGAGACGGCTGAATACGAGCCGGGCGAGGAGGCTTCGGCGTCGTACCGCATTGATCCAGCGGGGCCGAGTGAGTTCCGGCAAAGCGTTGCCGAAGAGAGCGGGATGGCGGAGGGCAGCGGCGAGCCGCAAGAGGACGCGCTGCCTACGGTGGACACGACGACAATCCAGGCCAGCGGCGAAATGCTCTCCGAAGCGCCTGCCGAGACGGCGGTGCCGGACGCCGAAGGGGATGCAAGCGATCCGATGGCGCACGAAGGGGCGGTGGTTTCGCCGCAAGCAACGGAGGCGGCGCAAGCAGCCGAGCGGCCTGTGGCTCAGCCTGCCGCGGTAGGTGCTTCCCTGCCCTCGGGTTCGGAATTTTCGGCAGCGGAACAAGCGTTTGCGCCGGGCGAAGGCGAGCTCGAAGAAGAGCTGATGGACGAGGACGAGACCGAAGCCCTGGATCTGGTGGCGAGCTATGGCGACGACACCGAAGAGGAGACCTTGGAGGCTGGGGCGGAGCTGCGGATGCAGGGCTCCCCGCAGATCTTGGAGGGCTTCGGGGTCGAGGGCCAGGAGGCGGATGAGCAGCCGGCCCCGGTCTTTGCGGAGGAGGCGAGCGACGGATTCGAGCTCGACGACTTCGCGGAAGAAGAGATGGAAGAGGATGAGCTGGAGGCCTCGGAGGTGATCTCGGGCAGCGAGGTGACCGAGGCCGAGGCGGATGAGAGCCTCCAAGCCGGCGAACTGGGCTTTGACGAAGAGGGCGGCAAGCCGACGGCAGCGACGATGGGAGAGTTCCCGGAGTTCGCCGAAGAGCCGCGCGAGCGCGACGGCGGGCGTGGGCGTTTCGCTGGACGGGAAGGCTTCACCGGGCGAGACAGCTCAGCCGGGCGAGACAGCTTCGCTGGGCGCGAGAGTGCCCGGACGAGCGACCGCGGTGAGGGACGGCGCGACTTCCGGCAGGACGGCAGCCGTGGTGGGCGCGGCGGAGACCGAAACGGTGATCGCAATGGGGACCGCTATGGGCGCAGCACCGGCGGTAGCCGTTTCACGAGCGGCCCGCAGCGCGGCAGCCGGCAATCGGTCCAACGGACGGACCTACCGGCGATCAGCGACCTGCTGAAGCCGGGGCAAGAGGTGTTGGTGCAGATTGCCAAAGAGCCGATTGCAAAGAAGGGCGCGCGGATCACCTCGCACATTGCACTGCCGGGGCGGTTTTTGGTCTTTATGCCCACGGTGAACCATGTGGGCGTGTCGCGCAAGATCGAGTCCGATGGGGAGCGCCGGCGGCTGAAAGAGGTACTGCTGAGCGAAAAGGGCGACGCCGCGGGTGGATTCATCGTGCGCACCGCGGCGGCAAGCGCGAGCGAGGAGGAGTTGCGCTCGGATCTGCGCTTCTTGCTAAACCTATGGGCCGACATCAAACAGCGGTCGGAGGCATCCAAGTCCCCTGCCCTGATCTACCACGATCTGAACCTGGTGGAGCGCGTGCTGCGCGACCAGGTGGGCGATAACTTTTCGGCGATCTGGGTCGATACCGAAAGTGAATACGAGCGTGTGCTGCGGTTCTTGCAGCGGTTTCAGCCGTCGCTGATGCGGCGGGTGAAGCTGTACACGAAAGACACGCCGCTGTTCGATCAGTTCGGGATCTCGGAGGAGATCAACAAGGCGCTGCGGTCGAAGGTGTGGCTGAAGTCGGGTGGGTCGATCGTGATTAACCAGACGGAGGCGTTGGTTGCCATCGATATTAATACCGGCAAGTACGTGGGCAAGACGGCGCGGCTTGAAGACACGATCGTGAAGACGAATCTGGATGCGATTCCGGAGATTGTGCGGCAGATTCGGCTGCGCGACCTGGGCGGCATCATCGTGATCGACTTCATCGACATGGATGACCGCAAGAACCGGGTCAGGGTGCTGCAAGCGCTTGAGGAGGAGCTGAAGTTGGATCGGGCGCCCTCGAAGGTGCTGCAGTTCAATGATTTCGGCTTGGTCGCGATTACACGCAAACGGGTCAAGCAGAGCCTGGAGCGGACGTTGTCGACCACCTGCGGGATCTGCGCGGGCACGGGCATGGTGAAGTCGCCGGTGACGGTGTGCAACGAGATCTATGTGGAGCTGCGCAAGATGCACCGGCAGCTCGACAAGGACATCATGCTGCGCGTAAACCCCGAAGTCGTCAAGCAACTGAAGTTGAACAACGGCAAGTGGCTGCAGGAGATGGAAGAGATCTCAGGTAAGACGATTCTGGTGAAGTCCGACCCGAGCTTGCATCCGGAGCAGTTTGATCTTCAGTAGGGGCAAGAGGGTGCCCTGTTCTTCGCTGGGTTTGGCGAGGGACGGGGCACACCGTACAGCGCTTTGCCTTCGCGTGTAGTTCTGGCTCGGCAAGAACAGTAGATTCCCTTCGGGAAGGACAGCCAGAAAACAAAAAGCAGCAACACACCTCGACGAGAAAGCTGTAGCTACCGAACAGCAGATTCTTTCGCTTCGCTACGGAATGACAACAAGACTCGGGTGTAAGCGAAGGATGCGGATGGTTCAAACAAGAAGGCCCCGGAACGTGTCCGGGGCCTTCTCGTTTGCCGAGCTTTCCTTAGCGTTGCGTCGTGCTACTTGGTGCGGGCGGCGCCGCCGAAGACGCGGGTGACCTCGCGGAGGAAGGGTTTCGCAGCCGCAGGGGTGGGCGTGCCGCCGTTCAGGATGGTCTGATAGGGGATCTCGGAACCGTAGAACTGCTTGGTGTCCTTGCCGTTCTGGTTGACCTCGTCCCCGGTGAGGTCGATGCCGGCGAAGATGCCCTTGTTACGAGAATAGGTGAGAAAGGTCGCGTTGGCGAGCTCGGTGGTATCGGCTTGCGAATCGCGGCCGACGGGACCGGCAGCAACGCCGATGTCTCCACCCAGCTTGACCTTAGCTTTCAGGAGGTCATCTGCGCTTTGGTGCGTGATGCCGACCAGGACCAGGTCGGTAGATTGACCGCCGGCTTGAAAGCCGAAGCTAGCACCGGCCATTTGCACAAAGGCGGGGGCGCTCCAACCCTTGTTCGCGACAAAGCAGGTGGCAATACCCTGGCCGTACTCACCGCCGACAAGGAAGGCGCCTTTTTTGAAGCTCGGAATGACGACAACGCAATGAGCCTTCTTGGCAATGCGGTCAGGAATGCCTTTATCGGGGACCGACGCGAGTTGATGCAGCACCGCGGTGGATGCCTGGATGCGCTGTTGCAGCTTGCCCTGATCCTGTGCGGTGGCGGTTACCGCCAAGGCGGGCACCATGGCCGCCACTGCTGTCCATTTTGCGAATGTGTTCACTGTTACTTGCCTCCTGGGGACGAAATGTAGGATGCAGGTTGCTCCCTAGGAAGTGGCTGAGGCTGGAAGAATTTACGGTGAGGTGAATCTTGGAGGCTAAGTGAAGAAGCAGGTTCCCTTCGGGAATGACAAGCAAGAAAGGCAAACGCAAGAACAACGGCAAAGGCAAACGCAGATTCCCTTCGGGAATGACAAGCAGAATCGGAAATGACAAGCAAACAATGACAGCAAACAAGCAAACAATGACAGCAAAAAAGACAGAGGTCACGGCAGGCGCCGAGGGACAACAGCCTAGCGGAGGGCGGTATCGACCTCGCTGAAGTAGCTGGGGGATTTGAGGAGTTCGCGGGGTTTGGAGCCGTCGGCGGGGCCGACGAGGCCGTCGCGCTCCATCAAATCGATGAGGTGGGCGGCTCGGCCGTAGCCGATGCGGAGGCGGCGCTGGAGCAGCGAGGTGGAGGCTTTGCCGAATTCGAAGACGAGGCGGACAGCGTCGTCAAACATGGGGTCGGCCTCTTCGTTCTCGTTCGACGTCGCGGAACCGGCGTCGGATTTCTCGTCCTTAGGGCCGTCTAAGAAGCCTTCGACGTACTCGGCCTCACCCTGGGCGCGCCAGAAGGCGGTAACCGCAGCGGTTTCCTTTTCAGTGACAAAGGGGGCGTGGACGCGTTGCAGGCGGCTGGTGCCGGGCGGCAGGAAGAGCATATCGCCGCGGCCGAGCAGCGACTCGGCGCCGTTGGTGTCAATGATGGTGCGGGAGTCGATCTTGGTGGCAAGCCGGAAGCTCATGCGGGTGGGGACATTGGCTTTGAGCAGGCCGGTGATCACGTCCACGCTGGGTCTCTGCGTGGCGAGCACGAGATGGATGCCCACAGCGCGGGCCATCTGGGCCAAGCGGGTAATGGCCTCTTCGACGTTGGCGCGGTCGAGCATCATGAGGTCGGCGAGCTCGTCGATGACGATGATGATGTAAGGCAAGGGCTCCTGGTTGCGGT
>CAXTTZ010000208.1:0-5390 GCA_964247325.1 uncultured Acidobacteriaceae bacterium | reverse complement strand
GCGCTGGGCCCTGCACTGAGCCCAGCAGAGCGGCAGCTAGCGCGGGACATCTTTCAGCAGCTCGTAACGACCGACACGACGCACACAACCGGAAGCACGCGGCTAGCGGCCGAGGCCATGCGCGACCGGCTGTTCAAGGCGGGATTCCCGGCGGGCGACATGGAGGTGGTAGGGCCGCGGGACCAGCGGCTGAACCTGGTGGTCCGGTATCGCGCGGCTAAAGGTGCGACGGCGAAGCCGCTGATGTTCATTTGCCACTTGGATGTGGTGGAAGCCAAGCGCTCGGATTGGACGCTGGACCCATTCCAGTTGACGGAGAAGGATGGGTTCTTCTATGGGCGTGGGACGCAGGATGTGAAGGATAGCGATGCCGCGCTGGTAACCAGCCTCGTGCTGCTGAAGAGGTCGGGCTTTGTGCCGAAGCGGGACCTGATTGTGGCGCTGACCGCGGATGAGGAAGGGGGCGCGGACAATGGCGTGGCGTGGTTATTGAAGAACCGGCCGGACTTGGTCAACGCTGCGGTGGTCATCAACCCGGATGCGGGCGGTGTGGAACTGCGCGATGGTAAGCCCGTCGAGATGGACGTAGAAGCGACCGAGAAGCTGTATGCGGACTTTCAGCTAGTTGCGACCAGCGCCGGGGGGCACAGCTCGCTGCCACGGCCGGACAATCCAATCTATCAGGTGGGTGATGCGTTAGGGCGGTTGGAGCACGCGCCCTTTCCGGTGGAGCTCAATGCGGTGACGCGGGCGTACCTGAAGACGGAGGAGAAAACGGCAGCGCCGGAGCGGCGCGCGCTGCTCCGGCGTGTGCTGCAAACGCCGATGGACCCAGCAGCGGCGGAGCAGTTATCGGCCGACCCACGGATGAATGCGACGCTGCGGACGACCTGCGTGGCGACGATGATTTCAGGCGGCCATGCGACCAATGCGCTGCCGGGGTCGGCGACGGCGAATGTGAACTGCCGCATTCTGCCCGGGCATCCACCGGAGGAGGTGCGGCAGCGGCTGATCTCGGTCTTTGGCGACCCGAAGCTGACGGTGAACTATGTGGACAACGCGGGGGCGGTGTTTCCGTCCGCGCCAACGGTGGGCGCGATGGCGCCGCCACCGTTGCGGGAGGATGTGTTGGGGCCGCTGCGGCGGGTCAACAGCGAGATGTTTGGCGCGGCGCCGATTGTGCCGGTAATGGAAACAGGGGCAAGCGACTCGATTTACACGCTGGCGGCGGGTGTCCCCAGCTATGGCATCTCGGGAATGGGCATTGATCAAGGGGACGACCGGGCGCATGGGCGCGATGAGCGCATCCGGGTGGAGGCGTTCTACCAAGGTGTGGCCTTCGAGTGGAGGTTCATGCGGGCGTTGGGGGAGGAGTAGGTCGGCAGGAGAAGCAAACGCGGCGGATCTCATAGATGTTGCTGGGGTTGTGGGTTGGTTGCACCAGATGGCACAAATGGGAAGGCGAGGCGGTTGCTAGATCAAATTATTGGAAGCTTCATGGCAGCGAAGGGTGTCGCTGGCGGTCAGCTTGCATCCAAAGGCTAGTTCGTGCCCGTAGTATGAAACACGAGGCAGAGGCGTAGCCGGCGGGATACGAACTCTGCCCCGAAGTTGGAAGTCTGCTGTCGCTGTTGGAAGTCTGCTGTCGACGAGCTGCCTGCAGCCGTCATGGAGCGCGTGAAGGACCGTGTTCCAGCCCATCCCTCCAACGCTGTTGAGCTGTTTTCGCGCGCGGTGTAAAGGTAAAGAGCAGCTTCCATTCCATGACGAGGAGCGCGCGTTGCGGATTTTTGCGTGGAGGAAGCGTGGAACTCACGCACCTTTTTGCCCTGAAAGGCTTGTTCTCTTGATGAAGCGATTCTTGTTTTGCCCGCGTGTGGCGTTGGGCGTGTTGGTTGGCTTTGCCGGTTTTGGCTTCCCTGCCATGGCGGCGGCGAGTACCTATTATGTGAGCCCAAGCGGGAACGACGCCAGCGATGGCCTTTCGCCCGGATCGGCTTGGCGGACGGCAGCGAAGGTGAACGGGTCGAGCTTCGCGCCGGGCGATCTGGTGCTGTTTCAGCGCGGCGGTGAGTGGCACGAGTCGCTGATTTCACCTTCAAGCGGGGCGCAGGGCAATCCGATCACATTTGCGGATTATGGCAACGGGGCCAAACCGAAGTTTTGGGGCAGCGTGACGCTGGACAATAGCCAGTTCCAGGCCGTGGGGGGTGGCATCTACGTGTATCCGAGGGCAACGCCGGTGTATGCGGTGCTGGCCAACCATGCGTTTTTCAACTATGCCTTTGGGCAGCCGGCCGGCACGGTGGCTGGCTCTTGGAGCTACGGCAACGGGCAGATAGCGATCAACTCGCCGGGGTCGGATCCGCGATCGGACGGCCGGGTGTATACCGCGGTCGAGCGGGATGATGTGGTGTTCAGCAACTACCGGAGCCACCTGGTCTTCCGCAATCTGGTGGTGGATGAAAGCGCGCGCTACGACGACAACGGAGGGTACGGGTTTCGCGTGATGGGCAGCACCGATGTACTGGTGACCGACTGCGAGGCCTACCATGCAGGCAAGCACCACTTTGGCGTCATCAACAGCACTGGATTTGTAGGGACGAATCTGACCGCGGCCTACGCCGCGCCGGGGCAGGCGTCAACGGGTGGAGCGTCGGCGTTTGTGTCCTATGGCGATGCGAGCACAGGGCTCTTTGGGCAAACCTCGGAGTGGCACAACGCGAGCGCGAGCCACATGGAAGATCCGCAGGACAATACGGTGTACTACGCGTTCATTACGCATGGAGCGACGCTCGGGTCGCTGCTGGTGGACCGTCTGCAGAGCGCAGGGGCGGGAGTGTCGCTCACCAATGAAGACAATCCAGCGGAGATCGTGCGGACCATCGGCGGGCTGATCCAAAATGCGCGTTTAGAGCTGGGCGGCAACGGCTTGGTCATCGATGGAATGGAGATCTCCGGACCGCAGGCGAGTGTGGACCTTTCGGGCAGCAATACCGTGCTGCAAAACATGCTGATCCACGGCACAAATATGGGCAGCGCGTGGTACCAGACGGCGGTGCTTTCGCGAGGCGTGAATAACATCCTGCGGTTCAGCACGGTTGACATGGACCCTGCGGCCGGGACGAATACCTGCGTGGCGTTGACGCAGAACAACGCCAACTTTCAGTACTATGGCGACGCGCTGCTGGCCCCGGGAAGGATCTTTGCCCTGTGGGACGAGGGCCTCAACGGGGGCACGATTGCGCCCTCGGGCGATAACTTCTATTCGCCCAACGCGACGTTTGCGTGGTTTGAGGGTGAATCGTTTCATTGGCACGACGTTTCGTTTGCGCAGTGGCAGGCCATGGGGTTTGGAACGGCGTCATTTACGGGTAATCCACAGTTTGTGAACGAGGCGCAGGGGGACTACCACCTCCGTGGCGGGTCGCCGTTGATCGATGCGGCTCCCTTGCCGGCATGGCTGACAACGTATGTGCCGACCGACTTTGATGGCCATCCGCGATTGCAAGGAGCGGCGTTCGACATCGGCGCCTTCGAAGGCGCTGCGGGCACGGTGCAGCCGCAGGCAGCGACGGCGACGACGCTGAGCTTAAACAACAGCCTTTTGGCCGCGCAGGTGACCGCGCCCTCGGGCACGCCGACCGGGTCGGTGAGCTTTTATGACGGCACGAATCTGCTGAACACCTCGTCGCTGCGCAGCGGGGCGGCGAGTACGCCGGTGTCGCTGGATCCGACGGTGGCCCATGTATTGACGGCGGCGTATAGCGGCGACGCGAACGATAAGGCGAGCACGTCGCAACCGATCGATGTAGGTGCGGCAGCGCCGCCGCCAGCGCCCGCACCGCCATCGGCGTCGAGCTATCCGATCGCACTGTTGTCTCCGGTGAACGGGCAGACGGTGGGAGGGACGGTGGTGGTGGCAGCGGCGATCCCGCAGACGCTGGACGCGGCAGGGTCGTTTCTGCTGGTGGACGGCCACGAGTGGGGCACCCAGCGCGAGACTAACCCCCCCTATCTGTATGCATTGGACACGACGCAGCTGACGCCGGGGGCGCACACGCTGCAGGTGTGGGCGCACGACATCAACAACGACACGTTGCTATCGAACACGGTGAGTGTGAACGTGAAGCGGTAAAGTGAGCGAAGACCCAGGGTAGCGATGCCCTGGGTCTTTGTTTTTTGGCGCGGTTACTTAAGTGATGTTGTGTTTCTCGCTAGGCACGGGGGAGAAGGGTGCAGCCATGAGCACGCCCTATCCGCCGCACCTTGCGTACCCGTCCGCTCCGCCGTTGCAGCGTGCCCTGCCCGCGCCGCCGCGGCTGCATTAGGGTTGGGTGCTGGGGCTCAATCTTCTGATGCGAAATTTTTTGGGCTTGTGTGGCTGTTCGTGCAGGCGAACTGGATTCGGCGCATGCGGCGGGGGTATGGGAAGGTGCAGAAAATACGAGAACAGAATGATAGCAGGGGTATCTAGCGCCAACGGCGCCACATAAAAGCCTAGGCCAAAGGCCTAGGTAGGCTGTTGATGAACGTTAAGGGCTGAAGCCTGCCCGACAGGCTGGGTATACAACCTGGGTTCAACGAGAACTGTACGTTTTCGGGTGACTGGGCGGCAGGGCGGGCAAGATGCAGATTCCCTACGGGAATGACAAAGCGAAATACCCCCGCTTGCGATCAGCTTGCGCGAGCAGAAGAAGCTAGCGTATCGCGGCGGTGGTGACAGGTTTGGTGTTGCCGGTGGGGGCGGCGCCGGGCTTGGCCGGAGCGTATTTGCTGGCGCACTTGGCTTGGAGCTGGGTGGCGTGGAAGACGCCGTCGCGGCCGAAGGTGCCGATGGCGAGGGTTTGGGCCTCGTCTTTGAATGTGTCGGGCGGCGGTTCGGCGCCGCGGTAGTCGACGCGCAGGGTTTTGCCGAGCTCGACGAGGGTGAAGTCAGCGTCGGGGCCGGATCGCTGGATGGAGCCGGGTTGGACGTTGCCGGCGACCCGGAGATTGCGGGTGTAAGCCTTGTTGCCCATGCCTTGAAGCTCCGCGATGGTCACGTAGTAGCTTTTGGCGCGGCCGGCGCCGGAGATGGCGAGCCAAAGGACCGTGCCGACGACGATCAGCGCGGCGATGGCAAATTTGGGCTGGAAGCGGTGCGCTTGCTGCGGCATACGATTCTAGTTTACGCGTTTGGCAGAGCTAGGTCGATGCCGAGGGAGCGACGTAGATGGCTGCTTTCGCGGGCGAGTTCGATGAGCCGAGCCACGCGCCAAGCGTCGTGCGCGGCGACGGGCGGTGGAGCGTTGTTCGCGATGGCATCGCGGACGCCGGCGTAGAAGTGGCGGTAGTCGCCGGGGAGCGTGGGGTAGGTTTGGCGGTTGAGGTGGTCGGGGGTATGGGCG
>CAXTTZ010000207.1:0-5454 GCA_964247325.1 uncultured Acidobacteriaceae bacterium | reverse complement strand
GTGTGGGGGGCGGGGTAGGCTGATCGGGTTGGTCAGGCATGACGCCATTTTCTCATGGAGCATCTTCCATGCAGCCACGGAAGGGTTGGGTTTGGGGGAGGATGGTTCTTTTGTGGGATGGTGTTACCAAAGTTTTTGTGTCATAACAGCCATCCTGTATGTAACCTAGGATGAAGTCCTGAGCTGCGCGTACGTAAGCGCTGTCTCGCTGCACTTTTCGTTGTTCAACGTAATCGGGAAAATCCATGCGCCCAGTAAACCTTGCCAAAATTGCACTTGCCGCCGCAGCTGTGTCGGTCTCGACCGCTGCATACGCCGACACTGTACCGTTCGGAACCGTCAGCTCTGTGGATACTTTCAATCCCACGATCAACCTCAGCGTTGATCCTTCGACCTACTCGGCTATGTCGGGCGGCACGCTCGAGGTCTCCGGAACCGGCGGATTTGTTACGGCGGCGAACCAAACGGGTACCCTGAACGGAGTCTTGAGCTTTTCCGACACGGTGGGTACCACGCTGGCCGAGCCCATGGTGAACTTTTTTGTTTTCAATGACGGGCAGGGCGGACAGTATGACTTTTCCGTCGACAGTGTTACTACCAACGCATTTGTGAACAACACAAACAGCAGCAGCGGTTCCATCTACCTGCTGGGTACAACAATCGATTCCTTCCTGGGGTATGCAACGCCCACGCCCACGAGCCTGACGGTGACCTTTAACAACACGGGCGGATCGGCTTACTCGTCGAGTCTTACCTTGGCAATTCCTCCGGGTGGCGGTGGCGGCACGAGTCCTGTGACGGGCGTAACGCCTGAGCCTTCCAGCTTGATCCTGTTGGGTACGGGCTTGCTGGGCGCTGTGGGCGTGGCTCGCCGGCGCATGGCTGTTTAACTGCCGTTCTGATGCCGATGGCCCTAGCCTCATGTCGAGGCTAGGGCCATCGTGTTTTTGGCGTGTTGGGCAGAGCTGTGTCGGCGAGCTAAGAGAAAGGGATGCGGAGGACCAGGCCGGTGGTGAGGTTGGTCTGGTAGGCCGAGGGGCCGGAAAGACGGGTGTAGCTGTAGTCGAGGACGCGCCAGTCGATGTACGGGAGGATGCGGAGGTCGGCGCCGACGGCGAGGCCTGCGGCGAGGTTGGTGCCGTCGTAGCGTGCCACGCCCCCGCCGGTGGTGACGTGGGCGGCGCCGACCAGACCTTCGGCGTAGGGGCGCACCGGGACGAGCGGTAGATGGAAGATAAGGCGCGGACCGACCAGGCCTGCGGTCACGCTTGTGGTGGGGTCGGAGGGAAGCACGGCGGCGCGGAGGTCGAGGCCGAGATTGACCAGCGGAAAGTGGTGATTATCGTAGTAGGCGCCGAAGGTGCCGCCGTTGAAGCGTGGGGTGTTGGCGAGGTCGAGCGTGGAGGTGGTAAAGCCGGCGTAGACGCCGATCTGGGCTTGGCTGGTGAGGGTGGCAGCGGAGGCGAGGAGAATCAGGGAGAGAAGGTGTTTCAAGTGGGGCCTTTGCGTCGGGATGTGGTGAGTATAGCTGCTCGATGAGCCCTGTCCGTGGTCGTGCTTGAGCTTTGAATAGTTATCTCAGGTTGCTACGCAATCTGGGTGCGAGAGGTACGAGCCGATGCCATTTGCGCTTCAACCAGCGCGCACCACTACAGGGATCAGGTTAGGATTCAAAGATGTCCTACATGCTTCCGAGAACGTTTACTCTCCACAGCGGCATCACTATCGTCATCGATCAGATATGTGCGATTGAGAACGGAGGTGGAGCTGGTGGGGTCAAGGTTGTGATGGCGAGCGGCGACAAGTACCCGACCGAGCAGACATACATTCAGTTCATGAACGCTATCGACAAGCACGTCAAGGATTGGGATGAGATCAGGGCCATTCGCCAAAATCCTCGACCACCTAAGGATGGGTTGGCGGATGACAGCCAAGACGCTTCATCCTGATCTGAGGGTGAGCTTGGTGTCGGATGGCCCCTTTCTTCGAGTTCTGGGCCTTACCTACGGTCTAAACGGGGATGAGTGGGCCACCCGCGCGCAACGGAGTATGCCGTCTATCGCCGGGTCTATGAGAGGATGGCAGCCATGGCCCTAATGCTTCTAAGCGGAAGTTGGACGCTGTTCTTCTTCGACCTGCTCATGTGGGGAGTCATCATCGGCCTTCCGATTGCCCTAGTGGTCTTGATTCTGCGTTGGACCTCCCGACTGTTTGTGAGCGGCTCTCAGTTGGCGTGAGGTTTGGGTCTTCAGGGCTCGGAAGATGTCTTCGAGTTTGGTCTGTGGAGGTTCGCTCAAGAGCAGATGCACGTGCTCGGGCATGAGGACGTACCCGTAGATGTCGAACTGGTGACGTTTTCGGAGCTGTTCGAGGGTGGGGAGGAAGGTGGTTCTGGCGTGGTCCTTGTTGAGTAGCGGAAGCCGGTGGTAGCAGCTGAAGGTGATGAAGTGATCGTGACCTTGGGAGTGGTAGCGCTTGAGACGGCTCGGCACCAGGTGAGGGTATTGGTTTAGACGTGCTCAGGAGAATGACACTTGTGGGTGCTCCATTCATCGCGAAGCGATAAGTGGGGTTGTGTGTCGGGCCGAGGGAGGGTATCGCTACTCCACTCATCACGATAAGGCCGTGATGAATGGGGCACCCAGGGTGTTCGTCGACGATAGATGAGCTGGCCAACCGCCCCGCATTGATGGGGCACGCCTAATGTGGTAGCTGGTAAAGGAAACAAACGGATGGGCCACCCGTTCCACCAGCCCACCTGCTTCTAGTCACCTTGTCGTGGGAAAGTGTCATCGAGCAGAACAAGGCGATGCGGAGAATCTGGCTGCATCGACCTAGAGTAGAGTTCAAGCTGTACCTCTTCATCGACAAAGGCCACGGTTAACTCTAAAAGTGCCTTCAAGTCCGATAAGTCCTTATCATGCCACCGGCGCTCGTAATGGCCTTCGTCATTACCGAGCCAGGAGGTCATCGTCGCCGCACGCTTCAGCTTACCGTCATCTACAAAGTCTCGGATCACGTTGCCCAGAAAAAGTCTTCTAATGGCATCTGCCTCTCCGGGTCTTACAGCTATACAGTAATCCTTGACTAAGAACTCGAGAGCTTTTCTGTAACCGGTACCAGCAATTTCGTTCAGACCAGTCGCGTCAGCCTGAGCTGATTGGTTGTATAACGTTCCGAACGCGGGTGAAATCTTCGCTACTCTTGGAAAACTGTGTTCCGTAAAGGAATTAGGCAGACTGTAGCGGGCTTCAGCGTAGCCCGTATACCGATTTATTTCGTAATGAGTGATGAAGAACTTGTCGCATGATGGGCACAGAAAGACACACTCTAGGCCATTTGCGTCGTCCTCGGAAGCCCTCGACTGGGGAACAGCGGAGATGTACTTTTTGCACCTTGGGCACAGGCTAGGCTCTTTGTCCAAGATCCAGCTGTTACTTTGTATGTGATATGTTGGCATGATTCTTAGTCAGCTTACGCGAATAGGAATTATTTTGTCCGCAGTTCTTTGACCTAGTCGCGGAGTTTCGCGACTTTTTTCGAACTCGAACTCTTGGCGGCTTCGCGCATTTCTGTTTTTAGTTTGGTGATGTGGGCGTCGAGTTCGGCTTGGGTGATGAAGTTTAGAGCTTCGTCGGTGTTGTCTTCTGCGGTGAGGTCGGCGTTGTCGGCTGGAGGATGACGGCTAGGAAATCGTCGATGCTGCGGTTAGGGCAAGGGTGTGGTGAGATCGCCGATGTAGGGAATGTTGGGGACTGAGAGTTTGAGAAGGCGGCTGTCTGTGGTGATAAAAGCGTCGACTCGTGCCGTTGCGGCGATGGCGAGGTGGATGGCGTCTGGTGACTTGACCCGCGCTGAAGCGCGCAGGGCAGCGAAGGCGATGGCGGCTGCAGCCTCGAACGGAGCCATAGAGATGGAGTCAGAGGTGAGAAATGTGCGCTTATGGGCTGCGACGAAGAAGGTCTCGTTCTCGCGTACTGGCAGCACGAGCGCCTCGGCCAGCAGGAAGTGGCTTGCGACCACGGTGTGCCGTCCAGCACGAACCTTATGTAGGAAACTCTGTGCAAGTGGGCTGAGCACGCCTACGTCCTTCGAGCGCGTATACCCAGACCATGGTGTCGAGATAGAGGCGCACTAAGGAAGGTCGTCCTCCTCGTCGCCCCAGGCTGCTCGTTCGGCGCGCATGAACGCCTGGGCGCCCCCCTCAGCGGCGTACATTTCGCCTGCGGTTCCAAACAGGCTGAAGATGAGGTCCCAGCCTTCGTCGTAGGAGAGACGTGGTTCGGAGGTCTCGTCGAGGTCATCGAAGGACGGTGTGGATGGGAGCGGGTTCGGTTGGCTTGCCATGAGGTACCTCGACGATTGAAGTTTACAAGCTGCGCAAGGCTAAACGCGGATTCCCTGCGGGAATGACAAGCAAAGGGACCACACTAGGCGAAAAGGAACTCCTTCGTCCGCAGCTCTTTGACTTGGTCGCGGAGTTTGGCGGCTTTTTCGAATTCGAATTTCTTGGCGGCTTCTCGCATGTCGGATTCTAGGTTGGCGATGTGGGCGTCTAGTTGTTCCTGGGTGGTGAAGTCGAGGGCAACGTTCGAGTTGTCGTCGGCAGTCAAGTCGGCGTAGTCGGCTTGGAGGATGACGGCTAGGGAGTCGTCGATGGAGCGGATGACGGTGCGGGGTTCTATGCCGTGGTCGAGATTGTATTGTTTCTGCTTTTCTCTTCTTCGGTCGGTTTCGTCCAGGGCGCGGCGCATCGAGTCGGTCATTTTGTCGGCGTAGAGGATGGCGCGGCCCTCTAAGTGGCGGGCGGCGCGACCTATAGTTTGGATGAGGGAGCCTTGGGAGCGGAGAAAGCCTTCTTTGTCGGCGTCTAGGATGGCGACCAGGGAAACTTCGGGTAAGTCGAGGCCTTCGCGGAGTAGGTTGATGCCGATGAGGACGTCATATTCGCCTTTGCGGAGGTCGCGGAGTAAGCGGATGCGTTCGAGGGTTTCTATCTCGGAGTGCATGTAGCGGCAGCGGACGCCGACTTCGGTGTAGTAGTTGGCTAAGTCTTCGGCCATGCGTTTGGTGAGCGTGGTAACTAAGACGCGCTGGTTTTTTTCGGCGCGCTCGCGAATTTCGGCTAGGAGGTCATCAATCTGGCCTTTGATGGGGCGGATCTCTACCTCGGGGTCGATGAGGCCGGTGGGGCGGATGATCTGTTCGGTGACGACGCCGGGGGATTTGGTGAGCTGGTAAGGGCCGGGGGTGGCGGAGACGTAGACGGTTTGGCCGATGCGGGACTCCCACTCTTCAAAGCGCAAGGGGCGGTTGTCCATGGCGGAGGGGAGGCGGAAGCCGTAGTCGACGAGGTTTTGTTTGCGCGAGCGGTCGCCGTGCCACATGCCGTGGAGTTGGGGAACGGTGACGTGCGATTCGTCGATGAAGACGAGGAAGTCGCGGGGGAAATAG
>CAXTTZ010000206.1:0-5456 GCA_964247325.1 uncultured Acidobacteriaceae bacterium | reverse complement strand
CCCTTGCCGCCCCCAAAAATGCCGCCCAGCACCGCACCTACCGCGGCGCCGCCGCCAATCTTGGCTGCCGAGTTGCCGCCGCGATTCTTTCCCTCCAGCGTGTACGGGGTCGTCGAGACCGAAACCAGCTCCCCATGCCGGCGAACCCCAGTCAGCTCAATCGAGAGGGCAGAGTGACCCTTGAAGTGCCCGGCGTCCTTGGCATCGACCACGCGGCCACTCGCCGCCGACCCGGCCGGGATTACCACCACGCCATCACGCACCACAGCGCTGGTCACCGTTCCATCAAAGGGCTGCCCATCCTGGGCCGAAGCGCTGCTCAGGCTTTCGGTGATCCGTATCGGGATCGAGGTCCCCGCAGGTACGGTGATGGTGCGCACCACGGGTGCTGGCAGCGCCGCGGGCGTGGACCGCCCAGGTTCTGCAGTTGGCTGGACCGGTTTGCCCTGCGCGATCTCTCGCTGTTCGCGCGGCGTCGCGGGCCGGGTCACCGTGGCCGGCGCGCCCCCTACCGAGTTGCCGGCGCTCGCTGAGCCGGTGTTCGCCACCGGCACCGGCGTAGTGATGGTCGGCGGTACCTGCGCCTCCGCCACCGTGAGACTGTTCACCACGGTCTTCACGCCATCCACCCGCGCCGCGTCCCGGGCCGCCACCGTGCTCGCCGTGCTATCGGATACATTACCGGTAAGGGTAGCAATGCCGCCCTGGACCGATACCTGAATCGGCTCCTTATTGATCGCCGTATCAGTGCTGAGCGCCTGCTTGATGCCATTGGCCAACGACGCATCGTCCACTGTCTTATGGCAGCCGGCGGTCACCAGCAAGGGGCTCAGGGCCAAAGCCAGCAGCGTGCGCGAAGAAAGGGCGGGGATAGGCATAAGGAGCTTCATAGTCGTCGCAGTCCGTTCTGACAAAGTAGAGACGTCCTCTTTGAGCATATCTGAAATCGCGAACCGGCTAGCGCACTCCCACGGAACAAAAATGAGGGGGCAATTTCCATCGGAGGCGCGCCCGCACCGAACGTCTTTCGTGAGAACGAAACAACCGCCTCTCGACGGGCTGCATCCCTACGGTTGTAATGCCACTGAAACAGTGAAACCTTGGCTGCGGAAGATTGGCTAAAACAGCGCATCCGGCGAAAAAGGGAGAAGGGTAATGGCAGATAACGGCGGTTCGGGAAGTTTTGGATGGTTCTTGGCTGGATTGGGCATTGGCGCCTTGGTAGGTGTACTCTACGCGCCAAAGTCGGGCCAGGAAACGCGTGACGAACTGGCTGCCAATGCCTTGGAAGCGCGCGACAAAGCCAACCAGCTTTATAACCAGGGCAAAGAACAGGCGACCCAGTACATTCAGCAGGGCAAAGAACAAGCCACCCAAGCTATCCAGCAAGGCAAAGAACAGGCCACCCAGTACGTGCAGCAGGGCAAGGAACAGGCCGCCCAAGTCGCACAAGTGGGCAAAGAAACTGTCGATCAGTACGTGGATAAAGGCAAAGAGTACTACGACAAGGGCCGCACGCAGTGGACCCAGTACGTCGAAAAAGGCAAAGAGCTGGTACAAAACCAAACCGAGGCCGTCACCGCTGCCGTGGACGCAGGCAAAGAAGCCTATGTGAGCAAAACGGCCGAAGCACCGTCGATCACCGAAGCGTAATTGAAGTTTGCTGACCTTCGGAAATGCACAAAGAAAAAGGGCCGGTTCGTACCGGCCCTTTTCTTGATCGTGCTCATGCTGACGTCCTTGCCCGCAATTGCATCCCAACACAGGTACCCGGCTCACAAACTCCCTCACCCCATTGGGGCCGAGCCAAGCGTGTGTAAGCCAAGCGCAACTTACGTTTCGAGGTTTTCTCTATGCCAGCTCTTGTTTCCGTGGCCGCTTTCTTTCAAGACAGCGCAGACATGGCGCACGACGTCCACCTGATGACGGTCTATACCGGCATCATCGCGATCTGCATTCTTCTCGTCATCCTCGCCATCCTGGGCGTCGCACTCTATGCCTACCTGATGGTGAAAAAGGTCGAGCTGCGGGTTGAGAAGCTCCTTAAGGACGTGCAAGCGCGCTCCAATCCGCTGATCGCCAAGACCCAGGATCTGGTCGGCAACGTCCAGGGCATCGTGGCCGATATGCAGCCCAAGATCGCCAGCGTCACAACTGACGTGCAGCACATGAGCAAGGTCGTGCGCGCCAAAGTCGACGAGGTCGGCGAAACGGTCAGCAAGGTGCGGGTCGAGGTCGAAGACACCATTACCAAGGTCAAAGGCGAAGTCGAGCAAACCGTTACCAAGGTCAACGCCACCGTGCAGGACGTGAACGGCAAAACGCAGTCGCAGGTCCAGCGTGTCAATGGCATCGTGACCGAAGCGCTGACCACCACCGAGAACGTGTCGCGCTCCATCCAGCACGGTATTCGCGTGCCGGTGGATAAGGTGGTCAGTTGGGTCGCGGCTGCCAAGACCGGCATCGAAGGGCTCGGCGAGCGTTTACCCTTCCTCCACTTCATCACTGGAACCAAGCACGACGAGTACGCCCAAGCAGAAGAGATCGAAGTTGACGAGGTTGGCACCGCCGGATCGACCTCGGGGACGCGAGTCTCGTCCACGCCGTCAACAAACTTCGTACGGTAACGGCGGGCGGGCGGTGGGCTATACAATCCAGCCGCCGCCCGCCACGGCATCGTCCTCGTAGAAAACCGCGGACTGCCCAGGTGTAACGGCACGCTGCGGCTCGTCGAAGAGCACCTCGACGGCATCGGCGGAGATAGCACGCAACGTTGCAGCCGCCGGCTCATGCCGATGGCGAATCTTTACCGCAACACGCACCGGCTTCGCCGGCTGCTCCATTGAGACCCAGTTCACGCGTTCGGCCCGCAGCTCGCGGGTGTAGAGTGCACGATCCGGACCCACCTCCACGCGGTGCGAGTCGGGATGAATGCGCAGCACATATGCCGGCTCGGGCGTGCTCAGGCCCAAGCCTTTGCGCTGCCCCACCGTGAAGCCGTGGATGCCCTCATGCCGGCCCAGCGCCTGACCCGTCGCCGAAACAAGCTCGCCCGCGGTCACAGGCATCGCCTCGCCTTGCTCCTCCAAATACGCCCGCAAAAACTGTGAGTAGCTGCCGCCCGGAATAAAGCAGATCTCCTGCGAATCTGGCTTAGCGGCTACATCCAGCCCCTGCTCCGAGGCCAAACTCCGCACCTCGGGCTTGCACATCTCCCCCAACGGAAACAGTGTGCGGCTAAGCTGCTCCTGCGTCAGGCCAAACAGAAAATATGTCTGATCTTTGGACCGGTCGGCGGGCCGCGAAAGCACCCACCGGCCTCGACCGCCGCAGTTGGGATCAAAGTGATTGCGCGCATAATGGCCGGTGGCGATGCGCTCGGCACCGATGTCGCGCGCGGTATCCAGGAGCTGGTCAAACTTCAAATGATTATTGCAAAGCGTGCAAGGAATCGGCGTGCGGCCGGCCAGGTACTCGCTCACAAACGGGCGCACCACGTCTTGCTCAAACCGCTCCTGCGCATTGACCAGGTAGTACGGAATGCCGAGCTGTTCGGCGACCCGGCGTGCGTCATACACATCATCGATGGAGCAGCAACGCCCCTGCACGGTCTCGGGCATGCCCTCGCGCCCCGCCAGCCGGCGCTGGTTCCATAGCTGCAGCGTAAGCCCCACCACCGCATAGCCCTGCCCATGCAGCAGCGCCGCCACCGCCGAAGAATCGACGCCGCCGGACATGGCCACCGCTATGGTTTCGCGCTCCTGCCTATCCAAGGTCACCACCCTTGGATGATAACGGCTCCGCGCGGGTCGCAACGGCGCTGGGCGCGGCGAACCGGATGTCGCGGGTTGGGTTCTCCAACTGGGTTTCACCAGCGAAAGGTGACCCTTAACCCGCCGCAGCACATCCATCCACTCATGACCGAGACGACCAAGGCCGCTGAGCCGCAACCGAACGCCCCTGCACCTGGCGGCCGTGCCGTAGAGGACAGGTGGGTTCTGCCGTTTTTGGGCCTCGCCTGCGCCGTCGGGGTCGCCTCCATTTACCTCAACCAGCCGCTGCTGCTGGTGATGGGCCGCTCCTTGCACGTCGAGCCACACGCCATGGGCTTTGTAGCTGTGGCCACCCAGGTCGGCTACGCCGCTGGTCTGCTGGCGTTCGTGCCGCTGGGCGATGTCGCCGAGCGGCGCGGCCTCATGATGCGGCTCTACGCCGCGGTTGCCGCCGCGCTGCTGCTTGTCGCTACCGCCCGCACGCTGCCCTGGATGCTGGCAGCCAGCGTGCTCACGGGCCTATTCGCCGCGGTCACGCACGTCGCCCTGCCGCTGGCGCCGGACCTAGTCCCGGCCGAGCGGCGCGGGCGGGCCATTGGCACCGTCATGACCGGGCTTCTGCTCGGCATCCTGCTGGCGCGTACCTTCGCGGGCTGGCTGACCAACCTGGGTGGCTGGCGCGTCGTGTTCTTTGTAGCCGCCGCGCTGAACCTTGCTTTTGTGCCCATGATGCGTCGCGCCATGCCGCTGCTGCCACCCCGCCAGCAACTCACCTATCCCGCCGCGCTGCGCTCGCTTTGGACCCTGTTCCGCCGCTTGCCGCTGTTGCGAGAGTCCGGTGCCATCGGTGGTCTCACCTTTGCGGCATTCTCCTGCTTTTGGACCACGCTCGCCTTTCTGCTGCATGCCCACTACGGACTCGGGCCAGGCGTTGCGGGCACCTTTGGCGTGGTCGGGGCGGCTGGCGCTCTGGCCGCGCCCTTTGCCGGAAGGCTGGCTGACCGTCGCGGCACGCGCTTCGTGCTCTCGGTCGCCGGCGCAGTCGTCACGGCCGCCTTTGGATGGTTGTGGCTCGCCGACCGCTTGCCGGTTACGGTGGGCCTGCACCTAGCTGGGCTCGTGCTGGGTGTGGTCGCACTCGATGGCGGCGTGCAAATGATGCAGGTCGCCAACCAAACCCGCATCTTCGGGCTCGATCCTGGTGCGCGCAGCCGTCTCAATACGTTGTATATGACCATGTACTTCATCGGCGGCGCGCTCGGCTCGGCGCTGGCCAGCCTTGCCTGGGAGCGCTTCGGTTGGACCGGCGTATGCGCGCTGGCCGTGGGGCTTCTGCTGTGCGCTGGCCTGGTCCATGCCTATGGGCCCAGCCGTCACATGCCCGACACCAAGCTCGAAGGCATCAGCGCTCACGAACTCGGCTAACGCAGCCGGTTGCGTAGTTTCGCTTCGAAATATGTAACTTAAAAAGGACAAGGCAAGACACCGAATTCGGCGCTACAGCCCGCAAAACCCGCCTAGGTAGAGTTCACCTATAGACGTGATCAAGGTTTCTGCACGCTTGCTGTGTTCTTTGCACAAATCGGAAGGGCACGGCTGAAGCCGTGCCCTTCCCTATGGGTGGGTAGCACCTAGTGTTATTTTTATGCCGCCGCTACAGTAGCTGCTTTAGCTTTTATGGGT
>CAXTTZ010000205.1:0-5501 GCA_964247325.1 uncultured Acidobacteriaceae bacterium | reverse complement strand
GGTCCACCTGGCCAAGCCCACCTCGGGGGCTAAAGCCCCGAAGCGCTAGCCAGGTTGCGGCACGGCTGAAGCCGTGCCCTTCCATATACGTGCATAGCACCTAGCTTGCCAGCGTGGGAGAGCTTGCCGCTTTGGCGATTTGCCCAAACGGCGCTAGCAGATCGTGCGCTCCGCGCGCGGCAAGATCCTCGGCCACCGCACGCCCGAGCTCCTCAGGCGTAACCCCGCGCGGTGCCTGGCGAAACACATGCACCACCGCCTCGCCATCCGGCGCCGCTACCATGGCGTGCAGATGCCAGCGCTCGTCCACAGCATGGCAATAGGCTCCCAGGGGCAGATTGCAGCCGCCGCCCAGGCTCGCCAGCACCGTCCGCTCGGCGGTTGTGGCAAAGGCGGTATCGGGGTCGTTCAGAGCGTGTAGGGCGTTCTCGACCGGCCCAGGCTGGGCCGCTGCTAGCGTTTCCAGCCCCAGCGCGCCCTGCCCGGGTGCTGGGCACACCTCATCGACCGCAAACCGCTGGTGGACGTTTTCCGTGCGGCCTAGCCGATCCAGCCCCGCCGAGGCTAGCACCAGCGCATCAGCCTCGCCGCCCGCCCACTTGCGCAGGCGCGTGTCGATGTTGCCGCGCATGGGCACAAACTGGAGATCAGGCCGCAGCGCCAACAGCATCGCCTGCCGCCGCGGGCTGGTTGTGGCTACCCGCGCGCCCATGGGCAGCATGTGCAAGCCCCAAAAGTCTTCGCACACAAAGGCATCGCGCGCATCGGCGCGCGCCGGCACCGCCGCCAGGGCAAACCGCGGGTCGAGCACCGTCGGCAGGTCCTTGAGCGAATGCACGGCGACGTCGATCCGGTGCTCCAAAAGCGCGTCCTCGATCTCTTTAATGAACACGCCCTTGGCGTCCAACGGCGTGCCATCGTCGAAGCTGGCCGGAGGAACGAAGGTGGGATCCTGCATACGGTCGCCGGTGGTGCGAACGACCTCGACCTCCACAGCATGACCATGGCGGCGCAGCTCCCCAGCCACATGGTGGGCCTGCCAAAGCGCCAGTTGCGAACCGCGCGTGCCGATGCGGATGGGTTGTGTGCTCATCGTTCACCAGCATACGCCGGAGCGCCTCGCGACTTGTCGTCCCCGCTGCGGATTTCTCGGGTTTGCCCTTCCTTTACACTTTGTTGTCATCCCGTAGCGTAGCGAAGGGATCTGCTTTCCTTCGGAGCTGTACGCGGCGTAAAGGAAAGCAGATCTCTACACTTCGTTATGGGATGACAATAGAAGAAAGAGTGCAGACTTAGAAGACCTCGCTATGACCGGTCCCCGGTTCGGGCTTGGGATAGTTCCGGGCCGGCCGCGCGCTGGAGGACGCCTTCTTCGACGCAGACTTGGTCGCACTTTTCTTTGCCGCGGATTTCTTCGCTGGCGCTTTCTTGGCGGCCTTCACGGAAGATGCCTTCACAGAGGACGCCTTCGCGGCAGACCCCTTCGCAGCAGCCTTGGCGGTTGTCTTTTTCCCGGCAGCTTTCGTGCCCACAGACTTTGTACCGGTCGACTTCTTTGCCGATGACTTGTTCGCCGCACTCTTCTTGCCCGCCGATTTGCGCAACAGGGCTTTGCCCTCAGGCGAGTCCGGGTCCGGGTACGTCAGCTTATTGAAGTCCGAGATCTGCCCGTCAGCGGTCTTTTCCTGATACGTCAGCTGCAGCCCGCTCGCGTCGAACTTTTCGAAGAACTCTTCCCAGCTAATCTCTTCCAGCGCGCCATCGTTATGGTGCGGAGCGTTAGGAAACATGAGGCGCAGAATGCCGGTCTCGTTTTCGCCTTCCGTGGCGGCCACCACAGCCGGCTTACCGCCGCGTTGCTCTGCCCATTGGCGAATCTCGTCGTGATCCTTGGTGGTTTTTGCGAGTGGCATCGTCGTGACCTGCCTTCCAGAGGTTTGTGTAATTCATTACACGCTTGGGATGGCAAATGGGGACGGAACGCTGTCTCGCGGGTGCACTCTTTTTTGTGCTCGCACCGCTTCTCTCTTTGCCCAGCAGCGGTCCCCCCTAGAGAGAGCAAGCGTACAGGGATGCGGACACCCGGACGAACGAAGTCAGGAGTCTTCCTGGTTCCGCGGCGAGCGCAGCGCCGCAATCTGCGGGTGCAACAATTTCGCCGTGAGCGAACGCGTCAGCTGCTCGAGCGCCCCTTGCTGCTCCGGGGTCAGCGCCCCCAGCCGGCCCAGCGAACGTTGCAGCTCTGCCTGCCGCGTTTGCTCGGCCTGCGCGAGCAGCTGCTTGATCGCTTCGGTCGAAGGGGCAGCCTCCAAGCGCTCGCGATACCGGTCCACCTCGAGCGAAACGATACGTTCGGCCGCCTCGGCCTCGCGGGTGCGCCCGGTGCGGTTCTGCTGCGCCACGCCCTGTAGGTCGTCGATGTCGTAGACAAAGCAGCCTTCTAGCTCGTTGACCGCCGGCGCCACATCGCGCGGCACAGCGATATCGATGAAAAACACCGGCCGGTTGCGCCGCCGCACCAGCAGCGCGCGGCCGTGCTCGCGCGTGAACACCTGGCCTGCGCCGGTCGATGTGATAATGACATCGGCGCGGTGGGCCTGCTCGTGCAGTTGCTCAAAAGGGATGACGCCGGTGGTGATCGCCGGCGTGCGCAGACTGTCGGCGATCTTTTCCGCGCGAGTCTCGGTGCGGTTCGAAACGAGCAGGGTAGACGCGCCCTGCTGAATCAAATGCCGCGCGGCCAAATCGCTCATCTTGCCCGCACCCACGAGCAAAATCGTCTTGCCGGCCAGCGTGCCGAAGATCTTACGTGCCAGATCGGCCGCCACGGAGGCTACCGACACCGTCGAAGCTCCAATCTGCGTCTCTGTCCGCACGCGTTTAGCCACCGAAAACGCGCGCTGCAACAGCGGGTCAAGAATAGAAGCTGCCGCGCCCGTCGCCTTGATCGCGCCCACCTCGCGAGCCACTGCAAAGGACTGCTTCACCTGGCCCAAAATCTGCGGCTCGCCCACTACCATCGAATCCAGCGAGCAGGCCACGCGGAACAGGTGGCGCACGGCCTCGGTCTCGCGGAACTGGTACAGATGCGGTTCTACCTCGGTCGTGCGGAGGTGCAGAAAATCGTGCAGGAAGTGGACAGGGCTGAGCAGGCCGCGCGGGGCCGCCGGCTCCGGCGCGGCCTCCTGCACGGTCAGCAGCTCCACGCGGTTACATGTCGAAAGGATCATGGCCTCGCGCACGCCGGGCTCACCGGCCAGCACGCGCGTGGCCTCAGCCAGCCGATCCGAAGGGATGGCCAGTCGCTCGCGCACGGCAATCGGCGCGGTCGTGTGGTTCACGCCCACCAGCAGCAGCGAGCTGCCGCTAGGCGTGCCCGCGGCAAATGAGGAAATGGCAGCGCGCGTGCTCATGGAGCCTTGAACCTATGCACTACGGACATCTGATTCGCGGCCCACACGGCTAGCACGACAAAGAAAGCAAAGCTCGACAGGTACACCGCCCGACGTCCGCGCAGGCCGGAGTGCTGCCGAATAAAGATCATCACGCCATACGCAAACCACATGGCCAGCGACAGGAGCACCTTGGGATCCGTGAAAAACGCCGGCCCCACCGTCTGCAGCGCCACCACCGAGCCGATCAGCAGGCCCGCAGTCATGCAGGGAAGCCCCCATAACAGCGCCTTGAGGGCAATGGAGTCCGTGGTTTCGAGCGGCGGCAGCCACGGCCGGCGGTCCGCGGTGCGCTTCTGCTTCAGCCCGCGCTCCTGGATGAGGTACAGCAGGCTGGCAATCAACGAGATCAACAGCGCGGCATAGGCCGCCAGCAGCAGCGCCACGTGTAAAAACAGCCATCCCGTGCGCAGGTATGGATACGCGATCAGCTCCGTACCAGGATGAAACGCCGGGGGCAAGCTGACCAACACGGCGATCGGCAACAGGAAGACCCCAAACGACACGGTGCGGTAGCGGACCGCGGTCGCCAAGAAGCCCGCGGTCAGGAGCAGCCCCAGCAGCGACATGGACTCGTGCGTATCGACCGGCAGCGCATGATGCGCCGCCACCAGCATCTCGGTGAAAGCCACAAAGTGGAAGAACAGCCCGATCGCAGCCGCCGGCACCGCCACGCGCTGCCACCGCGGACGGTTATACAAGGCCGCGGGCAGCACCGCGAGCGCGGCTACCGCGTACAAGCAAACCGCAACTCGGAGCCAAAGTAGAGACATGGGAAGAGGCCGCACCACTCGCGCTTGAAGCACCTCCCGGGTTACAACCCGGAAGCCTTGCAGGCAGCGCAAAACCGTGGCAAGTTCCACCGCAAGTATAGATGTTGGTACCCGTGCCGCGATGCAGCTTGAGGCCGTTTAGACGATAGAGCTAGCCCGCCGCCAAACTCTGCTCCAGATATGCCTTGAGCCGGCCCTCAATCAGGCTTTCGGGCAGCAAAAACGGCTTTTCCAGAATCGCAATGCGCAGCCAACCGTCTGCATGCTCGTACCGGGCGGTGATGCCGTCTTTGGAGAGCGTACCGGAGGGTCCCGCAAGTTGAATGCCATTGGCGGCGAGCCGGCGCGTGGCCGAGGCGAACTGGGCGTCCGACATGGGAACTTCGATCATACGTTGCAGTGTACCGCTCCCCCAGCCGCCGAACGCTGGCCATCAAAACGGCGGCCGGCCGACCAGTTGCGTCCTTTCCGCGGCGAAGGCAACAATGCGCCGGACCGCGTCGCGGTCGCGCTCATCCCGAAAAAGAAAGCTGAAACCGACGTTGTTTCCATCCAGCCGCGCCACGCGAGCGGGCAGGCTGAACACATCCGCGCCAAAATGGAGCCGCAGATCGCCACTGGCCCAAAGCTCAGGGGCACGCGCGAAGCTGGCTAGCAGGCCCGATTCGCTGATGTTCTGGCAATGGCCGGGCAGCTCTTCGCCGTCCGCGAGCAGCTCCAGCGGAAAGCTGAGGTCCAGGCGCGCGGCACGCGGCGCAAGCGTTTGGGTCGGCATGGGTCGGACCAGCTCCAGAAGCACATCACCACCGTAGCAGCTGTGCGGTGCGCGTGGTTGTCCTAAAACGATACACACAGCGGTCACGGTATCCTAAGGCCTCTGGACTGCCAGCCCTCTGGATTGCCATGCCCTCGCTTGAACATCCGCTCGAAACCCCGACCGCTGACGCCCAACTCACCCCCGTCATGCGCCAATACCAGGCGGCCAAAGACGCGCATCCCGAAGCGCTGCTCTTTTTCCGGCTCGGCGATTTTTATGAGCTTTTCTATGACGACGCCGTGGTAGCTGCGCGCGAGCTTGGGCTCACGCTCACCTCACGCGATAAAACACGCCAAGTGCCCATGTGCGGCGTACCGTTTCACTCCGCCGCAGGCTACCTGCAGCGGCTGCTCCGGCGCGGCTTCAAGGTGGCGCTTTGCGAGCAGATGGAGGATCCCAAAGCGGGGAAAGCCGCTGCAAAATCTGCGTCCAAGTTCATCACCCGCCGCGAGGTCACTC
>CAXTTZ010000204.1:0-5514 GCA_964247325.1 uncultured Acidobacteriaceae bacterium | reverse complement strand
CGGCGGCGACCTCGGGGCGGAGGGTGCCGACGATGTCATGCGGGCCGAGCAGCGGGGGCAGCGCGGCGAAGAGCTGGCCGGTGCCGCCATCGATGAAGTCGAGCACGTCGCGAGCCCATTGGCCTGTGCGGGGATGGAAGAAGGCTGTGCCCGAGGCGTCGCCGGCCTCGGCGGTGAGGCGGCCGGTGAGCCAGAAGTTGAGGTAGTCGTGCGGCAAGAGGATGTGGCGGATGCGGACGAAGTTGTGGGGCTCGTGTTGGCGCAGCCAAAGGAGTTTGGAGGCGGTGTAGCCGGTGAGCGGGACGATGCCGAAGCGCCTGAGCCAGGCCTCGCGGCCGCCGAAGTGGGCGAGTAGATCGGCGTTGGCAGAGGCGGTTTCGGTGTCGTTCCAAAGCTTGGCGGGGCGGATGACCGCGAGGTGCTCGTCGAGGACGACGAGGCCGTGCTGCTGGCCGGAGACGCCGAGCGCGGCAACGCTGTCGCCCCGGCCGGCGAGGGCGGCGCGGACAGCCTCGCGTAGGGCGTCGGTCCACCAGCGGGGCTCTTGTTCGCGGGCGCCGCTGGGGCGCTCGATGAGGGCGTGTTTGCTGTAGCCGCGGCCGAGGGCTGTGCCCAGGGGGTCGACGAGCAGGGCTTTGGTGCCTTGGGTGCCGCAATCGATGCCGAGAAAGTTCACGTGATTATGGTGCAACGAGTAAGGGGTTGGTGTCGCGTGGGTTTTGCAAACGAGTGCCAGCGTCTGGAGGCCTGCTCTAGGGCAGCTGCAATTTCCAAGCCGACCTCAGCGGCTGAAGCCGCGATGTTGCGGCAAAATTTGTGGCACGACTAAAGTCGTGCCCTTACGGAAGCAGTAAAGAATCAGATCTGTCTATGCTTTCCGTGCCGTCGCCTGCTAGTGTTCTTACCGGAGCTTACCTTGGCTTGGTTGAAAAGATCCGTTTAGAGTTTTGCATGCATTTGATGTTGGCACTGTTGATTGCAGGTTGCTTGTCGATGTCCGCCGCGGCGCAGAGTGCCGCGCCGTTGCCGTATCAGGATCCGTCTTTGCCGGCGGCGCAGCGGGCGAGGGACTTGGTGGGGCGGATGACGCTGGAGGAGAAGGCCGCGCAGAGCGTGAACACAGCGCCGGCGATTCCGCGGCTGGGTGTGCCGGCATACGACTATTGGAGCGAAGGGCTGCACGGCATTGCGCGCTCGGGGTACGCGACCTTGTTTCCGCAGGCGATCGGTATGGCGGCTACGTGGGATGCGCCGCTGGTGGGGCAAGAGGGCGCGGTGGTATCGACCGAAGCTCGCGCCAAGTACAACGAAGCGGTGCGGCATGACATTCACAGCATCTACTACGGGCTGACGATTTGGTCGCCGAACATCAATATCTTCCGCGATCCACGCTGGGGGCGCGGGCAGGAGACCTATGGCGAGGACCCTTTTCTAACGGGGACGATGGGGGCGCAGTTTGTGCGCGGGCTGCAGGGGGACGATCCGAAGTTTTATCGCGCGATCGCGACGCCCAAGCACTATGCGGTGCACAGCGGCGCGGAAAGCGAGCGGCACCGGTTCAACGTGGAGCCTTCCACGCATGATTTATGGGATACGTACCTGCCGGCGTTTCGCAAGACCGTTGTGGAGGGTAAGGCGGACTCGATCATGTGCGCGTACAACGCGGTGGACGGCAAGCCGGCGTGTGCGAGCGATCTGCTGCTTAAACAGGTGCTGCGGGAGGACTGGAAGTTTCAGGGGTTTGTGACCTCGGACTGCGATGCCGTGGATGACTTTTTTCGAAAGGGTGGGCATGGGTACTCGCCCGATGCGGTGCACGCTGCCGCGGCGGGCGTGTTGGCGGGAACCGACACCAACTGCGGCACCACGTACCGTGCCCTGCCGGCGGCGGTGAAACAGGGCTTGCTGACGGAGGCGGATGTGGACCGCACGCTGACGCGGTTGTTTGAGGCGCGGATGCGGTTGGGCTTGTTTGATCCGCCGGCGGCGATGCCGTATGCGCAACTACCGTTTGCGGAGGTGCACTCGGCGGCGCACCAGGCGTTGTCGCTGCGGGCCTCGGAGGAGGCGATGGTGCTGCTGCAGAACGACGGGCTGCTGCCGTTGGCGGCGGGGAAGTACCGGAAGATCGCGGTGATCGGGCCGAATGCGGCGTCGTTGACGGCCCTTGAGGGCAATTACAACGCCATCCCGAAGGACCCGCAGATGCCGGTGGATGCGCTGGCGGCAGCGCTGCCGGGAGCACAGATCGTGTATGCGCAGGGGGCGCCCTATGCGGAGGGCGTGGTGATGCCGATGCCGCGCACGCTGCTGCGGCCCGCGGCCGGCTCGACGGAGCAGGGATTAAAGGCGGAGTACTTTCGCGGGGACACAATGACGGGCGCGCCGGTGGCGACGCGGGTGGACCATGAGGTGAACTTTGACTGGGCCGGGGCGGCGCCGGTGGATGGGTTGGCACAGGATGCGTTCAGCGTGCGGTGGTCGGGCGTGATCGCGCCGCCGGTGGGCGTGTCCGGACCGCTGGATCTCGAAGTGCAGCTAGCGCAGTGCTACCCGTGCCAAGATCACGAGCAGTTTGCGGTGACAATCGATGGCGTGGAGGCGCGGCGCTACAGCGTGGATGCCGGAATGGATCGCAGCAGCGATACGCCGCACTTCGCGGTGGCCTTTCCGGACGGGAAGCCGCGCCGGATTGAGATCGAGTACGGGCATCGGGCGCCGCTCTTTGGTGGTGGGCTGACGCTGGCGTGGGTGCCGCCGGCGGGTGTGCTGCAGCAGGAGGCGGTGATGGCGGCGCAGGGCGCGGACCTGGTGGTGGCGATGGTGGGATTGTCGCGCGAGCTGGAAGGCGAGGAGATGCCCGTGCACATCGAGGGCTTTTCAGGGGGCGACCGCACGGACATCAAGCTGCCGGCGGCGCAGCGCACGATGTTGGAGCAGGTGGCGGCGACGGGCAAGCCGATGGTGCTGGTGCTGATGAATGGGTCGGCGCTGGCGGTGAATGGGGCTGAAATGCGGGCCAATGCGGTGCTGGAGGCGTGGTACCCGGGGGAGTTTGGCGGCGAGGCGATTGCGGAGACGCTGCTGGGCAAGAACAACCCGGCAGGGCGTTTGCCGGTGACGTTTTACCGCTCGGTGGAAGACCTGCCGGCGTTTACGGATTACTCGATGAAGAACCGGACGTACCGGTACTACACGGGTAAGCCGCTGTATGGGTTTGGGTATGGGTTGAGTTACTCGAAGTTTGCGTATGGGAAGGTGAAGCTATCGGCAGAGACGGTGGAGGCGGGGCAGCCGTTGCGGGCGGAGGTCGAGGTGCGCAACACGGGTAAGCTCGCCGGCGATGAGGTCGCCGAGGTGTACCTGATGCCGCCGGCGGAGGGCAACGGAGGGGTGTCGCCGAAGCTGCAACTGACAGGGTTTCAGCGCGTGCGGTTGGGCGCGGGCGAAAGCCGGAAGGTGCAGTTTACCCTGACCCCGCGCGAGCTTTCGCTGGTGGGTGCGGATGGCACGCGATCGGTGCAGGCGGGCAGGTATGGGCTGGCGATCGGCGGAGCGCAGCCGGGGGAGGGTGCGGGGTCGACGGCGCGGTTTCAGGTGAAGGGGACGATGGTGTTGGCGCGATGATTTCGGCTTTTGTGATTCCTGTTGTCGTCGCGTGACAAAGGGGAGGGCTCTGCTTTTGCCTCGGGCTGCGTGCCTGTTGGTAAGAAAGCAGAGCCCTTCGCTTCGCTACGGGATGACAACAAAAAGGCAAAGGCGAAAGCGAAGCAGAGTCCCTTCGGGAATGACAAAAAGAAAAGCAAAGGCAAGAGCAGAAAGCAGATTTCCTTCGGATATGACACAAGGTTGGTAGGCTTAGGGCGAGTCGTTAGAGTGCATAGCAGCTACGGGTAAGAAGCAGGTCTTTCCACTACGCGGACGATGAAACTGTCCGCTCCGGTCGAAATGACACTGCTCCTTGCGGGTACTTTGTTCATGGCAGGAAGCGTTGGAAGAAGTTTTCCAGCTGTTCTTGGCGGCCGGAGCGGGGTTGGGGGTTGATTTCCGCGGTTTCGGAGCGCTGGGCGATCTGGTCTAGCGGAACCTCGCCGCGGAGCATGGCTTGGGCCTCGGGGGTTTGCCAGCCGGCGTAGCGGGCGGCGAGTTTGCGGTCGTAGTCGCCCTGTTCGATGAGCTCGGCGGCGAGCAGAAAAGCGCGGGCACACAGGTCGGCGCCGCCGATGTGGGCGTGGAGCAGATCTTCGGGCTCGAAGCTTTGGCGGCGTACCTTGGCGTCGAAGTTCATACCGCCTTGGCCGAGGCCGCCGGCTTTGAGGACGTGGTACATGGCGAGTGTGGTGGACTGGAGATCGTTGGGGAACTGGTCGGTGTCCCAGCCGAGTAGCGGGTCGCCGCGGTTGATGTCGAGCGAGCCGAGGATGCCAAGCGCGCCGGCGGTGGCGATCTCGTGCTCAAAGGAATGGCCGGCGAGCGTGGCGTGGTTGGCCTCCAGGTTGAGGCGCACCTCCCCTTCCAGGCCGAAGCGCTTGAGGAAGCCATAGACCGTGGCAGCGTCGAAATCGTACTGGTGCACGGTGGGTTCTTTGGGCTTGGGCTCGATAAGGATTTGGCCGTGGAAGCCGATCTTGTGCTTGTACTCGACGACCAGGGTGAGGAAGCGGCCGAGCTGCTCGAGCTCTTGGGCCATGTCGGTGTTGAGCAGGGTTTCGTAGCCTTCGCGGCCGCCCCAAAGCACGTAATTCGCGCCGCCTAGCTGCTTGGTGGCGTCCATGCAGTGCTTGACGGTGGTGGCGCTCCAGGCGAAGACCTCGGGGTCGGGGTTGGTGGCGGCACCGGCCATGAAGCGGGGGTGCGAGAAGAGGTTCGCAGTACCCCACAGGAGCTTGGTGCCGTGTGTTTCCATCTTGCTCGCGAGATAGTCGACCATGGTGTGGAGATTGCGGAGCGTCGCTTGGAGGCTGTCGCCTTCGGGGACGAGGTCGCGGTCGTGAAAGGTGAAGAAGGGGAGGTCGAGCACGCGAAACAGGTCGAAAGCGGCGTCGGCCTTCATGCGCGCACCGAGCATGGGGTCGGTTTGCTGCATGTAGGGGCGGTGGATGGTGGCGGCGCCGAAAGGGTCGGTGCCGTTCATGGCGAGGGAGTGCCAGTACGCGATGGCGAAGCGAAGGTGGTCGCGGAGGGGCTTGCCGAGGACGACTTTATCGGGGTCGTAGAAGCGGTAGGCGAGCTCGTTCGTGGAGGTAGGGCCTTCGTAGCGGACGGTGGGGAAGGGGGAGAAGAGGGTGTCGGGCATGGGTTCCTTGGTGAGGGGTGAGGTTGAGGGTTGGAGCTGGAGGCGAGAAGCAGATTCCCTTCGTGAAGGACAACAAGAAAGGCAAAGGCAAAGGCAAAGGCAAAGGCAAAGGCAAAAGCAAAAGCAAGGGCAACAGCAACGGCAAGTGCAACGGCAAACGCAGATTCCCTTCGGGAATGACAACTAACAGGGGTGAAGGGGCGCGAGGGCTAAGAGGG
>CAXTTZ010000203.1:0-5584 GCA_964247325.1 uncultured Acidobacteriaceae bacterium | reverse complement strand
CAGATACATCCCGCGCACATCTTCAAAGCGGTTGTGCGGCCGAAGGTGCAGCATCTGTCCCAACGAGTGCGCCATCGAGAAGGTGGCACCCTTATGCAGCCCGAACTCCTCGCGCCAGTCGCTGGGTGTCAGAATGCGCTCGGTGCGGATGCGGTCTTCGACGCCTGTGAGCCCGATCTTTTCGATCTGCTTGAGGGCCAGGGCGCGAAAACGCTCCGTTTCCACCCGCCAATCGATGCCGTCCACCTCGTGCGTAACCGGCAACAGTACATATAGGGTTGAATGGCCCTCCGGCGCCAGCGTCGGATCGGTCACGCTGGCGTTCTGCACGTAGAAGCTCGGCTCTTCCGATAACCGGTGCAGCCCTTCAATGTCCTTCAAATTCTGCTTGTAGTCCTTGGCCAAGTAGATTGTGTGGTGCGCCACATCGTCGAACCGGCCCTCGATCCCGAGGTAGAGCATAAAGGTGGAGCACGAAAAGCGCTTGCCCTCGATGCGCTTGTCGGTCCAGCGGCGGCGGTGCTCGCCCGGCAATAGCTGGCGCATGGCTTCGGCAAACTCCGCGTTGACCACTACGGCATCGGCCTTCAATGTGCGCTTGGCCGTGCGCACGCCGCGCGCCTCGCCATCTTCCACCAGCATTTGCTCCACAGGCTCGTTCAACAGGATCTCGACACCCATCTTGCGGGCGAGCCGCGCCATCGCCGTCGTGACCGCGCCGCAGCCACCCACCGGGTGAAACACCCCATGCTCGTACTCCAAGAATGACAGGATCGAAAACAGGGAAGGGCAGCGGAATGGGCTCATGCCCAGGTACTTGGACTGAAAGCTAAAGCCCAGCCGGATGCGCTCATCTGAGAAATGAGTGCGGAGGTCTCCATCGAGCGAGGCCCAGGGCTTCAGCAGCGGCAGCAGCTTCAGCATCTCGGGCTTCATCAGGTCCGTCCAGCTCTCAAAAGGCGACTCGAGAAACGGCAAAAAGCTCGCGAGTTTGCGCCGGTTTTGCTCCAGAAAACCTCGAAACTTGCCCGCATCGTCCGGCGAAATAGCGGCAATCTGACGTTCCATGCGCTCAATGTCCGGGGTGGCGTCGAGCTGTCCGCCGGAGCCGAACACCAACCGGTACTGCGGGTCCAGCCGCTCCATGGGCACCTCGCGGTCGAGGTCAAATCCTGCATCAGCAAAGATCTCTTTAAGCACCCGTGGGTACAGAAAGAAGGTCGGTCCGATGTCGAACTTATAGCCGTCCTGCTCCATGGTCGCGGTACGGCCGCCCACGCGCCCGTGCTTTTCCACCACGGTGACGCGCACACCCGACTGCGCCAGCAGCATGGCCGAAGCCAAGCCCCCGGGGCCGGCCCCAACAATCACAACGTGTTTTGACGAAGGGTCTTTGGAGGCGGCAGAAGGTGAGGCATAAGGCATGGTGTTTATGTTCTCGGTCAGTACGTATGCGAGTGTAGCGTGCCGCTTTGGCTTTCTGCCAAGCCCTTTTCTCGCCCTGTGATTGGGAGCAAAGGTTTAGCCAGCAAGCGTTTGCGGGACGGAAACGACAAAGGCCGCCCCAGCCGTCGGCCTCTGTTGTGCTTTCTAATCCCGCTCGCTGGGAGGAACGTTAGAGATGAGGTCTAGTGCAGCAGTTTGCGCACCGCGGACCGCACCCTTTCCGTTACAAAGCCATACATCAAGTGTGTTGCGGCTTCGCTGGTGCGTTCGCGCAGGGTTTGGTCTTCTTTGGGCTGGCCCAACCCCAGGGCCGGCAGCGCGCCCTCATGGGTCACGGTCATCAGCAGCATGCCGAAGCTTGCGCCGTTTTTCGCCGTGACCGCCGGGTACAGCTCCGCCATGACGCCGTAAAATCCGCCCGCAGCCACGCCGAAGATCCAATGGAGGCCCTCCGACGCGAGCAGTTTGTTGCCGGCTTCCAGCGGGTGGCCCGCCAGCTTTTCTGCTGCAGCGTCAGGTGGCTCGGGCTCGCCGTGCGTACGTGGCGGGTAGGCCTTTTCGCCCAGGGTTTTGGCCGCCGTCGCAAGCAGGCCGCCAATCGCGCCGGCCGCAAAGCCCTTCAGGAGGTCGCTGCCGTCTTTATGTTGTTCAATATGCAATTCTGTGCTCACGTTTTCCTCTGATGCAGAACAGGGAGGCCGCGTCGGCGGATTGTTGGGTCTGGGTATCGTCGCTTGCTGTGGGTAGGCCTACATCCGTAGGCGACCGGCCCCGTGGCGCGCATCCGACGCGGGCGAAGCATTCACCTCATCCGCGTCGTCATCGTCGCCATCGTCGTCATCGTCGTCATCGTCCACATCTTCGTACTCGTCGTCGTCATCCTCGTCTTCGTCGTCGTCGAGATCGTCGTCGTCCTCATCGTCTAGACCGTCGTCATCGTCATCCTCGTCGTCTAGGTCGTCATCCTCGTCTTCGTCTTCATCCTCAAGATCATCATCGTCCTCATCCGCTGCGGCCGCGCGCAGCGAGGGCATGTCGCGCACCTCCTGCCGATCTGTCCGGGTTTGCAGGTTTTCGCTCGAACCGCCGACCGTGGGATTGCTGTCCGCAAAGGTGGGATCGTTTTCAAAGGTGGCTGTGCTGTCATCGCCGATCAACTCGTGAAGGGCCGTCGCGCTATCGGTTGCGGGCAGATCATTTCGGGTAGCCATAACCTCTCTCCTCGGCGGGCGGTCGCCACGCCTTTCGCCTAGGATGCAGGTTCCGCGTCCGGGAGCGTTTTCTTCCGTGACGCGCGTCCAAAGCCTACTTTTTATAGCACCCACTCCGCTTATGCGCATGGAACGGGCCGCGGCTGTTGACCGCTCGAAAACGGCAAACCCCAGCTGCAGCCAGCAAGGCTTTCGCCGCATCGAATAGGCCTAGATCGACCCCTACGTCATTTCAACCCAAGCGGTCCGCAGAGACCGCCCGGAGCTTTGCATGACCTCTTCCACCCTGCTGGAAGCCACCTCGTCCGAGGATGTGGCCTTCTGGACCGATTGCCAAGATGCACAGAAAACCTTAACGCGCACACACGCCATGCCGTTTGGTGCCGAGCTGGAGCCCGATGGCACCGTGCGCTTCCGGCTCTTCGCCCCAAAAGTCGAGCAGGTCGGGCTCGTACTTGAAGGCGACTCCGAACCGCTGCCCATGACCGCGCTGGGGGATGGCTGGCATGAACTCGCCACCACGCAAGCCCATGCCGGCTCGCGCTACCAGTTCGCGCTGCCCGACGGGCTGCGCGTCGCCGACCCCGCCTCGCGCTTTCAGCCCGACGACGTCCACGGCCCCAGTGAGGTCATCGCCCCAGGCAGCTACACCTGGCAGGACGGTCAGTGGGCCGGCCGCCCCTGGAAAGAGGCTGTGCTGTATGAGTTGCACATTGGCGCCTTTACGCCTGAAGGCACCTTTCGTGCGGCTATCGCTAAGCTCGACCACCTCGCCGCGCTTGGTGTGACCGCCATCGAGATTATGCCGGTGGGCGACTTCTTCGGCCGCCGCGGTTGGGGTTACGACGGCGTGCTGCTCTACGCGCCTGACTCCACCTACGGCCGCCCCGAAGACCTGAAGGCTCTCGTCGAAGCCGCCCACGCGCGCGGTCTTATGGTGCTGCTCGACGTGGTCTACAACCACTTTGGTCCCGAAGGCAACTACCTCCCCGGCTACTTCCCCAATCTGCTCACCAGCCACCACAAGACCAACTGGGGCGACGCGGTCAACTTCGACGGCGAACAAAGCGAGATCGTCCGCGAGTTCATCATCCATAACGCGCTCTATTGGATCGAGGAGTTTCACCTCGACGGTCTGCGCCTCGATGCCGTGCACGCCATTATCGACGAAAGCTCGAAGCATGTGCTCGACGAGCTGGCCGAACGCGTCCACGCGCTGCATACCATGCGGCCCATCCACCTTGTGCTCGAAAATGAAAAGAACGAGGCCATCCGCCTGACCCGCGATGCCGACGGCCGCCCCGAGCACTATACCGCGCAGTGGAACGATGATATCCACCACGTCCTTCACACGGCCGGTACGCACGAAGAGGCCGGCTACTATAAGGACTTCCAGGGCCACACCGACCTGCTCGGCCGCGCGCTCGCCGAAGGCTTCGCCTACCAGGGCCAGGCCACAGTTTGCACCGGCAAGCGCCGCGGTGAGCCCTGTGCGCACCTGCCCCCCGGCGCGTTCATCTCATTCATCCAAAACCACGACCAGATCGGCAACCGCGCCTTTGGCGAGCGGCTTAACCACATCACCAAACCCGAAGCGCTCAAGGCCCTGGTCGCCATCTACCTTCTGCTGCCGCAGCGCCCCATGCTCTTTATGGGTGAAGAATGGGGCGCCACCGAGCCGTTCCCCTATTTCTGCGACTTCCAAGGCGAGCTCGCCGACAAGGTGCGCGAGGGCCGCCGCAACGAGTTTGCCGGCTTCCCTGAGTTCCAAGACCCCGCGCAGCGCGACCGCATCCCCGACCCGCTCGCCGAGTCCACCTTTGCGTCCGCCAAGCTGGATTGGAACGCGCTCGGCGCGCCTGACCACGCTGACGCGCTGAACCGCTACCGCAACCTCTTGCGCGTGCGCCACGAGTGCATTGTGCCGCTGGCCGACGCCATCTCGGGCAACGCCAGCACCTTCGAGGTGCTCGGACCCGGCGCAGTCACCGTGCGTTGGGAAACAAACGATGGCCACACGCTGCGCCTTTATGCTAACCTGTGCGACTTCCCGCATGAGGGCTTCCCGGCCACCGAAGGTCGTATCCTATGGCACGAAGGGCCCGAACCCGAGGGCAACGTGTACAAACCATGGACCGTACGATGGACTTTGCAGGATCCAGCGCAGTAGCCGAACCTAATCTCGCCTCTACCGCAGACGCCACCTATCGGCACCGTGCTTTACCCTTCGGGGCGGAGCCGTTGCCTGAGGGCGGCGTCTGTTTTCGTTTCTTCGCGCCCGCCGCGAAAGCCGTGCAGCTAGCGCTCGACGGCCGCGCCCCGCTCGCCATGCAAGCCGACGGCCACGGCTGGCATGAACTCACCATCGTCGAAGCCGGCCCCGGCGCACGCTATCGCTACCTGCTGCCCGACGGCACCGCTGTGCCCGACCCCGCTTCGCGCTTTCAGCCTGAAGACGTCGCCGGCCCCAGCGAGGTTATCGACCCAGCGGCGTACCCATGGCAAGACGACGCCTGGGCAGGCCGCCCCTGGGCCGAGACCGTGCTCTACGAGCTGCACCTCGGCACTTTCACCCCGGAAGGCACGCTGCGCGCCGCCGTGGGGCGCCTCGACCATCTCGTCGATCTCGGCGTGACCGCCATCGAACTGATGACCTTGGCCGACTTTGCCGGCCTGCGGAATTGGGGCTACGACGCCGTGCTGCCCTATGCGGTCGACTCCGCCTACGGTCGCCCCGAGGACCTCAAAACCTTTGTCGAAGCCGCCCACGCGCGCGGTCTCATGGTGATTCTAGACGTGGTCTACAACCACTTCGGTCCTGAAGGGAACTATCTGCCGAAATACTTCCCGCAGATCCTTTCCGGAGAGCACAAAACGGCTTGGGGACCGGCGCTGAACTTCGACGGCGCGTGCAGCGCCGAGACCCC
>CAXTTZ010000202.1:0-5625 GCA_964247325.1 uncultured Acidobacteriaceae bacterium | reverse complement strand
CGGCCCAAGCTCACCCCCTTGGCCCTCCGCTCCGTGGCAATGCGTGCAGCCGCTGCTCGCAAAGACCTCCGCCCCCGCCGCCCGCTCGTCTGTGTGCGCCGAAGCACGGAACGGGGCAAACCCGAAACCCACAACATACGTCGCAAGCGCCAAAGCGGCGCACATCACACTGCGTCGATACAACGAAACCCTCATACCCACCCAGCATCGCATTCCCAGGGGCGATCTTGGCAACTTTTCTACGATTTTTCTTCGCCACATTCCCAAAATGGAACGCATTGCTACAGCGTTCCATTTTGGGAATCGCCCCCTCAAAAAATCTACGAGTTGTCATAACATCTTCTCGACAAGAACCCTGCGGCAATGCTATCGTCGCCTCGCATTCATGTTGATTTCGGAGATCGAATGAAATCCCCTTGGCTTTCCCTTGCGTTGAGCGCCGGCCTCCTTGCCTCCCCCGTCCTCGCGCCCGCGCTTTCGGCGCAAACCGGCGACCTCAGCGCGGACCTCGCCGCCGCCGCCAAGCCAAGCACCGACCAAACCTGGTGGAAGCACGCCTTCATCTACGAGATCTACCCCCGCAGCTTCGGCGACTCCAACGGCGATGGCATCGGCGACCTTAACGGGATCACCGAGCATCTCGACTACCTCCAGAAGCTTGGCGTCGACGCTATCTGGATCGCCCCCATGTACCCCTCGCCCCAGGTCGACTTCGGCTATGACATCTCCGACTACGAAAACGTTGACCCGCAATACGGTACCCTCGCCGACTTCGACCGCCTTCAATCCCAAGCCAAGAAACGCAACATCCGTATCTGCCTCGACATGGTGCTGAACCACACCTCCGACAAGGACAAGTGGTTCATCGAATCCGCCAGTTCGCGCACCAACCCCAAAGCCGACTGGTACGTTTGGAATGACGGTATTCCGGCCAACTCGCCCGGCGTCAACGAGTATCAGCGCAAGTACCAGCACAACGGCCCAAACGGTCCCGTCGTCCCACCAAATAACTGGGTCTCCCTCTTCGGCGGCTCTGCCTGGGAGTGGGTCCCCGCGCGGCAGCAATACTATTACCACGACTTCTACATCCAACAGCCCGATCTCAACTGGCGCAACCCCGCCGTCGAAAAGGCCATGTTCGACGTCATGCGTTTCTGGCTCGACCGCGGCGTCGCTGGCTTCCGGCTCGACGCCATCCCTAGCCTGTTTGAAGATCCGCAGCTGCGCAACGAACCTGAAACCGGCGGCACCAACGCCCAGGGTGACCCCAACGTCAACAAGATCTACACCGACAACCTCCCCGAGGTCCACGACGTCATCCGCCGCATGCGCGCCATGGTCAATACCTACCCCGGCGACCGCGTCTTGATCGGTGAAACCTACCTGCCCAATACCGTCGAACTCGACAAATGGTACGGCGGTTCTGCCCAGAACGAGCTGCAACTCCCCATGGACATGCTCGTCGGCTTCGGCAACGGCGCCAAGCTCAGCGCTCCTTACTTCCGCCGATACATCACCGAGGTCGAAACCCAGGTCCACGGCTCGCAACCGCTGCTGGTCTTTGACAATCACGACAACGTCCGCTCCATCGACCGCTTCGGGGATGGTGTGCACAATACCGAAATCGCCAAGGTCATCGCCACCGTTCTGCTCACCACGCGCGCCACGGCCCTCACCTACTACGGCGCGCCTATCGGCATGGTCACTACCACGCCTACCCGCAAGGAAGACGTCAAAGACCCGATCGGCATCACCGGTTGGCCCAAAGAAAAGGGCCGCGACGGCGAGCGCACCCCCATGCAGTGGACCCCCGGCCCGCAAGCCGGCTTTTCCACCAATCCGCATCCCTGGCTCCCGGTCGCCCCCAACTACAAAACCGTCAACGTCCAAACCGAGCTGCCGCAAAAGAATTCCCTGCTGGATTGGCACATGCAGCTCGTCGCGCTGCGCCGTTCCAACCCCGCCATGCATAACGGCGGCATCGTTATGCTCAATCAGGACGACCCCGACGTGCTCAGCTACCTGCGCACCGCTCCAGCAGGCAGCACGCCAGTCGTTGTTGCCATGAATATGAGTGCGCAGCCGAAGACCGTTTCGCTCGACCTTTCTTCCGCAGGCGTGCAAAGCAAGACAATTCGAACCCTGGCCGCGAGCGCTCCATCCCTTGCAAACGCCACCTCGCTCCAGTCGCTCACCCTGCCGCCCTACTCGGCTTGGATCGGTTCGTTGCAATAGGGAGGCACAAGCGCTGGGCCAAGGTGGCGAGCCTTGCACAACCCCGTGCATCCCACAGGAAACTAGGAGGCATTTCGTGCCGGTAGCTTCAGGCGAGAGGAGCGAAGGTGGAGGCGGCGGTGAGGGCCGCACCTTGCATCGCGCCATCTATCGGCAACTCATGCAAGAGATCGCCGATGGCGTGTACAAGCCCGGCGACCGGCTTCCCAGCGAGGCCGCTCTGTGCGAACGCTTCGGCGCCTCGCGCATCACCGTGGCCAAGGCGATCGGCTCACTGCAACGCGAAGATCTCGTCACTCGCCGCGCTGGCTCCGGCACCTACGTCCAACCCCCCAAAGTGGTCGAAAGCTTGCAATTTGGCCTACTCATCCCTCAGTTAGGCACCACGGAGATTTTTGAGCCTGTCTGCCAAGGCATCATGCAGGCGCCTCTAGCCAAGTCGCATGTCCTAGTTTGGGGGCACACGGCTGCCGGCGACCTGGGAAACGACGCCGAAGCCGAACCGGGCAAGGTGGCCGAGCAGCTCTGCCGTCAGTTCATCGACGCCAAGGTCTCCGGCGTCTTTTTCGCGCCGCTCGAGTTTGTTCAAGAGGGCGACACCACGAACCATCGCATCGCCGAAATGCTCAGCAAAGCGAACATCCCTGTCGTCCTGCTTGACCGCACCTTCACCCCCTACCCCCAACGCTCCCATCTCGACCTCGTCGGCACCGATAATGGCCGCGCCGGCTACGTGATCACGCGGCACCTCATCGATTGCGGCGCGCAGCGTCTCCTCTTCGTCGCGCGCGAACGCTCCGCATCCACCATTACCGAGCGTATCGGCGGCTACCACTTTGCCCTGCACGAAGCAAACGCCCGCGCCAAAGGCGCCGTCTTGCTCGGCGACGTCGAAGATCCCGCCTTTATCCGTCAACTGCTCGAAAGCGAACGCCCCGACGGCATCGTCTGCGGCAACGATCTCACCGCCGCCCGCCTCATGCGCGCCCTGCTCGACCGCGGCGCCCTCATTCCCGAATCCATCCGCATGGCCGCCTTCGACGACGTCAGCTACGCGAAATTCCTCCCCGTGCCGCTCACCACCATCCGGCAAGACTGCTCCGAGATCGGCCGCGCCGCCCTTTCCCTCATGCTCTCCCGCCTCCGCGAACCACACCGCGCCGCCTGGGACGTCCGCGTCCCCTTTGAGCTCATTGTGCGCCAGTCTTGCGGGTCCAAAATCCCCGCAAGCTCCGAACCCAGCACCTCTCCCGCGAGCCGCTCCACCAAGCGGAGGCAAACGCATGCCTAATGCCCTCGCCAGTATCTGCCGAAGCGAATCCACAGCCTGATGGCCCAGCCGCCCGTCCTTACGCCCAACCTGCTTGCCGTGCTTTTTCTTCTGCAGGTTCTCAGCACCGTTAGCCTCTTCGGCCTTATTTGGTTTGTCCAAATCGTGCACTACCCGCTCTTTGCGCGCGTGGGCCAGGACGGCTTTCGCCGCTATGCCAGCAACCACGCCACGCGCACCACCTTCGTCGTCGCGCCCCTAATGCTGCTCGAAATGGCCACGGCAGCCGCATGGCTACGGCCCGCATGGCGGCCACGGTTCATTTCCGGCCAAGAAGCCCTCTGGGCCTTTGCGCTCCTAGGCGTAATCTGGCTTTCTACCGCCCTGGTCCAGGTCCCTCTGCATAACCGCCTCCAGCGTGGCTTCACGCCGCTCTTCGCCCAGCGCTTGGTGGCCACAAACTGGGTCCGTACCGTGGCGTGGTCAGTCCGCACCGCGATCCTCCTTATTTGGATGTATCGCCTCCTCGCGCTCTAACTTCCTCCGCATGGAATACTCCACCTGAAACAAAGTCCACTGGCACGATCTAGCTGGCCAATGCTATGGTGGTCCGCATGCTCACAACGCACATCCATCCGGGAGGGCGAGCGTGAGCGAGCCACAACGCAAAGCCATCTTTCTGCTCGTCAAAAGCGCCCTCACCGGCGCGCTCGGCGGTCTTCTCTTCGGCTTCGACACCGCCGTCATCGCCGGCGCCACTCACCCGCTCGTCCAGCAGTACGGCCTGTCCGACAAGCAGCTCGGCATCACCGTCTCCATCGCCCTCATCGGCACCGTCATCGGCGCCATCTTCTCCGGCGAACTCGGCCAGCGCATCGGCAGCCGCGCCGCCCTCCGCATCATGGGCATCCTTTACGTCATCTCCGCCGTCGGCTGCGCCTTCGCGCCGTCGTGGGGCTTCTTCCTCGCCGCCCGCTTCCTCGGCGGCCTAGGCATCGGCGGCTCCTCGGTCCTCGGCCCGGTCTACATCGCCGAGCTCGCCCCCGCCAAGTGGCGCGGCCGCCTCGTCGGCCTCTTCCAAACCAACATCGTCATCGGCATCTTGCTCGCCTACCTATCCAACGCCATCGTCGCGCACTTCGTTCCCGGCCTCAACCTGTGGCGTTGGGAGTTCGGCGTCGCCATCCTCCCCGCGGTCTTCTTTCTCCTCATGCTGCTCACCGTCCCGCACAGCTCCCGCTGGCTGGTCAGCCAAAATCGTATCGACGAGGCCATGCTGATCCTCAGCCGCATGGGTTCCCCCGACTCCCGCGCCGAAGTCGACGCTATGCAGCTCTCGCTCCAGCAAGAAGGCGGCGCCGCCCAAACCAGCCTCTTCCAATCCCGCTACAAGTTCCCCATCTTCCTCGCCATCTCCATCGGTCTCTTCAACCAGTTCACCGGCATCAACGCCATCCTCTATTACCTCAATGACATCTTCGCCGCCGCCGGCTTCAGCAGCGTCTCCGCCAACGCCCAAGCCGTCGCTATCGGCGCCGCCAATCTCCTCGCCACCATGCTCGGCGTCAGCATCATCGACAAGCTCGGCCGCAAAACCCTCCTGCTCACCGGCGCTGCCGGCGACACCCTCTGCCTGGCCGGTGTCGCCTATCTCTTCGGCACGCAGCGCCACCTCGCCCTGCTTCTCCCTCTGCTCATAGCCTTTATCATCTTCTTCGCCCTCTCCCAAGGCGCCGTCATCTGGGTCTACCTTTCCGAGGTCTTCCCCACCAACATCCGCTCCAAAGGCCAAGGCCTAGGCTCCTCCGCCCATTGGGTCATGAACGCCCTCATCGCCTTCGCCTTCCCCGTCATTGCCAGCCACTCCAAAGCCATGCCCTTCGTTGTCTTCGCCCTCCTCACTGCCGTCCAATTCCTAACCGTCCTCTTCGTCTTTCCCGAAACAAAAGGCCTCTCGCTAGAAGAAATGAGCCAACACCTAGGCCACTAAACCCACAGCTTCCAATCTCCGTGCCGTCCTGCTGTCATTCCCCGAAGGGTATCCGCGTTTGCCGTTGCTCTTGCCGTTGCAGTTGCCCTTTCTGGTTGTCATTCCCGAAAGGAACCCGCTTTCCCCACCC
>CAXTTZ010000201.1:0-5661 GCA_964247325.1 uncultured Acidobacteriaceae bacterium | reverse complement strand
TTCGCCAAAGACGGCATCCACCCCACCGCCGAAGGCTACGCCGTCATGCAGCCCCTAGCCCAAGCCGCCATCGCCAAAGCCCTAGCCAACCCCCGCCCCTAACTCGACCTTTTCTCGTCCCAGCTATTACTTCTTGTCCTCCCGTAGCAAAGCGGAGGGATCTGCTTTTCGGCCCCGCCTGCACGTCGTCCCAAAGCAAAACGCACCTCCACATCACATCACCGTCGGCAAATCCAACTGCCACCGCACCCCAAACCGATCCTCAACGATCCCGAAGTGCGACCCCCAAAATGTATCTTGCAGCGGCATCACCACCGAGCCGTCCTCTGCGAGCGCTGCAAACAGCCGCTCCTCTTCCTCTCGGCTCTCGCACTCGATTGACAAACTGAAGTCTTTGCCCCGCACCAACTCCTGCCCCTCCGGCACATCTGAGGCCATCAGCACGACCTTGCCCGCCGCCAGGCGCGCATGCATCATCCGCTCGCCGCCCAGCGCCGGCATCTCATCCGGACCCTCACTGTAGGGCGCATAAAAGAGCTCTCCGCCCAGCGCCCCTTGGTAAAACTCCATCGCCTCCCGGCAGTTCCCGTCAAACATCAGATACGGCTGCAGCGCCTTCATCGTCCTCTCCTCGCACCAAACCCCAGAGCCCGACCGCTTGCCCTACTTCTATTAACGAAACAGCAGGGGCGCCACCGTGATCAAGTTGTCCCGCCACACCAGCCAGGTGTGCCGCCCCGGCGTCTCTACCGCCGTCACCGGCAGGTTGCGCTTCTTGGCCCACGCCACAAAGTCGCGATTCGGCGCGATCAAGTGGTCTTCCACGCCGCACCCAATCCACAACAGCCGGAACCGCGCCTGGTCGTTCCCCGTGCCCGCCGCATAGTTCGGAAAATGCTGGTCAAATGCCTCCTGGTGCAGCGCCGAACTCATTCCGACCACATAGCTGAACACCTCCGGGTGCTTCAGCCCGATCGTCACCGCCTCCAGCCCGCCCATCGAAAGCCCTGCAATCGCGTGCTTTTCTCGCCCCGGCGCTATCGCGTAGTCGCGCTCCACCACGGGCTCAATCTCGCTTAGCAGCACCTGCGAATACAGATCGACATTCGTGTCCACGCGCGCCGGCTGATTCCACACATCACCCCCGCTGGTCACAAAGCTGTAGTCGCCATAGCCCATCGGCATCACCACGATCATCGGCACAATCTTGCCCTGTGCCAACAGCGTGTCCAGGATCAAGTTCGCTTGCCCCACCGCCGTCCAGCCCGCCTCGTTGTCGCTCCACCCATGCAGCAGATACAGCACCGGGTACCCGCCCCCATGCTTCGGGTCATACCCCGGCGGCGTGTACACCATGTAGGGCTCCTGGTTCATCGGCAGCCCTTGCGCCACGTGCGTCGTGTACACATAGCGCGCCACCGCGCCGTGCGGTACCGCTGTCAGCTCCCACGGCGCGGGCGGCGAAGCCGGCACCAAGATGTCACTCGTCAAGCCCACAATATTGGGCCGCAGCTCATGATTCTGCGGGTCAGGCATTGACGTCCCATCCACCCGAAACGTGTAGCCGTAGTGCTCCGGCTTCAGCGGCGGCGTGGTCGCCGTCCATACCCCATCGGCACCTTTCTGCATGGTTAACGGCTTGCTCGTCGCCTCGGTATCCACGGTCACCTGCTGTGCCGCTGCATTGCGGTACCGAAATGTGATCGTGCCATCCGGGTTCGCGCTGGTCACGGCTGGCGGTGCGGGGGTCGCAGGCTGCTGCGCCACGATCGTTGCCGCCAACACGCCACATCCCACCAAGGAACTGAAAACAAATCGCAAAGATTGCATGCGCTCCCCAGTGTACGCCGCTCCAACCCAACCGCGCCTATTTTCTCGCGCCGGGTAACGCCCCGGCTAGTGCGGGCACCCGTGTCTGCGCCGCCATCCCGGTAATCTGCCCAGAGACCGGCGTGGTCGTCGGCATCGCCACCCCCACCAGCTCCGATAAAACGAAGCTTCCCGGTGTGCAACTCGCCCCGCTGCACCCAAAGTTACTCACCCACACATTGCCCGCCCGGTCGATCGCAATGCCCGTCGGCGCGACCATGGTCCCGCCGTTCTGCGAGCCGTGCGGGTAAATCGTGTTCTGAAGCGGCGTCGTCGGATTGCGAAATTCTGGGTCATAGCCATTCAAAACTCCAAGAAACGACAAAGATTCCACACTGGCGGTGTTACTATCCGTAACCCAAACGGCGCCCCGGCTAGCTTCGGCCATGCCGAGCACATGCCGCGCCGCCTGGTCCGCCATCGGATAACAGCTCCGTATTCGGAAAAAGCAAATTCCGTCCGCCGTCGTTGCGGAGCCGCTTCGCACCGCAACGTAATCCGTCCCCGTCCAAATAACCTGGCCCCCGTTGGTGCCGATATCGGAAAGCACAAACTGCAGCACATTGCTGTCGTAATCCCACTGGCCGGGGTTATACCTTCCGTAGTACAGATCAAAGGTCGTCGGTACCTCCGGGTTTGCACCCGAAACACCGGTTCCTACGTTTCGGGAGCTTGTGTACTCCGGCCCAAGGCTATCTCCAGCCAGGCTGGCCGCAATGAATCCAGCCGAATGCGCCACTCTCGTATTCTCGAGCGCGGCATAGCTCGTGCTCCCCGTTACCCGCGCCAGCAGAGGCTCCTGCGTGGCCGTCTCCACAATCCCAACCACCACCGTATTGTCCGCGTCCACCGCTAGCGCGGTTGATACCGTTCCCGGAATCGAAAGCGCAACCGGCCCTTGCGGGGCAAGAGAAGGGAAGCCATTCACGTAAGCCGAACCCGCATCACTCACCCAAACCGTCCCGTTTGCATCGATCGCTACCTGGTCCGGATGTTGCATGCCCGTCCCCGCAAACATTGGGCTAAACGAAGCCGACACCGGGTCAAAATAGCCCACCCCCGCCGCCCCCGGCGCATTGCTCGGAAACCAAACCCGGCCAAGCAGATCAATATCCACCGTAGAAAGGTGACCCGGCGCCAGCCCCAAACCAAACTGCGGCGAACGGTACGCGATGCCCAGCGTCCAATCGTGCGGCGCTGCCGTCAGCCCACCCGGAAAGGCAGTGGCGTCCCCAGCTGGTTGCAGCTGAAACAGATCGGAAGCGCTTTGGCGCAGCTGTGGAAGAAAATATGCCGTGTACCACGCTGCACTCGCGCCGCCGAGGTACCGGCTGCAAGAAGCTGCTGTGGGCCCGGTTAGATCGGTGCAGGCCGCTGCTATGTTCGCCACGGTAAGGAGCTTCGCAGCTTCCGTCGTGACTGCGGCAGAGCTGGTATTTGCAGTGCCCGTCCCTACATTGACCAGTGTCGCTACCGTGCGGTTGGCACCCGCCATCGCCCGTTCACCAGCGGAACCGGCTGTGCTACCAAAAACAACATAGTTGGTCTGGCTTTGCGCAGCTGAAAAATCATACCCAGAAAGATACCGCATGGCGTAGGCCATCGCCGCGGTGGTGATTTCATTAACAACCACCGCCGTTCCCCTGAGAGCGCCGCAGGTCAAACCACCGGCAAACTCGATAAACTCCGGTTCCTCGCCCGAGGAAGCCCCCTGTGCCACCAACGCGAGGTACACCGGCGTGTTCGCCGCGGGGCACACAACGCCTGCCGTATCGATGGTGAAACTTCCATTCCTGTCCGTACTCGTCTGCGCCAAAAGCTGCCCAAGTGACCCATACCCCGTCGTGCCATAGGTATACAGCGCAACGGCGCCGTTCGGGATACCCACCTTCCCATGACGCGCTTGCCCCTGCAACAGGCTGGACTGCGCCGCCGCCACGGGCTGATGAGCGAAAAGGTTCAAAGCAAATACGCCGGGTGCAACAAGACGCAGCATTTTCATAAGGCCACCACTATAGGCCGATTTTCACCCAAATACAGAGAATTTTCTCCTGGTCTTTGCCGTTTTAATTTTGTCGAAATCATGCCATTCCATCCAGCGCCCCGCACATCATCGCCAGTTCCTGCCCTGGGGAAAACTCGGCAGCTCAGGACCCTACGCGGCCGCTCGAGGCTAAGCAGACATCCCTTCCCCGCCAAGGCCACTATCCTAAGAAACAACACCTCAGGAGCCAGATCATGCTCGATGTCCACGCCCCGGAGCACCGCCTCACCGGTGCACGCGACTTCTTTCTTCATCTCTTCACCATCACTTGCGGCCTGCTCATCGCGCTTGCGCTTGAAGACGCCGCCACCGCCCTGCACCACCGCGCCGACCGCCGCGAGGCTGAAACCAAAATTCGCCAGGAGCTCGAGCGCAACCGCAACACCTTAAAGCAGGGAGGCCCGGTCGTCCTCGTCGAACGCGACAATCTTCTGCACGTCATCCAGATGCTTGAAGCCGCCAGCCAATCCAAGCTGCCACAGCACGAAAGCATGACCCTGAACTATAGCGATGCCTCACTGGACGACGCCGCCTGGCGCACCGCTAACGGCACCGGCGTGCTTTCCTACATGGAGTACGACGAGGCCGAGCACTTCGCCGACGCTTACAAAGAACAAGCGCAGCTGGAAGATGCCGAAATCAAAACCCTGGACGACTTCGTACTGCTTGTAGCCGATGTCGGCCCAAAGAAAGACTTGACCCCCGAAGAAGCCAAGCTCGCCCTCCCTGACGCGCGCCGAGCGTTCGCGCACATCAATGGCATCCTCGCCATCGGCCAAGGCACGCTCGACTCTTATAACAAGGCCCTACGATAACTCCATCTCCTATAGCGACAGTCCTGCCAGAGGGAGTCCGTGCTTTTCTTCTCTGGCTGTTATCCCCGCAGGGAATCTACTGTTTTGCCGAGCCAGACGTACACCTGAAGATAAGGCGCTACAAGCCTTAGCTTTAGGGCCAAAGGCCCGTACCCTACCAGCCTAGGCCGAAGGCCTAGGTACTCGCTCGTCCCACCCCACTCACCCTGTATTCCGCAACCCCGCGCTGATTCCATTGATCGTCGCCGTGATCGCCCGGTCTAACACCTCGCCTGCCTCGCCCTCGCGCTTGCGCCGTAGCAGCTCCAACTGCAGCAGGCTCATCGGGTCCACATACGGGTTTCGCAGCCGCACCGAGTTCGCTAGCACCGGGTTACGTTCCAACAGCTCCCCTTGCCCGGTCACCGCCAAAATCATGCGCCGCGTGCGCTCAAACTCCTCCCGCAGCCTCCCAAAGACTCGCCCGCGCAACGCTGCGTCCGGCACCAGCGTGCTGTACAGCGCTGCAATTCCAAAGTCCGCCTTCGCCAGCGCCATCTCCACATTGCGCACAATGTCGATAAACAGCGGAAAGCTCCGCGCCATTGCCCGCAGCCGCTCCAGCCCGTCCTCATGCGCCACCGTAAACCGCTCTAGCGCAAACCCCACACCAAAGTACGCCGGCACGACCATCCGCGATTGCATCCACCCAAACACCCACGGAATCGCCCGCAGATCCGCCATCGACCGCTGCCGAGTAGCGCTCGCATCCGCCCGCTTTGCCGGCCGCGACCCAATCCGCGCATGCTCCAGCTCCCGCACCGGCGTGCCCTGCTCAAAGAACGCGAACACCTCCGGGTCGGCCACAATGCCTTCCTGATAAAACCGCAGCGACGCCTCGGAAAGCTCATCCATCGCGCTCTCCCACCCCGCCTCCACCGCCCCAGTCAAGTG
>CAXTTZ010000200.1:0-5721 GCA_964247325.1 uncultured Acidobacteriaceae bacterium | reverse complement strand
GGACCGCGCTATCTACCGCGCGTTCCGCCACAAAAACCTCAGCGACCGCCCCGACTACACGTTGTTCGGGGTGTAAACCCGAACAGCGTGTACCTAAAACCGCCTGCGCGGCTGGCGGCCACTTCGTGGCGTGTCCTCCTGTGCGCTCCCCGCATGCATTCTTCACCCAACCTTTACGCCCTCGTAATCGTTCCTTCTTCCTTCGTCGCCATCGTCGAAGGGAAGGTGCCTCCATGCCTCTTCGAGCCAGCTTCGTTTCCGCTGCAATTCTCTTCACTGCCGCGTTTGCCTCTGCGGCAACAATTGAAGTCGGCCAATATCAGCCGGCCTTCATCGGCATCGACCAGACCACTGCCACCATCGACGGCCGGGACGCCAGCGTCGCCTATGTCGTTCGTGTCGACCTCAAGGCCCCCGGCATTCGGTTCTACTCAACCCCGCATACCGGCTCGCTCCAAACTACTGCCTCCACCGACAGCCAATTCCTTCTCAGGTATGGTCTTCAGGTCGCCTTCAATGCCAGCTTTTTCGCCCCTTGCTGCAACGCCGCGCCTGAACCGAAACCATCCAGGGCCTGGCCATCTCCGACGGCAATACACTCGGCCAGCCGGTCAGCCTTCAGGGGCAAGACGATGCCCTCGTCCTTACCCGCAACAACGACGCCTCCATCATCGAGACCTCCGAATCGACCGACCTCTCCAACTTTTACACCGCAGTTACCGGCTCCGCCATCATCGTTCAAGACGGCCGAAATACCTACTCCGTAACCGCCACCGGCGACGGCCCCGATCCTAACCCACGCACCGTGGTCGGTATCTCACAGGACAACCGCTACCTCTACGTAGTCGCGATCGACGGACGTCAGCCCGGGTATAGCGTCGGCACCACAAATACCGAGAGCGCCGACATCCTGTTGGCCCTCGGTGCTTGGAACGCCCTCAACCTTGATGGCGGCGGCTCTACCTCCCTGGTCGAGTCCGACGGGCGCGGCGGCGCGGCAATCCTCAACCGCCCTAGCGGCGGCGCGGAGCGCTACGATGCCAACCAGATCGGCATCCGGGCACTGCCTATCCCTGCCTCCTTCTCCATCCCCGCGATCATCCAGGAGCTTTACACCGCCCTTCAGAACCAGTAGCTCGGCACCGGTACCCACATCCCGCTTCCACGATGCGGCTTTTCGCGGGCAAGAATCCTGAACCGTCTTTCGCGGACGATACAGCCAGCTTTCCCCGCGACCGACGAAGCGCCACAAGTGCCGAAGTCCACCCGCCACGGAGTGGCCGCCGGCCGCGCAGGCGATCCTCGTTTTCCGCATCTTCCACCCGCTAGCGTGCCCCAGTGCCTTTCGCCGGGGTACCCTAGCGGTAGACCATGGCCACAGCAGCAAACCTCCAGTTCGAGCGCGGCCTTCCCGCCGCCGTCGACGCCGAGCGCTCCATTCTCGGCGCCATCCTGCTCGACAACCACCTCTACAACGAGGCCGCCGAGCGCATCACCCAGGCCGACTTCGCCCTCGAGCCGCACCGCCGCATCTTCTGCCGCATGGCCGAGCTCACCGACCTCGGCCGCGCCGTCGACTACATCACCCTCCGCGACATCCTCTCCCAGTACAAGGAGATCGAAGCCGTCGGCGGCGTCGCCTACCTCGCCTCCCTCACCGAGAACCTGCCAAGACGCCTCTCGATCGACGAGTACGTCCGCATCGTCAAGAACAAGTCGCTGCTCCGGCAGCTCATCGTGGTTTGCTCCGAGGCCATCACTCAAGCCGCCGACCAGGCGGATGACGCCCTCGACGTGCTCAACACCGCCGAGTCCAAGCTGCTCGAAGTCACCGAGCACGGCGTCCAGCGCGGCTTCGCTTCGATCCCCGAGATCGTCCGCGACTCCTTCGGCTCTATCGACAACCTCTTCGCCGAAGGCCACCGCGAAGTCACCGGCCTTGAAACCCACTTCACCGACTTCGACCGCATGACCAGCGGCCTCCAAAAGTCGGAGCTCATCATCATCGCCGCGCGCCCTTCCATGGGCAAAACCGCCTGGGCGATCAATATCGCGCAAAATGCAGCCGTCCGCGGTACCGCCGTCGTCGCCGTCTTCTCGCTCGAAATGTCGAAAGAGTCCCTTCTCCGCCGCATGTTGGCCTCCGAAGCCCTCGTCGACCAACAAAAAATCCAGAAAGGCTATACGAGCAGGGAAGACCAGGCCCGCCTCACCGAAGCCCTCGAACGCCTCACCGAAGCCCACATCTTCATCGACGACACCCCCGCCATCTCTCTCACCGAAATGCGCGCCAAAGCCCGCCGCCTCCGCCAGATGCACGGCCGCCTCAACCTCATCGTCATCGACTACCTCCAACTCATGACGGGGGGCTCGCCGGGCGGACCCGGGGCAGGGAAGCGCGGCTACGAAAACCGCACCCAGGAAGTCTCCGCCGTCTCCCGCGGCCTCAAAGCCCTCGCCAAAGAACTCAACCTGCCGGTCATCGCCCTGAGCCAGCTCTCCCGCGCCTCCGAGCAGCGCGGCGGCGACAAAAAACCCATGCTCTCCGACCTCCGCGAATCCGGCTCCATCGAGCAAGACGCCGACGTCGTCGCCTTCATCCACAGGGAGTCTTACTACAACCGCGACGAAAACGGCCAACCCGACCCCGAAACCGAAGGCAAGGCGGAAATCATCATCGCCAAGCAACGCAACGGCCCTACCGGCTCCGTCCACCTCGCCTACCTCAGCAAATGCACCCGCTTCGAAAACCTCGCCTTCACCAGCGAGTGAGCTAGCATGATGATCCAAGGCGCAAGTCGCGCTTGCTTCGCTACTACTCTTTCTTAGGAAGCCCCGCGTCACTTTCAAACATGCTGTTGAAAAGAGTTTCCCAAAAGTCTTCTTCTACGTGCAGATTGAAGCTCTTACGCAAGGACGAAGCGATTCGTAAGCGATTCCCCACGAGACGCTCGCTGAAGGTCTCATCGGAGTGCTTTTTTGCAAAACGCCGCTGAGCTTCGCGAATAGCGGTAAAGATTTCTTTGTGGACGTCCTCTACCCCGCTTACAAATTCCCAGAAGTCTTTTCCGACCAGAAAGTCGTACCAAGAAGGATTGCCCAACCCGCGCTGTACTAAAGATGGCTTATTGTTCAGATTTCTATAGCGACTATAAGTTATTCCAATAATGATGTTTGCGCCTGTGCTCTCCCGCAATTGTTTGAAGTTATTTATCATCTCTGAGGCATGAGACTGGTTCATTGTCCAAGGCCCTGCCTTAATGCTCATCAGGAAACGTTGGCCATCGATCACAGAATGTAGGTCGATTGGTGACCATAAATCCCGTGTCGCTTTATCTGTCGACTTCTTCTCCGGTGGGGCGGTGGCTCCAAGGATGTTAAGAAATTTCTCCTCAGCCATACGGCCAAAAGCTGTGTCGTCTCCGTGGAAAGCCTTAGCAAATTGGAGCCGTTCAGCAACCTCGAATGGGCTGAAGATGTTGTAAACAGGTGCAGTTATGAGCAGAAGGAATGGGTTGAAATTAGTTTTGCTTATATCGTCGAACTCTAAAGCTAGGTTCTTAAAGCGTCTCTCCAAGAAGGCGAACGTCTCCTCTTCAAACTTAATGGATAGCCCATCCGCTAGCTTTGCTTTTAGGCTGGACCTTTTAAACCGTCGTGGCCTTATCGCATCAGCGAGGGGGAGCGGCTCGTCGCCCGGCTCGCTGCCTGGCAGAGTTAGCGCTTCGTCCGAGTCAGCCATGAGCAAACTCTAACTCTCGCTGACACATCAACGAAGCCTTCCTGCGAGCGTCCTCATTGATACCACCGTCCTCCCATACAAATGTTCTGCCGGCTTTGAACCATTGGCGGGTTCGAACATGTGACCCTAAGTAAACGCGCCTATAAGGCACCAGGTCGCTTGTTTCAGCCGTTTGTCCCGGCCCCCTATCAAGGCACTCTGCGAGTGCTTGGCCTGCTATCGCGCCCAGCACTGACGGGACCGCGTTACCAACTTGCGTGTATTGCTCTTGTGGGGTTCCCACGAACTCCCAATTGCCCGGGAAGCCCTGAATCGCGGCGCACTCCTTCACACTCAAGGCGCGCAGCTCAGTAGGGTGAGTAAGGGCCGTGCTGGCGTGGTTTGGCATAGTGACGATTGTCGGGCACGGTAAGTCCGCGCTGAGCCTTCTCCACCAGCCCGAGCGCCCGCCTTTGGCAAAGAAAGCTTTTCCCATGGACTCTCTCTGAAGACTCTCGGGGAGGCATCGCCAATTGCCGCCAGGCGGTATCAGTGCCAAATAAGCTTTCTTACGAGGTGAAAAGTCCATAATTGTCGGACGCTTCTCTTTCGGAACACCTGCTAAGGCGTGACCAAGAGTTAGATAAGGTTCCAAACCTTTCCCGTGCGTAGGCTCGGGAAACTCCACTTGCCTGCCAAGCCTGTTTCCTATGAAAATGGCGCGTTCACGCAACTGAGACGACCCGTAGTTGACCGCATTGACTTCAAAAACGTCAACTCTGTACTCAGCACCAAAACGCAAACGGATGTCCGCTAAGAATTTCCGAATGACGGAACCGGGCTCCTCCTCAGGCAATAAAGGCGGGCCGCCTTTGTTGGGCCTTTTCGCTAAAGGCCGGTGTTGCAGGGCTGCGGAGAGCAATCCGCGAACATTTTCTAGAATGAAAGTTTTTGGCTTGAAAGCCTCTATGAAGTCAATCGTCCGCCACAACAAACTCCCGCGTGGATCCTGTACGGTTTTTCGGCGTCCGGTGGTGCTGAATGTCTGGCAAGGCGGTCCCGCAGTAAGCAGGTCTAATTCTCCTGCTGCTAGGCCAAGTTCTCGCATCATCGATAAAGGACTGATGAACCTAATATCTCCCTCATAGACGCGAGTCGTCGGAATGCCTACCCTCCCTGCCGTATGGTTCGTCCTTATGGTTTCGCAGCAGGCATGGTCAGCTTCGAGTGCGGCAATCGTTTCAAAGCGGCCTGATGCCTCAAGACCAAGATCAAAGCCAAGGCTTCCAGAGAAAAGGGAAACGCTGCGGTATTTCGTCATGCATGCCCCGCTATCGAGACTTTTGCAGGACTAGGGGAATTTAGGAAGAGGACTAGTTTCTGAGTGACGGTCTCAAGATCGTGCAACTCGCACTCCCAAAACACCAGAGATTGCCAGTCCATTTGCTGTAGGTCTTTCTCGTTGCGAGTGTCTCGCGCTCGATTGCGCGAGAACTTCGCCTCCCAGAAGTCTGGACGGGTCTTCACAGGCCTTTGACCTGTTCGGCACGAATGACGGTGCCAAAAGCACCCATGAACGAAGATCACTTTCCGCCGTGATGCAAACACGATGTCTGGGCTCCCAGGGAGGTTCTTTCCATGAAGACGGTATCGGTAGCCGAGGCGGTGTGCAAGCTTCCTGAGAAGGAGCTCGGGTTTTGTGTCCTTTTGGGGGACAGCGGCCATCATCTCAGATCGGTTTCTCATGCCGTTCTAATGATAGCTTTTCGCGCTTCGCCACTCTGGCTCGCCGTTGAGGAAATCTGGCACCCTGGCGATCAAGGTTCCGACCTCGGATGCTGATCCCCAATCTTGCTAGAAAAGCATAAAGCAAACGCCACTTCTCTTTACGCTTCGCGAAGAGCACTTTGCCTGCTTTACGCTTTCCCCTCGACCCTAAGGCAAACCGCATCTCTCTTTATGACTTCCATAAAAGCACCTCACCCGCTTTACGCTCCCTT
>CAXTTZ010000199.1:0-5743 GCA_964247325.1 uncultured Acidobacteriaceae bacterium | reverse complement strand
CCCAAGCCGGAGGTGGCATTGAATCAACAAGTCAAAGATCTGATCCAAAAACTCGGTGAGGCCATCCACGAATCCGTCAGCGAATCCGAACAGATCGCCGACGTCGTCCGCGAGATCCGTGAACAGGGCTTCGACGTCCTGCTCATGCTCGAAGCCACCATCGGCCTCAACCAGGTCGACAAAGACAAGGACGACGACACCGAATCCACCGAAGAAGCCGTCGAAGGCCCCTTCACCCGCACCGACCTCAGCTTCCTGAAAAGCCTCCGCATCACCACCGAGGAGGATGGCGAAAGCAGCGAACCAAATTAGGCGAGTTAAATCAGGTGAACCAAGCGAACCGCGTGCTGCCCGGACTGCCCTACCACCTTCGGGTAATGCAATTTTCTTCATCTCCGTGCTAGAGTCGGGCGGCACCCCTTCCGCGATTTGCGTCTCAGGAAGGATTCTGCTGAGGACGTCGCATTATGAAAGACACGCTCGGTGTTTTGCTTGCCGGTGGAGCCGGCGAACGGCTTTTCCCCCTGACCCGCGATCGCGCCAAGCCGGCCGTCCCCTTTGCCGGCCAATACCGCATCATCGATATCACCCTCTCCAATTGCATCAACTCCGACCTCCGCAAGGTCTACATCCTCACCCAATACAAGGCCCTCAGCCTCAATCGCCACATCCGCGAAGGCTGGGGCGGTGTCGTCGCTACCGAGCTCGGCGAATTCATCGAAATCCTGCCGCCCATGCAGCGCGTCTCCAAATCCTGGTACCAGGGCACCGCCGACGCCGTCTTCCAAAATATCTACTCGATCGGCGCCGAAGAACCCAAACACGTCCTCATCCTCTCCGGCGACCACATCTACAAGATGAACTACGCGCTGATGATGCAGCAGCACTGCGACAGCGGCGCCGACGTCACCCTCGCCACCCTGCCCATTAACCCCGACGAGGTCTCTCAGTTCGGCGTCGTCGAGGTCGCCAGAAACGGCGAAGTCACCGGCTTCGTCGAAAAGCCCAAAGAAACCGACCTTCGCTCGCCTTTCAACCCCGACATGGTCGACGCCTCCATGGGCATCTACCTCTTCAACACCGACGTCCTGCTCCCCGAGCTCATCCGCGACGCCGAAGACCCCGACTCCAAGCACGACTTCGGCCACGACATCCTGCCCAAGCTCCTCGGCCGCCGCCGCGTCTGCGCCTACAACTTCGTCGACGAAAACAAGCAGCAGGCTCTCTACTGGCGCGATGTCGGCACCCTCGACGCCTACTACGAGGCCAACATCGACGTGGCCAGCTTCGTCCCTACCTTCAATCTTTATGACACGTCCTGGCCCATCCGCACGCGTTCCTACCAGTACCCGCCCGCCAAGTTCGTCTTCGGCGAGCCCGGCCGCACTGGCACCGCGATCAACTCCATCGTCTCGCCGGGCTGCATCGTCTCCGGCGCCGTCGTGCGCAGCTCCGTCCTCTCCCACGACGTCCGCGTCAATAGCTACGCCGACGTTGACTCCTCGATCATCTTTTCCCACGTCAACGTAGGTCGCTACTGCCGCATCCGCCACGCCATCATCGACCGCAACGTCAACATCCCCGACGGCACCGTTATCGGCTATGATCCCGCCGAAGACCGCAGAAACTACTTCGTCTCCCCCAGCGGCCTCACCGTCGTCACCCGCGACTACTCCGTCTACGAAAACCCAGTCTCCCCCGAGTTCCTAGCCCAAAACTTTTAGGAGCAGGAAGTAGGAAATAGTAAGTAGGAAATAGCGCCACACCATCAATCCATCGCGCAGTCTCGCCAAAAATCCGTCGCGTACCTTAGCGTCCTTAGCGTCCTTCGCGCCCGTTGCGTTGGCCTTTCCCCTTCCCTTGCTGTCTGAAGTCGATCGCACAGAAGCACCCGTCCCAAAGCGTATGCTGACCCTATGAGGACCGTAAATATCGCCGAACTCAAACAGCAGCTCACCGGCTGCCTCCAGCATGTGCGCGACGGCGAAGAGATTATCATCCAAGACCGCAGTACGCCCATCGGCCGCATTCTGCCCTTCCGTCAGAGTTCCGGCTGGGAACACGAAACCGTCCTTGTCGCCTCCGGAGCGATGCGCATGCCCACCCAAGAGATGGACTGGGACCAATTTTTTGCTCATCCGTCCGGCAACATCTCGCATGGGGCCGCAGTCCAAGCCGCCCTCGATAGCCGGGGAGATCTGTGATCCCAGCCTTCTGGGACACAAGCGCTCTTGTGCCCCTTTGCGTACAACAACAGCCCACCGCTGCTGTCCGTCAACTGCTTCGCCAGCACCCCATTGTCGTCTGGTGGATCACACCGGTCGAGATGCGCAGCGCCATCCAGCGCCTGCTTCGAACAAGTCATCTAAGCCTCTCCGAGCACGCCGCTGCGGGCTGGCGCCTTGAACAGCTCCAGCGTAGCTGGCGTGAACTGCAACCCAGTGAGTTCCTGCGAACGGAAGCTGAGAAGTTGCTGCTCAAGCACCCACTCAAAGCCGCAGATGCCCTTCAGCTCGCGGCTGCCGCTACTTGGTCGGCCGGTACGCCCCAGAACTGTACCTTCATCTCAGGGGATTCCCAACTCTTGGAAGTGGCACGGCAAGTAGGCTTCCAGGTTGTGGCCTGCTCATAACAAAGCCTTATACTAAGCACAGAGCGTATTGCCCCTCTTTGCACGTTTCATTCCTCTGGCCTTTGTAACTCGCCACCCCTTCTTACCGCCGCCCAAATCGGTACACCACGCCCCCACTTACCGAAACAAACTCCCTCGTCTCCGTCCCGAAGTGCTCAAAGAGGATATCCGGCGAAACCCGGATCGCGATCTTCGGCGTGTAATTGAAATCCACCGATCCGCCAGCCGCCCCCCAAGGGCTCGTGCTGTTGCTGTACAGCCCCACCGCCCCGGTTGTCGGCTGCGGCGAGGCGCTCGCTGGATATCCCCGGATCGCCGAATCAAACGTCCCATGCGTTCCGCCCACCAGCGCGTGCAAGTTCACCGCGGCATAGCGATTTCTGGGCCCGCGATACTCCACGCCGCCCGAAAAGATATTTTGGTACACCAGCACCCGGTTTAAGTTGAACGGGTTCGGCAACAGCGGCGTTGTGCCCGCCTCAATCCGGTAGTCGGCCGCCACGCCCAACCGCGGCACCGCCGCGTGCCCCAGCCAATAGGTCGCCATCACCTCGCCGCCGCCCATGTTGTAGCGCTTGGGCAGGTTCTGCCCCGCTTGGCCATTCATAAAACTCAACCCGCCAAAGAGCGTCCACTTCTCCGTGTAGGTCGTCACCCGCACCGGCGTAATCTGCTGCGCCACCGTCCGCGACCGGATCGGCGCCGTCCCCGGCGCCGCCGTCGTCCCAGTCTGCCCAGCCCCGGCCTGCCCATTTCCAGCCTGTCCAGCACCGGCCTGTCCAGCCCCAGCCTGGCTCGCGCTGTCCGAACTGGCCGTTTGCGCCGCAGCGCCGGCAACAAAGGCCACCGAAAGGGAGCTGGCGAACAACAAAGGGACGAAAAACAAAGGGACGAAGGGGGCACGAAACAGCGATCGGCGAATCTGTGGCAAAACGTTCCTCTGCGGCAACCCTCCGGCGCACCGGTGCTGCGGCGGCGCCTTGGAGGGCAGCCGGCCCCTTCAGAATATACCGCCCCGGCCCGTCCACGAACCCCCCTCCCCCACATCAAACGGCCGTGCCCGCGCGTTCCCTCATCGGACGCGCCCTCACGGGCAGCCCGTCGGGCTTCTTACGTTCCGGGTTTTGAGCTTCCTGCGCGCCGGGGTTTTGGGCGCTTTGCAATCCGGCGCAAATGGCCGCGCGCATCGTCACGCGCCCGTGAGAAAATAAGGAGCGCTGCGGCGGTTGCGACCGTTTCCGCAAGGGAGATATGTGCCATGGGTGAACTCTTTACACCAACCCACCTCATCGTGCTTGCGGTGGTTGCGATCTTTCTGTTCGGCGGCAAAAAGCTGCCCGAACTCGGCAAAGGCTTAGGCGAAGGCCTCCGTGGCTTCAAAGAAGGCGTTAAAGGTGTCACCGACGAGCCCACCAACACCACCAAGCCCGGCGAAACCGCCCACATTGTGACCCCCAAAGCCGTCGATGAGCAGCCCCGCACTCCGACCGCACTCTAACTTACAGGAGCGCGCGGCCGCATGAAGCTGAAGTCGCCTTACCTCGTCAAACCCGACGCCAAGGTCAAACTCGCCGACCTGCCCACCGACGCGACCGGATCCTACAAGGACAGCGACGCCGCTGAACCCATGCTCGCGGACCACCGTAAGCAGCTCGCTGCGCTGCAAGAGCTCCTCTACGCCTCCGAGGCCAAAGCGCTCCTCATCGTCCTGCAAGGTATGGATACCGCCGGCAAAGACGGCACCATCCGCCACATCTTCTCCGGCATCAATCCCCAAGGTTGCCAGGTCGCCTCCTTCAAGGTCCCCACCCCGCTCGAAGCCCGCCACGATTTCCTGTGGCGCTGCGAAGCGCAGGTCCCCCCGCGCGGCATGATCGGCATCTTTAACCGCTCGCACTACGAAGACGTCCTGTCGCCCCAGATCCACGGCCACCTCTCCGCCAAAACGAGCAAGCGCCATCTCGACGACATCAACAGCTGGGAACGCACCCTCGTCGACAACGACGTTGCTATCCTCAAGTTCTTCCTCCACATCTCGCACAATGAACAAACCCGCCGCCTCCAGGCCCGCATCGACGACCCCAGCAAGCATTGGAAGCTGTCCCCCTCCGACTTTGCCGAGCGCCCCTTCTGGGACGACTACATGCGCATCTACGAGCAGATCCTGCGCGAAACCAGCACCAAACACGCTCCCTGGTTCGTCATCCCCGCCGACCATAAGTGGTTCCGCAATGTCGCCATCTCCGCCCTGCTCGTCGAAGCACTCGAAAGCCTCAAGCTCAAGGTACCTGCCCCCGCCTTCGACCCCACGGGCCTCCAGCTCGCTGATCAAAGCCCCAAGGAGACCGCCGCCGAGGTCCGCCAACGCTCCTCACCCGCCGCTATCGCACCAAAATCCAAATCCGGCGCCCACTAGCCCGCTGCGTAACACCCGCAAACTCCGCGAACACCGCGTTTGCCGTTCCGCATGTACCATTTCGCCGCTACACCGTAATCATTACCACCGCCGCTAGCGCCACGGCCATGCCGGCGATCTGCCGCCGCCCCGGCCGCTCACCCAGCACCCCCGCCGCGAGCAGAATCGTCGACGCCGGATAGAGCGAAGCCAGCACCGCCGCCACATCCAGCCGGCCCGTACGCGTCGCCCCCACAAACAGCAGGTTTCCCCCGGTATCGAGGACCGCCACGCCCAGCGCCCACCAGCATGCGGCGCCGCTCCATCCGCGCTCCGAAATGCTCCGTGCCCCTTTCCGTAGCACCACAAACAGCACAAGACAGGTCAGCAGGCTCCCCACTCGCGCCAGCGCAATCGGCTCCAGTACCCCGAGCGGATTCGCAAATCGCAGCGCCGCAAAGTACACCCCAAAGCCGACCCCACCCGCCAAGGCCAACCATGTCGTACGCCGGCCCGCGCCGACCGATCCCGCCTCCGCCGCGCCCGTCTCCCTCCCTTCCGCTGCCGCAATCAACCAGATCGCCACCGCCGCCAACGCAAACCCGCCCAATCGGAGCGCCCCCGGACGCCCCTCAACGGCCACCGAGACTGCCGCCGGGATGGCCGCCGCAAGCAGCCCACTGATCGCCGCCGAAACGCCCATCGCGCCCTGCGCC
>CAXTTZ010000198.1:0-5787 GCA_964247325.1 uncultured Acidobacteriaceae bacterium | reverse complement strand
GCCGCCCTGCAGCACGCCAAACAGCCTGTAGACTGGCATCCAGCAGCAGATAAAGGAGAGGGAGTAGGGAATGCCAGAATGGGCCTTGCAGGCATGGACATACATCAAGCCCTCTCCGTGCATGTGGGCTTGCAGTGCAGCACAGCCGAGGGGCAGCTGGAGCCCCACTTTGCGGATGCACACGCTGCTGGGTCACAGCTCAAGGTAGTGAGCGTGGCCATGGCAGAGCAAGGCTGCGCACCTCGCTACTGAGTGCCCCTGCCCCGCCCGCGCTGCCTCTACCAACAACCGGCAGATACCCGCCTGTGTGATCCGCGGCCGCCCGCACCGCTTGCCCACGCTCGTCACCACGGCCCCTGGACGCGCCAGCCGCACGATCTCGTCCGGCACCAGATCGTCATAGAACACCGCGTCCGCGGTCTCCAATAGCCGCAACGCCCGCACCGTCAGCAGCTCAGGGGCCCCGGGCCCCGCTCCCACCAGATACACCGTCCCCTTCGCCGCCTCAGAGCCTCGGCTCAAAGCACCGACTCCTCAGGCGCCTCAAGGTCCAGACCAGCCTCCGAAACCGGCGCGGCCACATACCCCTTCGGCGCGAATCCATGCTGCAGGGCATGCTGCCGCGCGTGCATCCGCGCCGGGCACGCATCAAACCCGCACACCTCTCGCTGCGCCAGCTCATGGAGCAGCAGCTTGCGCGGCTCCCCAATCGGCTCCACCGCCGTTACCTCGCGCCGCAGCCGCCCCAGCTCCATCAGCCACTCGCCCAAATCTCGTGGCAGCTGCGCATTCAACTCTTTGCGCAACCGCTGCGCCAGCGCCGGGCTCTCCCCCGCCGTCGAAATTGCAATCTGCAACTCCCCGCGCTTCACGATTGACGGAAAGTAAAAATCACAAAATGGCGGATCATCCACTGCGTTGCACAGCACCCCCGCGGTGTTGGCCTCTGCGTAAACCGCCCGGTTTACCTCCGCGGTCGCCGTGCCCGCTACCGCCAGAAACGCGCCTTGGAGATCGCCCTCCCGGTACGCTCGCCGGTGCCACACGATCTCGCCCGCCTCCGCCCAGGCTTGCACGCGCGGCAGCGCTTCGGGTGCAATCACGGTCACCTCCGCCTCAGCCTGCAGCAGCCCCTCGATCTTGCCCTCGGCGATCGACCCCGCCCCCACCACCACGCATGGCCGCGCCGTCAGTTTCAGAAACATCGGAAACAGGCTCATACTCCCCCTCCGTTCCGCTATGGCTACATGTCCACGTTCGGCGCACCTGCCGGAGCTGGATCGCGCGCTACCGCCGCTACCGCCGCCCCGGCAATCAGATTCCGCAGGGTCTCATCGCTGGTCCGGCCAAAGAACCCACGCAGATTCTCGCCCTCAAATCGGTGCTCCAAGTACCCGCGCAGCAGCCGCTCAATCGCCTCCGGGCAGTCCGAAGCCGCCGCCCGGTACCCAATCGGCCGCGCCGCCCGCGCGTTCTCGCCCACAGCACCGCCGACGCAGAAGTAGTAGGCATCGACCAGCGCGCCGTCCTTCTTGATCTTCTTGCCTTCCAGCCCCAGATCCGCGATCCAATGCTGCCCACAGCTGTTCGTGCAGCCGGTCACGTGCAGTTTAAACTGCTGGTCAAAGGCCGGCAGCCGCTCTTCCAACTCACCCACCAGCCACTTTGCAAAGCCCTTAGTCTCCGTGATGGCCAGCTTGCAAAACTCCGTTCCCGTGCACGCGATCGCGCCGCGATAAAACATCGACGGCTCAACCTCCAACCCCAACCCGCGCAGCTCCGCTACCAGCTCCCGCGTGCGCGCATTCGGCACGTTGACCAGCACGATGTTTTGCATGATGGTCGTGCGCAGGTGCCCATCGCCGTACCGCTCTGCCAGGCTTGCTAGCCCATGCAGCTGCTCCGCTGTCAGCCGCCCGCGCAGCACCGTCACGCCCACTGACGACAACCCTTCCTGCTTCTGCCGGTGCACCCCCACATGGTCCCGATACAGATCATCCGCAATCGGCCCTTCCTCGCACGGATCGAACTTGTACCCAAGTTTTTCCTCGATCGCCGCCAGCATCGACTCTGCCGTCCACCCGTGGCGCATGAAGAGGTATTTCAGCCGCGCCCGCGTCCGGTTCTCGCGCAGGGCCTCCTGCGCCCGAAAGATCTCGCACACTGCCCGTACCAGGTCATAGGCTTTTTCTTGCGGCACAAAGGCGTTTAGCCGCACCGCCATATGCGGCTCCGTCGAAAGCCCGCCGCCGATGCGCGCGCTGTAGCCGATCTCTTCCTTGCCGTCCTTCACGCGCTTGAGCGCCGTCAAGGAAACATCATTGATCTCCGGGTACGAGCACCAGATCGGGCAGCCCGTCACCGATACCTTGAACTTGCGCGGCAGATTCACAAACTCCGGGTTGGCTGTCAGCTTCTCCGCAATCTCCACTGCCAACGGCGAAGCATCCAGCAGCTCCTCATGATTCAGCCCTGCCAGCGGGCAGCCGGTCACGTTGCGCATCACGTCACCGCACGCACCCTTGGGGCTCAGCCCGATCGCGGTCAGTGCATCGACCACCTCCGGCAAGGCCTCGATCGTCAACCAGTGCAGCTGAATGTTCTGCCGCGTCGTGATGTCACCGATTCCGCGCGCATACTTCGCCGTGAGGTCCGCGATCGTGTGCAGCTGGTGCGAGGTCAGCATGCCGTTCGGGATGCCGATCCGCATCATGAAGTACGGGCTCGCCTTGCCTTCCCCGCCCACGCCGCCGGTCGCGCCCACGCCGTCGCCCTGCGTGTAGATACCCCACCACTTGAAGTACACACCGGCCCAGTCGGGCAGCACGCTGTCGCGGCCTTCGCGCGCAAACTGCCGCACCTCGTCCCAGGCCTCCCAGGGATTCTTGGCAAGCTTGAGCCGCTCTACCTTTTGCGCCTTGGTCTCCTTCGCGGGAGGGGGCGCGGCGGCCGGGGCAGGCGCGGGGACGACAGGGGAGCGGGGTTCTCCGTTCAAAGTGTTCTCCATATTCATACGGATGGCAGGCCCATGCAGCGGGATTCAGACACTGTGGGCGTGCAGGAAAAGTTGAACTCGCCGGCTCTAACGCACAGCGAACGCCTCAACTCCGCAACAGCAACAACAACGGCCCGTGGCGAAGGAAGCCTGCATACCGAAAGGGTACCGGCAAGCGTAAGGCGAAGCAAATCGACCCGCCGGCGCTTGCCCCTCCCAGTCCTACCTTTGCAAGAAAGGCGACAGCTCTCTTCACACCATGAAAAAACTGCGCCCCCACGGTGCTACCCTGCCCCTCAGCTCACCAGATCGCGCCCACTCGCCTCGCCACCGGCAAACGCAAAACCTGCTACCAGCACGCTCACCAGGACTACGGTCCCCGCCAGCACCGGCGTCAGATCACCCCCAAAATGCTGCCCCGCAATCGCTGCCTGCAGCACCCCATTGCGCGACGACAGCAGATTGCCTAACTGATACGCCAACCCAGGCAGCAGCGCCCGAAGCGCCCGTGGTGACATCTCGTTCAGGTGCGCCGGCACGATCCCCCAAGCACCTTGCACCATGAATTGCATCCCAAACCCGCCCGCCGCGAGCCACCACGCACCGTGCGGCATGACCCACAGCGGAACCATTGGAATCGCCAAGAGCGCAGCCGCGGCCAGCGCCCGCCGCCGCCCCCATCGCTCCGAAAGCGCACCCCATACCCGCCCGCCGCACAGCGCGCCAGTGGTCGCCACCATGGCCCCGGTCGACACGGCACGCGGCCCCAAGCGAGGTGCTGTCTTCAAAAACGTCGGATACAGATCCTGCGTGCCATGGCTAAACGACGTCATGGCCGTCATTAAGAGCATGAGCAGCAGGAAGACCGGCCAGTGCTCGCCAAGCTCTCGTAGCGGCGCCGCCATAGCAGCACTGCCCTGGCGCTCCGTGGTCTGCCGGGCCGTCCAAGCCGGCGACTCCTCCACCCGCTGCCGCAGATAGAGCACCAACAACGACGGCGCCGCCCCCAGCACAAACAGCACGCGCCACAACGCCACAGCCGGCAGTAGGTGCCGTCCCAGGCCGGCCGTCACCAGCCCAAACGCCACAGCCGCCAGCAGATTGCCGGCGGCGTAGCCCTCCTGCAACAAGCCTCCGAAAAAGCCACGATCCTTGGCCGGCAAAATCTCCAGCGCTAACGCCGCACCCACGCCCCACTCCCCGCCCATAGCCACGCCGAACAGCGCCCGCGTCAGCAAAAAGAGACCAAAGCTGGGCGCAAAGGCGGAGGAAAGCTCAAACACCGAGAAGCAAAGGATGTTTACCATCAGCGTCGGACGGCGTCCAAACCGCTCCGCCGCCCACCCAAACAGCAGCGCCCCCACCGGCCGCATGCACAGGGTCCAAAATAGCGCCGTTGCCGCTGTCTTCAGGTCTACATGGAAGCTGGCCGCCACCGAATCCAAACAAAATGTCAGCAGAAAAAAGTCAAACGCATCCAGCGTCCAACCCAAAAAGCATGCAACAAACGCGCGTCGTTGCGCAACGCTCAGTTCACCGAAGGGCCGGAGAAAGAAAGGCATTTGTCGTCCAGCATAGACAACGCAGGCCCAAAGCGTCCCGACCCCTAAAGCTTCGCGCGCAGGGGCAGGCCTGGGTCGGCAAACGCAATCTCCGCCGCCGCTGTCTCGTTGCGCAGAATCTGGTGGTGCAAGCAATAGAGCGCTAGTTCCAGCCGGTCGGAGACCCCCAGCTTGTCATACACCTTGCGCAAATAGTTCTTGATCACCTGCTCGGTCGTGCCGATCTGGTAGGCGATCTCCTTATTGCGCATCCCGCGCGTGATGCACCCGATGATCGCCAGCTCCTTCTCCGATAGCCGTGGCTGCGAGCGCGGGTTAGTCAGCGCCGCCGCCTGCGCCCGGTACGCCTCGATCACCCAGCTGATCGACTGATTATCAATCCACGTTTCGCCCATTGCGATCTTGCGCACGCACTTCACCAACAGGTCCGGCGCGATTGAGCGCGGCACCACGCCCCGCACCCCCCGGCGATACAGCTCCACCGTGTTGCCCTCGTCGGCCTCGGTCACCTGTACGATCAGCTTGGCCTCGGGCGCACGGCGCACAAACTCCGGGATCGCATCAATGGTTCCCGCGATGAGCTGGCCTTCCAGCAGCACCACATCAGTCGGAAAGCGCTGCAGCGCCGCAAAGAGGTTGTCCAACGTTTCCGCCTGCGCCACCACGCGGATGTCGTCTTCCAGCGCGAAGATCTTCCGCATGCCCACGCGGTAGATTGCCTGCGAATCAGCCAGCAACACACGAATCTGGTTTTGTGCGGCTTCCGCCCCTGTCGCTTCGCTGCCTTGCACCTTGGTCCCGTCCGGTCTCATGCCTCACTTGCCTTCAATACGTATTCGTCAATCACCGCGGCCGCAAGCCGCCTTCCATCGCCGGCCGCATGCCGCACGATGCGCCCCGTGCAGTGCAGGGTCACATCGTCTTCGCCGCCCATTACCTTGGCGGGCAGGCTCAACTTAAACTCCACTGCGCTGCCCAATGGCGGCACCTCCTGCGCAGCAAATAACACTCCGCTCGCCGACACATCCTCCGTCACGGCGTGATACTCGTGGTGGTCGGAAAACAGCACCAACTCCAGGTGCAATGGAAACCGCACCGCCGCCCGCACGGGCTCGCTTTTTGTGACCTCTTCCGCTGATGAGTCGTTCATCGGTCTCTCCGGCGTGCTCCTTGGGTGTATGCGAACGATTCTACTGCATAGGTTACGGAGGACTATACCGCTTCCGTGCT
>CAXTTZ010000197.1:0-5791 GCA_964247325.1 uncultured Acidobacteriaceae bacterium | reverse complement strand
CAGAGGTGGAGGCTGTGCGGCATGCGGTGATGCTGGAAGCCGATCTGCAGCGGGCGGTGGCGCGGGCATTTGCGGGCACGCTGGGCGAAGCGCGGATGACGTTGTTCCATCCGCTGGGGTTCATGCTGGCGTCCCCGGTGGAGACCCCCGAGGAGGCTGTGGAGAGGTTTTCGGAAAAACCCAAGAAAGTGGCTGTAAAGAAGGTTCGCTCGCGGGCGAATGGTTCTTCAAGAGTTGCCGATAAGGAAGACGAGGCGAGCGAGTTTGCAGAGGTGAACGCGGGTGTTTTGCCGAAGGATGCGGCCGAGGCAGGCTTGACGGAGGATATCGAGGCTGAGGCGGAAAAGGCCGGCGACCCGGAGCCCTCCGGGTCAGGGGAGATTCACGCCTTTTTGGAGGATAAATTTGATGGCATTCGGGCGCAGGTGCATTGCGGCGACCCGGGAAGTTCGGGCAGGGTTGCCATCTACTCGCGATCCCGCGATGACATTACGGAGAGCTTTCCGGAGCTGGTCGAGGCGTTCTCGAAGGTGACAGCGCCCCCGAGTGGGGTGATCTTCGACGGCGAGATTTTAGGTTGGGATTTGGAAGGAGAGAAGGCACTGCCGTTTGCGGTGTTGGCACAACGGATTGGGCGCAAGCGAGTGGATGATGCCATGCGCAAGCTGGTGCCGGCGGTGTTTATGGCGTTTGACCTGATGTTTGCGGAAGGGGAGTTGCTGCTGCCGCTGCCCTTGCGCGAGCGCCGGGCGCGGTTAGAGCGAAGGGTCGCGGAGCTGCTACCGATGACGTCAGCGCCACTGGCAGCACCGCAGGCGGGCAAGCAGGGCAAGTTGTTTTCTCGGGGTGGAGGTGCGGCAAATCAGCCTGCTGCTGAAGGGGCAAACACCGGGTTCTCGGATACGGGATCGAAGCAGGCGATGTCGGAGACCGAGGAGGCCGGGGTAGCCGAGAAAGGGGTTCAACGGCTGCGGTTATCCCGGGCGGAGATGGTGGAAAGCGCTGAGGGCGTGGACCGTGGATATCGAGAGGCGCGCGCGCGGGCGAACGAAGGGGTGATGTTAAAAGCGGCAGGGTCGGCGTACCTGCCGGGGCGGCGCGGATTGGCCTGGTTAAAACTGAAACGCGAGTTGGCGACCTTGGACGTCGTGATTACGGGAGCGGAGTACGGCACGGGCAGACGATCGCAGGTGCTGAGCGATTACACGTTTGCGGTGCGTGGGCCAGGGGGCGAGTTGCTCAATGTCGGCAAGGCGTATTCGGGGGTGACCGATGCGGAGATTGTGGAGCTGACGGAGTGGCTCAAGGCGCATACGTTGGAGGACTTTGGGCATTTCCGGACGGTAGAGCCCATACGCATTCTGGAGGTGGCGTTTAACAATGTCATGCGTTCGCCGCGGCACGCCTCGGGGTTTGCCTTGCGGTTTCCGCGTATCTTGCAGTTGCGGGATGATAAGCCATTAGAGGAGATCGACACGCTGGAGCGGGTGGAGGAGATCTACGGCTCGCAGCCAGATAAGCCGGAGGAGAGTTGAAGGTTCAACCGGCGGTGTCTGCCGTCCCTAAGAACAGCTTTGAAGCTGTATTCAGGGACACGGGCATGACCCAAAAGGTGTAGAGGCGAGGGTTGTATTTTCTATCAGATGCGGTAATATGGTTAAACCGAATGGCGATCAGCGAATCGCATTCGAGTCGTAGCTGACAGCACAGTGGCTTCCCCTTCGTGCCGGCTAATCTCTCCCCTCCACGCATCAGACCATCGCTTTGGAGAACTTCCCTTTGAACCTACGTCTGCGTACCGCCCGGGCCCTGTCGTCTCGTGTTGTGTCTCTTCCTTCGACCCTTCGTCCCTCGCGTGTGGTGCGTGGGGCAGCGTTTGGGCTTGCTGGCTTGCTAGTGGCGAGCGCGGCAGATGCGGCGCATGTGCACCACAGGCATCATGCCCAGCGGGTGGCGGCGCGCACCATGGTGGCTGCCACACAGCCTGAGGCGAAAGAGAGCGAACTGGCAACGGCCGGAACGTCAATGGCCGAGGTGGGCAATGGGGCGCTACAGGCGGATGGCGCGGTGCGGTATGAGTTGAAGCTGCATCATCTGCACACGGGCGAAGACCTCGATGTGGTATATCGGGTGGGCAATAACTACATTCCGAGCGCGATCGAGAAGTTGAACCATTTTCTGCGCGACCACCGGACGCAGGACGTCAGCCACTACGATCCGCGCGAGTTTGATCTCTTGCATAATGTTCTGACAAAGCTGGGACGGCCGAATGGCGTGATCGACATCGTTTGCGGGTACCGGACGCCGTGGTCGAACAACTTCCTGCGTACCCGGGCGGCCGTGACGGGCGTGGCGAAGAACTCACAGCATATGCAGGCCAAGGCGATTGATATTCGCATCCCGGGAATTGCCACGAGCAAACTGCGCGACGTGGCGCTGAGCCTTCATGGCGGTGGGGTGGGGTACTACCCTGTGAGCCAGTTTGTGCATGTGGACGTAGGACCAGTGCGGCAGTGGAGCTTCGGCGGGCGGGGTGAGTAGGAAGAACAGCTAGGATCATCAAGGGCCGAGGAGGATGCATTCTGTGCATCCTCCTCGTTCTTGCAGCGCTGGTGAGGATGCACTTTGTAAGTTGCGAGGACAGTGCCCCGTGTAGTTTAGGGGCCTTCAAGCCCGAACGAGCGCCTTTTGCATATGATTTGTTGGTCTTGATAGGGTTGATTGTCTCATGGAAAACCTACTTCCATCATTCATGGTTGATCGCTCTTCATTTTGAACTCGACATTCTTCTTTCTCTTATGTGCTGCATGCCCAGCAGATACAGAGGAATATCATATTGAGAATTAAAGCAGTCCTCTTTATTCTTTTCAGTCGCTTCGTACCTGTAGTAGCCTTTGCTTGCACAAATGGCAATAAATCCATTACAACTCTCCTCAGTGCCAAAACTAACGACCGGAAACAGGCTGTGCCAATCCGCAATTCCATGCCGAGATCACAACTAGTATGAGTAAGATCAAGAATAAACATGGAGGATGGTGTTTGCCTTTCAACTTTGTTTTCCGCCAATCTGCAATCATAGGTATCGTAGGCCTCTTTTGCGTGTTGTGCAGCCAGGCTCAAACGGCCGGTGGACAGGTGCAGGTTACAGAGAATGCACAGCAGGGAAGGTGGGAGGTGAACGTTTTCGGGGCGGGTGGTTTTTCGCCCGATCATATAGTTCATGGTGCTTTCCGTTTTGGAGAGGCGCTTGATATTTATGATGCGGGGATCGGCTTCGGCAGAGTTGTTACCGCAGTTCACGGTGGCGGGTGGTTGCGGGGTGACGGTGAGTTTCTGGCCGAGCTGATGCCGTTCTGGTACGCAGAGATTCCTCGACAACGGATAACGGTATATACATCGCAATCTATTAGCGGTGGGACGAGTGAAATAGGACCGTTCGGCTACCATGGCGTTGCTGTGACTCCCCTGCTCTTTCGATGGAATACGCTACGGTTACATCGGGTGCGGCCCTACGGTGAGCTAGGCGGGGGGCTGCTTTGGACGGCGGAGAACTTTCCGCCGGGATTAACCACCAGCAATATCAACTTTACGCCCCAGGTGGAATTTGGTGCGCAGATTCCGACACGAAGTAGGCAGAGCGTGGTCGTTGGCGCGCGGGTGGTGCATATATCGAGTGCGGGGCTGGGACTGTATAACCCTGGGGTGAATGTAAACGTGCAGCTCCACGTTGGGTATACGTGGTGGAAACGCTGATCCCGGGAGGGCTCTGGTAGGCTGCTGGTACATGAAAAATTTGTGGGTTCTGCCGGGTGTTTTGGGGATGGGGTTGGTGGCTTCTGCGCAAGGATTGCCGGCTACGGCGCCTACCAGTGATGTAACGGGCCGGGTGACGGCGCAGAATGGGGTGTTTGAGGAGTACTACCAGACGCTGCTGCGGAATAATCCGACATTGGCCACTTCGGTGGGGGATTACCGGTATAACGCGCAGTTAGGGGATGAGTCGCTGGCGGCGATAGCGCGGGAGCATGCAGAGGACGATGCGTTTTTGGCGCGGTTGCGAGCGATCCCGACGGCGGGCATGGACGACAAGGACCGGCTTAGCCATGAGCTGCTCGAGCGGCGGCTCACGCAGGGCGATGAAGCGTACAAGCTGAAGAATTACGAGATGCCGGTGAATCAGCAGAACGGCGTGCACACGTCCTTGGCCGATCTGCCCTTGAGTGTGCCGCTGGATTCGGTGCAGCATTACCAGGACTACATCGCGCGGCTGCACCAGATACCGCGGGTGCTGAGCGAGGCGACCGAGGTGATGCGGGCGGGGGAGCGGGATGGGCTGATGCCGCCAAAGTTTCTAATGGAGAAGATACCGGGCCAGTGCGAGGGGATTGTTGCGGCAGACCCGTTTCTGCTGCCGGCTAAGAAATATCCAGCGTCGGTGGGGGCAGCGGATCAGCAGCGATTGACAGAAGCGATGACGAAGGCCGTGAACGAGGAGGTACTGCCGGCGTACCGGACGTTTGCGGCGTTTGTGCGGACCGACTATGCACCGCATGGGCGGACGGATCTGTCGGTGGAGAGCTTGCCCGATGGTAAGGCGCGGTATGCGTTTGCGGTGCGCACGATGACGACGCTGCCCGTGACGCCGGCGCAGGTACACGCGATCGGACTGAGCGAGGTGAAGCGCATCACGGCAGAGATGACGGCGCTGGCCGCGAAGGCTAGGTATAAGGATCTGCCGAGCTTTCGGGCGATGGTAAACAGCGATCCGAAGATCAAGCCGACGAGTTCGGAGCAGATTTTGGATGATTTTCGGCGGTATATCGACCAGATGCAGCCGAAGTTGCCAGAGCTGTTTACGCTGCTGCCGAAGGCGCCGGTGACGGTGGAGGCGATTCCGGCGTTCCAGGCGGCGGCCGCGACGCACTACAACGCGGGCACGCCGGATGGGTCGCGGCCGGGGCGGGTGGTGGTGGCAACCTCGAACCCGACGACGCGGACACTGCTGGATGACGAAGCGACGGCGTACCATGAGGGCGTGCCGGGGCACCACATGCAGATTTCGGTGGCGCAGCAGTTGACGGGGCTGCCGAAGTTTCGGCTGCGGTCGTTTGGCGCGACGGCGTATGTAGAGGGCTGGGCGCTGTACTCGGAAGAGCTGGGCAAGGAGGTTGGGTTTTATCAGGATCCGGTGTCGGACTATGGGCGGCTGAGCTCGGAGCTGTTTCGGGCGGTGCGGCTGGTGGTAGACACGGGCATCCACGACCAGGGATGGACGCGGCAGCAGGTGATCGACTACATGCACGCGAACGACATCAATGATACGTTGGCGCAGTCGGAGACGGATCGGTACATCGCTTGGCCGGGGCAGGCGTTGGCCTACAAGATGGGGCAGCTCAAGATTCGGGAGCTGCGGGATCGGGCGAAGGCACAGTTAGGGCCGAGGTTTGATATCCGGACGTTCCATGATGAGATTTTGGATGGGGGCGCGATGCCGCTGGATCTGCTGGATGCGCGCGTGACGCGGTGGATCGCGGGGCAGATGCCGGTAAATGCGGCGGGACAGGCAACAGCAGATCCTCCGCTGCCTACGGAATGACAACCAAAAAGAGTTCTCGGCACGCTAAACAAATGTGATTGTGTAGGAAAACCTTTTGAAGAGTTGGATTGAGGTTTCGGCGGAGCGGCTGCGCGGGAACTTTGAGGCAGTGCGGGCGGTGGCGGGGGCTGCCTTTGAGGTACTCGCGGTGATCAAGGCCGATGCCTACGGGCATGGTGCGGCGCTGTGTGCGCC
>CAXTTZ010000196.1:0-5818 GCA_964247325.1 uncultured Acidobacteriaceae bacterium | reverse complement strand
CATCTACAGTGGGCTCTGGCCGTGGTCCTCTCCATCCCTGTGCTGGCAGCCTGGTATGCCTATCACTTCGCGCATACAGGTCACATCTTTGGCAACCCCGTCTATTTGCGCTATAACGCCACGGCCAACTTCACGTTCGCCCACATTGCTACCGCATTCCGTTACCGTTTTCTCCATCTCGTCTGGCAGCGCAACATCTTCCTTCCCCTCGTGCTTGCCTTGGCTTGCTTTTGGCTCCCGCGCCAGCCAGGCCCCCATTCTCCTCTGCTCCGGCGTCCGCTGCTCACCACCCTTGGCCTGCTTGTCGTGGCAAACTGGCTGGCGTTCTCCGTCCTGGGTGGCGCCTTGCTCACGCGGTATCTCCTGCCGATCTACCCCCTGCTTTTGCTCCTTTGCTTGGCGCTCTGGCAGGAGCGCACCGCCCATTGGCCATGGCTCGCCGCGCTCACCGGCGTTGCCTTTCTTAGCGCGCTTTGGCTCAGCCCGCCCACGTTTTTCGCCCCGGAAGATAACCTTGTCTACCGCGACATGATCGTCGTGCACCAAGGCGCCATACGCTTCCTGCAACAGCACTTCCCCGACGCCACCGTCCTTACTGCCTGGCCGGGAGCCGGCGAACTCCTCCGCCCCGAACTCGGCTACACCGCCCGCCCCTTTCGCGTCTACTCCCTGGATGACTTTTCCGCGCCCGAGATCGCCAAAGCAGCCGCCGCGCCCGGCCACTACGACACCGCTCTGGTCTTCACCACGCACTATATGACCCCCGCCTACCGGCAGTCGGTCCTCGCACATCCCGACAGCTGGCGCGCGCGCCGGGTGCGCAACCAGCTCGACTTCCTCCCCGAGCAGATCGCGCAGCAACTGCACGGTCGCATCGTCTGGCAGGCAGATCGCAACGGCGAATGGGCCGCCGTGCTCCGTTTCGAGCGCACCTACGAGGCCGCCGTCGAGAGGAGCCGCTTGCGATAAACCCACGCATGCAAACCCCGGCCATAGAACGCTGGCGCCACCCTAGACGCTACGTATCCACAGCGTTCGTACAAGGACCTAGCAGCCGCGTTACCTTCATACACATGCAGCGCCGCCGCGCTCGCTCCAGCCTCCTGCGCGGCACGCTCCACTGCCTCCAGCAGCCTCTGAGCTAGACCCTGCCGCCGGTAGCCAGGGGCAACGTCCAGCGTCACCAGGTACAGCTCCGAGGCTGAACCCACCCGCGACACCTCGCCGATGCAGAATCCCGCCATGGTCTCCGGGGCACTGTTCAGAACCGCCAACCGCACCACCGCCCCGCGCGCCTCGGCAAAGCGCCGCATGGTGCCTCGCGAAAACCGGAATGGCCGCTCAAAGCAAAGCACATCTAGCTGGTAGATTGCTTCTAAGTCAGCTTTTTGATAGCCGCGCAGCGTGACCTCACCTTCACGCGGCCCCAACCCACGCGAGTTCAGCACAGCTACGCGGCCGCCGGGCCAATCTCCACCAGCGCCGGCGTCCGCTCTTCCGCCATGGTGCGTTTCAGCTGCCCGCAAGCAGCGTAGATATCGCGTCCCCGCGGCCGGCGGATATAGGTCGGCACGCCGCCATCGATTAGCATGCGCTGAAATCGCGCCACATCCTCCGGCGCCGGTTGTATGTATGCGATGCCCGGCCCTGGATTCCAAACAATCAGATTCACCTTGGCGGCCATGCCCTCCAGCAGCGCCAACACCTCGCGCGCATGCTCGGGGCGGTCATTTACTCCGCCCAACAAAACATACTCAAACGTCACCCACTCGCGCGTTCGCAGCGGCAAGCGCCGGCACGCCTCCAGCAACTGCCCAATCTTCCACTTGCGCGTGATCGGCATCACCTGCTCGCGCACCGTGTCGTTCGACGCATTGAGCGACAGCGCCAGCTTCGGGCGCACCGCTTCAACCGCAAACCGCTCTATTGCCGGTAAAATGCCCGAGGTCGATACCGTCATGCGCGACTCCGGAATCCCCACGCCCTCCACCAGCAGCCTCACCGCGTCCATGAACTCGTCATAGTTCAAAAACGGCTCGCCCATGCCCATAAACACCAGATTGATCCGGTCCTGCCCCACCTGGATCTGATGCCGGTTCAACACCGCCACCACCTGCCCTGCAATCTCGCCCGCCGTCAAATTTCGCTTGATCCCCAGCTTCGCCGTAAGGCAAAACTGGCAGTTCACCGCACACCCCACCTGACTCGACACACAAATCGTCGCCCGCCGGTACCCCCGGTCCGCCAGAGCTCCCAACCTGCCCCTACCCTTTTCTTTGTCATTCCCAAAGGCAATCTGCGTTTGCCTTTGCCCTTGCCCAACTCGCTTGCCATTCCCGAAGGGAACCTGCGTTTGCCTTTGCCCTTGCCTTTCTTGCTCGGCCTTCCCGAAGGGAATCTGCTTTGTGCCAGGTGCGGCACCCACCCCAACCTCCGCCCCAGCCGCGACCTCTTCCGGCTCGTCCTCCGCCTCGCCCGACCCAAAGCCGCCGTCGCCGTCGGGCATCCACACGGTCTCCACGGTCTCACCGTCAGCCATCTGCACCAGGTAGCGCTCGGTCCCGTCCACCGAAACCGCCGTTTGCACGATCTTTGGCAGCCCCACCTCCCACTCCTCGGCCAACAGCCGCGCCCGCAACTCTCCGGACAGCGTCGTGATCTCCTCCACTGCCCCCACCCGCTGCTCGTACAGCGCCTCGAACACCTGCCGCGCACGGTAAGGTTTCTGACCAAAGCCTGCCATCAACTCCGTCAACGCCCTGAGATTGAGCCCAAAAAGAGCACGCTCCTGCATACTCATAGAATACCGCCCTAGACCCGCTGTTGATCCCACGCCATGACCGAATCGCCGTTCACCGCAACCCCGGAAGACCTTGTGCCCATCCTCGCCGAACTCGCCCAGCGCGAGCCGATCTTTCACCGCCCGGCCTTCTCCTCCATATCCGATGATTTCGCCCGCCTCATGGACCCAAGCTATTGGGAGGTCGGCGCCTCCGGCCGCCGCTACAGCCGTGTCTTCGTCCTCGCGCACCTCGAAGCAAACGCCCCCGGCGACGCCGACGCTCTAGGCCCAGACACCTTTCTGCTTACCTACACGCTAGCCCAAGGCGACCGCCTCACCCACCGCGCCACCCTCTGGCAGCAAACCGCAGCCGGCTGGCGCATCCTCTACCACCAAGGCACAGTCGTCCTGGACCCGGCGCAAGTGGATACACCACCCACCCGCGGATTCGCTCCTACGGATGGATCACCTGCAAACGGAGATATTGCTCAAACGCTTTGAAGTCACGATCCCGATGTAACAGGGAATGCCCTCCAGGCAGACCGTAGCGATGAAACAGTCGGCTGTCGTCCTCACCGTATACACCATATTCACACAATCGTGTGTATGGCCGAACTGCCATGAAATACTAGAACTATGTCCGTCGTCCTCGCGGAGTCCTCCGCCTTCACTACCCCGCACACCCGCGACATCCGCTCCACCACGCTGCCCAATGGCCTGCTCGTGCTCACCGAGCGCATGCCGCACCTGCGCTCGGTCTCCATGGGCTTTTGGCTGAACTCGGGCGCACGCGACGAGACCGCGGCCACCAACGGCATCTCGCACTTCATCGAGCACATGGTCTTCAAGGGCACCACCACCCGCTCGGCGCACCAGTTCGCCCGCGAGGTCGACGCCATCGGCGGCAACCTCGACGCCTACACCTCCAAGGAAAACATCTGCTTCAGCATCAAGGTCCTTGACGCGAACGTGCCCGTGGCGCTCGATCTGCTCTCCGACCTGGTATTGCACCCCACCTTCTCTCCCGAAGACATCCGCCGCGAACACGGCGTCATTCTCGAAGAGATCAAAATGGACGAAGACAACCCTGACTACCTCGTCCACGAGCTCTTCACGCAAAAATTTTGGAAGGGTGACCCCCTCGGCCGTCCCATCCTCGGCACCGCCAAAACCGTGCCCACCTTCAATCAAGCCGTCGTGCTCGAAGAGTACGCCCGCCGCTTCACCCCGGCCAATATGCTCTTCACCGCCGCCGGCAACCTCGACCACGACAGCTTCGTCGCTCAAGTCGAGCAAGCCTTCGCCTCGCTCAGCGCCTCCTCCAATGCCAAGCTCGACCGGGCCGGCGCCCCTGCCATCTACCCACACCTCACCCTCAAAAACAAGCGCTCCCTCGAACAGGTACAGTTCTGCCTCGCTGTACCGGCACTGCCCACCGCGCACCCTGACCGCTACGTCTTGTATCTGCTCAACTCCGTGCTCGGCGGCGGCATGAGCTCGCGGCTCTTTCAATCCATTCGCGAAGAGCGCGGCCTCGCCTACTCGATCTACTCCGAAACCAGCCCCTTCCGCGATACCGGCTCCCTCGCCGTCTACGCCGGCTGCTCGGCCGCTAACACCAAAGAGGTCCTCCAGCTCACCCTCGCCGAGTTCGTCCGCCTTAAAAACGAGCCGGTGGCCGAAGAAGAGCTCCACCGCGCCAAGGAACAGCTCAAAACCAACATGGTTCTCGGCCTCGAGTCCTCCGGCGCGCGCATGAACTCCCTCGCCCGGCAACAAATGTTTTACGGTCGCTTCTTCTCCGTCGACGAGATCACCGCCGAGATCGACCAGGTGCTCGCCCCCGACCTCCAACGCCTTGCCGGCGAGCTGTTGCGCTCCGATCTGCTCACCCTTACCCTCCTCGGGCAGGTAAAGGAGCTCGCTCTCACTCGCGACGAACTGCGCTGTTAATCTTCTCCGTCACATGGAATCCCGGCGTTTGTTCTTCTTGCTTGTTCTTCCCGAAGGGAATCTGCTGTTTCGCCACCTAGCTCGAACCTCAAGACAAAACGCTCTGTCGAGTTCCGCTGCGATCAGCACTCATTGCATAGTTGCGGTATCACCGTTGCCTTGTTGGCTATCAAAACCCGCTTGCAATCCGTCTATACTGCGTTTGACCTCGCCTTCGGGCGAGACTAGTGTTCAGGCAGCATTCCGCTGCCACCCGAGGATATCGAAAGCCATGTTCCACCAACCCGCCCATGCCCCCCGCCGCGATGACGCCGGCTTCACGCTGGTCGAACTGCTCATCGTGATGTCCGTCATCCTGATCCTTATCACCCTCGCCATTCCCGGCTTCGAGCGCGTGCACATCAAAGCCGACCAAACTTCGGCGATCGCCTCCGTGCGCATGCTCAACTCCATGGAAGCCGAATACAACTCCAACTACCCCAGCCACGGTTACGCCTGCTCGTTGGCCACGCTGGGCGGCAAAGCCGGCTCAGGCACCCCCACCCCCGAGGCCGCCCAACAGATCCCCGAAGACCTCGCCACCGGCGCCAAGACCGCCGACAACTTTGTCGTCTCCAATTGCGCCAAAAACACCGTCAACAACGTCGACCAGTACAATTCCTACCAGATCACCGCCACCCCCGTCGCTGTCGGTCGCAGTGGCAACAACGGTTACTGCTCCGACGAGACCGGCCAAATCCGCTTCGATCCCAAGGGCGGCTCCAACTGCACGGAGATCCTGCAATAACCACGCGCCCCCCATCCAAAACATTCCTCGAAGCCCCCAATCCGTGGCGGAGCTTCGCATTCTTCGCGTTCGTTGCATTCGCCTTTTCCTACTCCGCCCCTGCTCAAACCGCCCTCACCCTAGCCCACCGCGTCGACGCCCACTACAACCACCTCCGCTCCCTGCAAGCCCGCTACACCGAGCGCTTCCAGGGCATGGGCGTCGACCGCACCGAGTCTGGCATGCTCACCCTCCGCAAGCCCGGTCGCATGCGCTGGGCCTATGACGCCCCTGCCGGTAAGCTCTTTCTCCTCGAC
>CAXTTZ010000195.1:0-5833 GCA_964247325.1 uncultured Acidobacteriaceae bacterium | reverse complement strand
GCTGGGGGGTGCTTTGGCGGTGCGTTAAGGGTGTTTCGTTCTTGGGGCGAAGGGAGGGGTTTGCTTTTGTTTGGACAGGGTTGCTGGTTCGGGCAGACGGCAGATCCCTCCGCTTCGCTACGGAATGACAACAGGAAAGGTAAAGATGAAACGCAGGTTCCCTTCGGGAAGGACAAGCAAGTGAACTACCAGCCGTAGCGTTCGACTTCGCCGAGGAGTTTGAGTTTTTGGTCGGGAGCTAGGAAGCTTGCTTCTATGGAGTTGGCGGCGAGCTCGCGGAGTTGGTCGAGGGGGAACTCGAACTGGTCGTGGGCGAGCACGTACTCGTCGAGCAGGTTGGCGCCGAAGAAGGGTGGGTCGTCGGAGTTGAGGGTGACCATGAGGCCTTCTTCGAAGTAACGGCGGACGGGGTGGTCGAAGAGGTCCGGGCAGCAACCGGTGCGGACGTTGGAGGTGACATTGAGTTCGAGGGGAATTTGGCGCTCGGCGAGCACCTCAATGAGGTCAGGGTCGTCTCCGGCGGAGAGCGCGTGGCCGATGCGCTCGGCACCGAGGTTGAGCGCGGCCCAGATGCTTTGGGGGCCGAGGGTTTCGCCGGCGTGGCAGGTGAGGTGCAGGCCGGCGGCCTTGGCCTCAGCGTAGACGTCGCGGAAGAGCTGGGCGGGGCCGCGGACCTCGTCGCCGCCGATGCCGATGCCGGCCACGGCGGGAAGTTGGGCGTGAAGCTCGGCGGCTTTGCGAAAGACGCGGCCGGCCTCTTCGGGGCCGAAGTGGCGGACGGCGTCGATGATCCAAAGGAGGGTGATGTGGAAGTCGCGCTCGCCGCGGAGCCGGCCGCGCTCGGCGGCTTCCATCACGGCATCGACATCGAGCCGAGCGAAGCGGTAGAGGATGCCGAGCGAGAGGTACACTTCGGCGTGGCGCACGCCCTGGACGGCGAGGTCACGAAGCATGTTGTAGGTGATGGTTTCGTAGTCGGCGGGGGTGTGCAGGCGCTCGGTGACAGCCTTGAAGCTCAGGAGAAAGCTGGAAAAGTCATGGTAGGTATAGACCGCGCGGGCCTGGTCGTGGGTGAGCGGAACGGGGTCGTGGGTGCGCGAGAGTTCGAGCAGGGTCTCGGGAGTGATGGAGCCTTCTAGGTGGAGGTGGAGTTCGGCTTTGGGGAGAGCGCGCAGCCACGGACGCACGTCGGCGGGCTCGCGTTCAGGGTCACGACGCATGGTGTAAGGATAACGGGTTTGCGGAATGAAGAAGGAAAGGGGCGGAGCCGGTTCGTGTCCTTGACTCCGCCTAGAGCATTTTGTGGCTGGTTTTCCGGTAGTCTTGTGCCGCCACGAGCAGAATACATCGTTCCTTCACTACGCTCAGGACGACGGAGTCGAAGCGAGAGCTACCCGTGACGGCGGAGCGCGGTAGGAGTAGTTCAGGTTGCAGTATCTTTCATTGCGGTTGGCGGTTAGCTCCAGCGGCTGTCGCGGCGACCACCATTGCCGTTGCCGAAGATCTGCAGGAGGGCAATAAAGATGTTAAGGGCGTCGAGGTAGATGGAAAGGGCGAGCTGCACGGGGGCGAGGCCTTGGCCGCCGTCGCGGAGCCGCATGAAGTCGACCAGCAGCAGGACGGAGAAGATAACCAGGGTAGCCCAAGCATAGAGGCCCGGGGAGATGAAGTGGAGGAACATGGACAACAGGCCAAGGACGACGAGGCCGAGCAGCGCGGCGAAGGCATAGTTGGCGACGCGGCGGTAGTCGAACCGGGCGATTTGGGCGATGATGCCCATGGCGGCCATGCCGACGGCGGTGGTCATGGCGGCTTGGAAGACGACGGTTTGGCCGCCGGCCATGTGCATGTAGGCCTGGAGCAGCGGGCCGATTTCGACGCCCATGAGCGTGGCAAAGCCGTAGAAGAGGGCCAGTGCGAGGCCGGGCGAGCGACGGCTGGCAGCGTTCACCGCGAAGATGAGGCCGAAATTAAGAATGAAGAGAACAAAGACGCCGCCGCCTAGGAAGGGCGGGGCAAGATAGGCGCCGAGCGCTGTGAAAAGAAAGCCGGCGGTGGTGATCCACAGCACCTTGCTGAGCAGGCTGGCGGTGGAACGGGTGTCGAGGACGCGCACGCCGCCCTGGGCTACGTTGATGGTTCTCATAGGAATAATCCTACCTCCGGGTGTGTTGACTTCGCTGGCGAGGGTATCGCGCTATCGAGGAGAAACACCTGAGTGTTAGACGCTCAGATGTGGAGAGAAGTAGCGGAGAGGCAGGAAGTAGGAAGCAGGAAGCAGCGAAAGGATGGCAAGTTGGAGCGTGAATCTGCTACTTCTTACTCGCCGCTTCCTCGTTACTGATGTTGCCGCCCCAGCGGATGCGGACGGGGGCACCTTCGGCGAGGAGGAGGTGGTCGGGGGCGCGCTGGGTTAGGGCGGTGAAGTCGGGGCCGTAGAGGGAGCCGAAGTTGCAGGCGATGCGGTGCTGCTGGATGGGGTAGACCTCCCAGCGGGGGTGTTCGACGGCGTACTCGGCGGTGCCGCCGGCGCGGGTGGGGGTGTAGCCCCAGTAATGCTCGGTGATGAACTCTTCGAGCGAGCCGGCGGGCATGGGCACGCGCGTGTTGGCGGCGCGAACGCCGAGGCGCTGCCACTGGCCGCGGTGTTTCCACTCATAGTCGATCTCGAGGGGGAGCTTGCCGCGGCGGACGGCGCGGGCGTCCGGGCCTTGGCTGGACCAGCGGTGGCTGGTGCGCGCAAGGGCATAGGCTTCGCCATAAAGGGCGCGGGCCAGGAGCACAATGGCGGGTTTGGGCACGAGTTCGCGGAGAAACACAACGCCACGGCGGGCGGTGCCGTCGGGCATAGGGCGGCGCACGTAGTAGCGCAGGTTGATCTCTTCGAACTGGGTGTGAAAGGGCGGAGGAACGCTGAGGATGCGGACGCGGTCGAAGAGAAAACCGATGAGCGAAACAAAGCAACGGCCATGGTAAAGATCGAGCTCGAGGCCGGGCGGGAGGCGGCGCTGGAGGATCGCGGGATCGACCTCGTACTGCGCCATGATCAACTTACGCCATTGGGCGGTGAGGAAGGTGAAGGGCATTCTCCGTTGTGATGCGCTTCGTTCATTCGCGCCGTTCGGTTCCTTTAGGAAGTACGCCGGGCGGCAAGGCGGCATCGTGTTGTCAGTCGACCTGGAAAGCGCCGATGTAGCCGAAGATCTCCCCTCAACGGCGCTGGATCCTCTTCTCAACGAGACTTGCCAGATGGCAAAAGAAAGTGGACACTTGGCGTATGACGGTCGCGGAGATCAGCGCAGTGCTGGGTGGTCAGAAGACATTACGACGGAAGGTGACCTCTGATGCTGACCTCCGTTTGTTGACGCGCGACGGGCTGCCCGTGGGTGCTCTGCCGGCGTTAGCAGAGGAACTAGCCGTGGAGCGAAAGACACTAGCCAAGGTGGTTGGCATCTCTGACCGTACGCTGAGTCGAAGACTGGCGAGCTCGGCGCGGCTTTCTGCGGAGGAAAGTGATCGCACCGTACGATTGGCTCGGGTGGTGGCGCTGGCGGCGGAGACGCTCGGCACCTCGCGCAAGGCGTCGCTTTGGCTGCAGACGCCGAATCGCGCTTTGGAAGGGCAAACGCCGCTTGAGCTGTTAGACACAGACGGCGGGGTGCGTTCCGTAGAGACGGTGCTGGGCCGCATCGCCTACGGCATGTATAGCTGATGCGGGTTTGGCGCATCTGCAAGCAGCGTTTTGCAGCTACGGCGTTCTCGGGGGAAGGCGCGCGATTGTTTTCCGGCAGGTGGCATCCTGCTGGGGTCTCGATGGTGTACACGGCTAGCTCACTGGCTTTAGCGACTGTCGAGGTTTTCGTAAATCTTGAACCGCTTGCGATACCTGACGATTTGGTCTCCATTGCCGCGGAGCTGCCCGTACAGGAGGACGCTTGTGAGCATGTAGGGATCGGATCGTTGCCGGCAGACTGGCGGCGTGTGGATCATCCGGCTTTACAAGCGCTCGGAGCGGCGTGGGCGCGCTCGCGGCGATCGCTGGCGCTGGTGGTGCCCTCAGCCGCTGTGCTGGGTGAGTGGAATGTGCTCGTAAACCCGGAGCACCTGGAGGCCAAGGACATTCGGGTCATGCAGGTGGAGCCGTTTCAGTTCGATGAAAGGATGTTTCGGAGGTGAGTAACATGCAAATTGCAGCGTGGATCAGTGCTACAGCAACATTATTAACGGCGATCATAACAGGCGTTTATGCTTGGTACACTCGAAAAAATCTTTACTGCTAACCAGAAGCTCGTAGAGGCAACAGAACGGCAAATTCCGTCACAACTGAGACCATATATCTCCATTCGTGCTATGACCCGTCCCGGATCACCAATATTTCAACTTTCTATTGCCAATACTGGTAGCACAATGGCGAAGAATCTTCGTTTGACACTGTCACGGGACGTATACAAATTTGGAACGAAAGATGAAAAGCATCATCTCAATCTATCTAAACTATTTCGTTCGAGGTTTCAGGCTTTTCCCCCTGGCTCCGAACTGATTATTGACCTCGGTAGGAGCACGGACGTGTCGGACGCAGAAGATGCCTTATGTCCTTCGAACTTTGACGTCACGGCAGAATACAAAGGCCAGGAGGAAACGTATGTAGAAAAGACTTGTATAGATCTAGGAATGTTTGGTCCTTCGACCCTGGGAAACTATGGACTAACCTATGAGATTCGCGAAATGACTAAAACTATTGGTGAACTAAAGGAAGCGGCTAATGCTGCAACCGGCTTACTAGTCGAAGTCGCAAAACCTAAACTGCCGAATATACGCTATCAGCCATCTAGACCGCGTTAATGTCTATAGAACTCACTGCGTTTGCGGCTGTAAAGGAAGTAGACGCAGAGCCCGACGGCGAGCCAGACGAAGAAGCGGAGCCAGGTAATAATCGGCAGGCCGGCCATGAGGAGCACGCAGAAAATCACGCTGAGGACGGGGAGGACGGGGCCACCGGGGACGCGGAAGCCGCGGCGGCGGTTGGGTTGGCGGTGGCGCAGGATGAGTACGCCGATGGAGACCAGGACGAAGGCGAAGAGAGTGCCGATGTTGGACAGGTCGGCGAGAGTGCCGACGTCAAGCAGGCCGGCGGGAATGGCGACCAGGATGCCGGCGAGCCAGGAGGCGAAGGCGGGGGTTCGGAAGCGGGGGTGGAGGCGGGGAAGGGCGGGGGGCAGGGGGCGGTCGCGGCTCATGGCGAACCAAACGCGGGCTTGGCCGAGCTGGAAGACAAGGATGGAGCTGACCATGCCGATGATGGCGCCGAGCAGGACGACCAGGCGCGTCCAGCGGAGGAGCGGGCTGCCGGTGGCGAGGGTGAGGCGCTTGAGGGCGTTGACCACGGGGGCGGCGTCGCCGATAACGGTGCGCCAAGGGACGATGCCGGTGAGCACGAGGGCGACGGCGACATAGAGCAGCGTGCAGATAATCAGCGTAGCGATGATGCCGAGCGGGACATCACGCTGCGGGTTGTGGCATTCTTCGCTGGCGGTGGAAACGGAGTCGAAACCGATATAGGTAAAGAAGATAATGGAGCCGCCGGCAAGCACGCCCGACCAGCCGTTGGGGGCGAAGGGATGGTAGTTGGCGGGATGGAGGAAGTGTAGGCCGACGCCAACGAAGACGAGGATGGCGACGAGCTTGACGAGCACCATGAGGTTGTTGGTACGGGCGGACTCTCGAATGCCGCGGACCAGGATGGTGGTGAGCAGGATGACAATGAGGAAGGCGGGAATGTTAAAGCCGAAGTGCCAGCCGGGGGCGTAAATGTCGTGGCCGGCGAGGTCTTGGA
>CAXTTZ010000194.1:0-5858 GCA_964247325.1 uncultured Acidobacteriaceae bacterium | reverse complement strand
CTGTTCCGGCCACCAGGGATTGCTGTTCGGATTCATAGCATCCCCGTGAGGCGCACGGCCAGTTGATCGCCCACCACATCGAATTCGACCAAGCCAACAAGCTGCCCATTGACGGTCAGCTTGAGGTCCTCGTTGTGCTGCGTCGCCGTTTCCACGATCGACCCAGGCGTCAGCGCCATCATGGCCCCGACATTGAACTCGACCACCGGCACTTCCAGCACCAACGTGCAGGGCAGATCATAAGCGCGCAGCAAGGGGTCCACCGCTGGCGACGCCGCCCCGATCTCCATAGGCGCCGGAGAAGCAAGGACGTCGTTGCCGGAAAGCACGGTACTCATGCTGCCTCCTTTCCGCTGGACGAGCGATCTACCGCAAACAAGCGGTACCGCTGACCGGCTTGCCTTGGAGACTGGCAATTCCAAGACCAAATCGAGAGCCATCCCCCATTGGGGGCATACTCCGGAGATACCCCTCCCGGACCTGAAAGGTATCCAGCCCGTTTTCAAACCCCTTTCTGCCCCGTATAGGAACCTTGCTGTAAGAAAAATGAAGTTTTGCTTAGAAATCCAAGATCGGAAGAGAACTCCCGCCGCAAGACGAGCGGCTGCGTCAGGAGTTCTCATCGATTTCTAATTGGATTTCATCGCGATGGTGGCCTGCTCGAGCTGGTCGAACGCCGTAACGGCCTTCGCGTTCGCCTCGTAAGACCTTTGCGCCACAATCATGGCTGAAAATTCCGTGGCCACATCCACATTAGACTGTTCAACCGAAGAACCCACAATCGCCCCCCGGCCGCCGGTGTCCGCGATGCCCACCACGGCTGCCCCGGAGGCGGAGGTCTGCTGATACTGGTTTCCCCCAATGAGCGCCAAGCCTTCGGGATTTGCAAAGCTTGCTACCGCTACTTGCCCGATGGCACGGTTTTGACCATTGCTGAACGTGGCCTCAACGGTGCCGTCCTGCAAAACGGAGTACGTCGACAAGGTGCCGGCTGCAAACCCATCCTGGGTCTTCGCGCTGTTCGCGTTGGGGTTGGAGGTTTGCGTGAGCAGCGAATTTCCCGTGCTGTCGGTAAGCTGCCACGTGGGTTTCAAGGTGGCAGCACCGTCGGAAAGCGGACCAATGGTGAGCGTCTGCGTTGTGGGGATCGAGGGAGCAAGCGCGCCCGTGCTATCGAAGGTTAACGTACCCGAGCCCACGGTCGTCGACGTGCCGGTGCCGCCTTGAATCTCACTGGAAGGCACTGTTGCGGTGTAGCTCCACGTGTTGCTGCCGGTTTTGCTGTAGCTGATCGTGACTTCGTGCACGGCGCCCAAGGAGTCATACACCTCGATGGGCGATTGGTAGCCGCTGCCAACCGCTGCGCTGGCGTTCAGATTCGTCGTCAATGTGAACGCAGAAGTCGGGCTCGCCGGCGCGGTGGTGCCCGCCCCTACATTCAGCGCCTGCAAAGGCGCATTCGTGGCGACAACGCCGCCCGTCGCCGGGTAGCCCATCACCTGATCGCCGTTGGGCGTTACGAGCTGCCCCGCTTTATTCGTGGTGAAGTCGCCTGCCCGTGTGTAGTTCACGGTCCCGATGGCCGACTTTGTGACAAAGTACCCCGAGCCATTCAGGGCCATGTTCGAATTTACACCCGTGGACGCGATCGGGCCGTTGGTCAGGTCCTGCGACATGCCCTCAACTTGAGCACCCAGACCGGTTTGGATCGGGTCAGTGCTGCCTGCTGTACCGTAGTTTTGGTAGAACATGTCGGAGAAGACTGCGGTCTGCGACTTGTAACCGTTCGTGTTCATGTTGGCGAGGTTGTTGGAGATCGACTTCAAGGCCGTATTGCTGGCATTCAAGCCGGAAAGTGGGGTCGAAAAAAGCGACATGGGAAACTCCGAAGAAGTAATGTTGCGTTAAAAAGCTGGGTGGCTGACAAAGGGCAGCACAGCACTGGTGCTTTGGGCGCTGCTCCCGTTGAGTTGCTGCAAAGCTGCCTGTACCGCAGAGGTCGTGGCGGCTTGGGCTTGCTCCTGCAAACGTCCTGTAGCGCCTGCGGAGCCGGTTGTACCTGTGGTGCCGCTCGTGCCGCTCGTAGCGGGAAACTCTTTTGTGAGCGTCTGGTTGATACTCGTGAGCTGGTTAAGTTGGTTGAGCGAAATCATCTGGCCGACCATCGCCGTGCTGTCCATCGGCGCGGTCGGGTCTTGGTTTTGCAGTTCCTGCACCAGCAAGCTAAGAAATGTGTTGCTGGTCACCTGTACGCTGTTTTGGCTCGAGGACGAGCTGGAACCCGTACTCGAGGCGGCCTTCGGTTTCAGCGGCAAACTTTCCGCTGCGTTTTGTGTTGCGTTCAGGGCTGCGATCGTGGACATATCCTCTCCGGTGCTTGGTGATTCGTAGTGGTGATTCAAATGTGAATGTCGAGTCGCCCACGCTCCGGAGTTCCGGTGTAGACCGACGTGGAAGAAACGTTGCGAACCGAATCCGGCAACAGAGCAGAGCCCGTGCCGAGGTGAGTCGTGGCGTGGCGGCCTTTTGCCGGTGAACCTCCGGACTGCTGTCCTTCCTTACCGCTGTTTCCTGCTTGCGTGTTCACGCTCACCGAGGCCCGCAACCCCGCATCCTGCCCAAGCTTGTGCTCGATGGCTGGCACATGGGCGGCGACGGCTGACCCCAGCTGCGCGTTCTCCAGCGTGATTTGTGCGGAGATGCTGTCGCGCCCATACGCTGTATGCACCGTGACCCGGCCGAAATCAGCCGAATGCACCTGCACCTGCATCTCGGACCGGGAAAAGCTTTGCAGCAGTCGCGCATTGGTAACGCTCGGCAGTTCGACGATCGGTTCATGCTCATTCTTGATCGCCTCGCTTGCTTCGGTCGTGGACGGCGCACTCTGTGCCGTGACATTTCGGCCCAATTCTTGGCTCGCGATTCCCGCGGTCGAGCGACCTGCCACGGCGAGTAGATTCGCTCCAGTGGGCGCCCCTGGCTGCGCGACGCCGAGCGGGCCGGCACTGGCATCGGCGCGGGTAGCATGCGCCTTGCTCCGGGGTCCGTCAACAGCTGCCACAGCGGCATAGCTATTACCGGCGGTGGAACTCTCCGGGCTCTCTTGCGCCGCTCCATCACCGGATGCTGCTGCAGTGGGCACGGCAACCAGAGGCATCCCTGTGCTCTGTATATTCGTTGCGTCCATCCCACTCGGCACGGTTTGCAACGCCGTAGGTTGCGAAGCCTCCTTGGCATTTGCCGCGGCTTTGTTAGTTGTTACCCCCTGCAGCATGCTTGTTGCCGTGCTCGGCCGGCTAAGTGTACTGACCGAGCCTGACGTTTGTTCCGGCGTCAAAGTCTGCGTAGGTGATTCGTTTCCCTGAGGAGCAAGGTGGGCTTTCGGGGCATCCTGCGACGGTGGCGCTGCCGCTGGCATCTCCATTCCTCTACCCTGCGCTTCTTTACGTTGAGACGCACTTGCCTTCGCCCCTTGCATCATGGCTGCTAGACCAGGAATCTGCTCGTTCATCGAGTCCGCGATGAGACTCGCTGGTAGAACAAGAGCTGAACCTGCCACTCCGCCCGTAGTTCGCTGAGCCGCCGAAATTGGAGCTGGTGGCGCAAGCGCAGCAGCGTCTGCCATCTTTACTGCAAGCCCCTTAGCGGGCACGCTCTGCGCTTCCTGAGCTGAAGCTTGCTCTTGCGGCGCCACCTCCTCAGCCTCCACGGCTATTGCCTTTTCAGGCAGGACCTGCTGCTGAACGTTCCTCGTCGCAACCGGCACTGTAGCTGGTTCAGGTGTTGCAGAGAGGGACGGCGGCGTCGCTTCCGAACCTCCTTGCGTGGAGGTCGTCTCCTGCGCAACAGCAAAGCCGCCCCAGCCTAATCCAGTCCTCTCTGTTGGCGTCGAGACCTGCCTCGTAACCAGCATCGAAATCGTTGTCTCCCCCGTGTCGGTATTGCCGCCCTGCTTCTTCACCATGGGCGCTTGTTCTTTGTCTTCCCGGCTATCTTTCTTCTTGCCTAGATTGACCGCGTGCTCGGAAAGTGTTGCAACCTGATTTTGCAGGGTCAGTACAAACGTCGGAATGCCTTGGGGCGCAGCCGAACTTTCTTTGCTCGACGAGCTTGAAGGCACCACCACAGCTTGCATCGCAATTCGCACACTGGGGAAAGAAGCAATTCCCTTGCCAAACTCCTTGCAATTCGGTGACGACTCCGGTGTGTGCATTTTGGGCATTTTCTTCACATCTCCGCTTTGCTTGCCGCGAGTTCGCCGCGGGCTAGGCAAAGTCTGCCTATTCCTACAGGCACAATTTGCCTAGTGTTCTTGCCTATCTGCGCGCGTGCCGGGCTGCGAATAGATCGTCCATACGCTTCTGTTCACGGCGCTCCACTTCCCGTTCATAAGCATTTTTTTGCTTTTCCTTTAGGTCGGAGATCATCTCGCGATCCGCCTTTGCTTTGAGGTACAGTGCCTGCTGTCCGTCGCGCTTGGTCTCCAAGGCCGCTTGCTGCTGATCGAGCGCGGTCGCTGCCTCTTGCAGCATGCGAAATCGCGCATACGCTGCATGGTGGTGCGCGCCGGGGAGAAGCTGTTGCACCTCGCCTTGTCTCCCTTGAGTGGTTTGGGCCATCTCTGCTTCCACCCGCGCGCGCGCTGCCCGCACCTGCTGCAGCTCCCGGCCGATGGACGCCAAGGCACACTCCTCCGCCTCTTCCTTCTGCTGACGAAGGGCAAGTACCGCACTCAGAGCAAACTTCAGCGCCATGCTTAACAGGGCAAGGAGAGCAGCAGGCGGACTGCCTCGCTGAAGCTGCAAAGGGCCTGCGTGTCCTGTTGCAAGTAGGTGTGCAGCATGGGCAAGGCGTCGATGGCGCGGTCCAACTGCGGGTCCGTTCCGCGCTGGTAGGCCCCGATGCGTATCAGGTCCTCGGAACGTGCATGGGCACTCATCAGGGCTCGCAGGGCACGCGCTTTCTCCATGTGCTCGCGAGAGACGATGCTCGGCATAAGACGACTCAAGCTATCCAGCACAGCGATGGGCGGATAGTGCCCCCGCGTGGCCAGCCCGCGGTCTAGGATGATGTGGCCATCCAGCAAGGAACGCACCGTATCGACCACCGGATCTTGCTGGTCGTCTCCTTCCATCAGCACGGTATAAAACGCGGTGATGCTGCCGGTCTGAAAGCGCCCTGCACGTTCGACCAGGCACGCCAGCTTGTTCAACACGGAAGGCGTGTAGCCTTTTGCGGTGGGCGGCTCACCCGCGGCCAACCCGATCTCCCGCTGCGCCATGGCAAAACGGGTCAGCGAATCGACCACCAGCAGAACGTGCTTGCCCATGGCCGCAAAGCCCTCTGCAATTGCCGTCGCTGTTAGCGGGGCACGCAAGCGCAGCAGAGGCGGCTCATTCGACGTTGATACCACCAACACGGAACGCCGCAGGCCCTGCTCCCCGAGCACTTCGAGAAATTCGCCCACCTCGCGGCCGCGCTCGCCTACCAGCGACATCACAATGACATCGGCCGCCGTGCCGCGCGCCATCATGCCCAGCAGCGTGCTTTTGCCCACGCCGCTGCCGCCAAAGACGCCTAAACGTTGTCCGCGGCCGCAGGGCACAAAGGCGTCCAGGGCACGAATGCCGCAGCCCAGCACGTCGCGAATCGGCACACGATCGAGCGGCTGCGGCGCCTGGCCCTCGATGGGCATGGTGCGCTCCGTGCGATAGGCGCCGCCCCCATCCAGCGGCGCGCCGTTGGCATCGATCACGCGCCCCAGCAGATCTCCGCCCACCCGCACTGAGGGCCGGCGGCCGCGTGCCACCACCGCAGCGCCGAGCCGAATCCCCACGGGGGCTTCGGTCACCATGGAG
>CAXTTZ010000193.1:3464-5938 GCA_964247325.1 uncultured Acidobacteriaceae bacterium | reverse complement strand
CCTTCTACACCCAGCTCCCCCACCACGCCGCCGAGCACCCAACCCAAACCGCAATAGTCTCGAAGCTCCAAATCCAAAGGCCCGTTCGCCGCATGTTCAACCGCCTCCGACCCTTGTTCCCCTACCTTCGCCGCTATTGGCGAAGCTTCGCCTGGGGCGGCCTGGCGCTGATCATCTATAACTGCTCCAAGGCAATGGTGCCGCTGCTGGTCGGTAATGCCGTGGACCACATGCGCCACAATGGAAGCGCCCGCCTCATCGGCCTCGACGCCCTGAAGCTGCTCGCCTTGGCCGCGCTTTCGGCCGTGTGCCTATACCTCACGCGGCAGATCATCATTGGCGCCTCGCGCGAGATCGAGTTCGACCTCCGCAACGACCTTTTCGCTCACCTGGAACGGCAGCCGCCCAGCTTCTTCCACCGCCATCGCACAGGCGACATCATGGCGCGCTCGACCAACGATCTCAGCGCCGTGCGCCAGCTGCTCGGCCCAGCCATCATGTACTCGGCCAACACCGTCGTCTTTACTGCGGCGGCGCTGCCGTTCATGATCCGCATGAGCCCCCGGCTGACGCTGATCGCGTTTTTACCGCTGCCGTTTGCTTCGGTGCTCGTGCAGTACTTCGGGGCGCGCATCCACACGCGTTTTGAACGCATCCAGGCCATGTTCTCCGACATCTCCGCGCAGGCCGAGGAAAACTTCTCCGGCGCCCGGCTCATCCGCGCCTTTGCGCAAGAAGAAGCCCAGATCGAGGCCTTCGAGGAGTCCAACCGCGAGTACATTCGCCGCAGCCTGCGCTTGGCGCGCCTGATGGCCATGCTTTGGCCCACGCTGGAGCTTGTGCTCGGCATCTCGCTCATGTTGACGCTGCTGGTCGGCGGCCGCGAGGTCGTGCAGCACCGCCTCACCGTAGGGCAATTTTCCAGCTACAACGTGTACATGGTGCAGCTCACCTGGCCCATGATCGCGATTGGCTGGGTCGTCAACCTCGTGCAGCGCGGCACAGCATCGGTCGAGCGCATTAACCAACTGCTCTCCGAAAAGCCCGCCATCGCCGACAACCCAGACAGCACGCCCGCAGCCGCTCGCAACCCCGTGGCATCCCCATCCACCTCAACCTTGTTGTCACCCCGCAGCAACGCGGAGGGATTTGCTTCTGCCCCCGCCCAAGCTCCAGGCCAATCCCACATCGCCATCCAAGGCGACTTGGAGTTCCGCCATCTCCACTTCCGCTACGAGACTGGCCCCGAGATCCTCCACGACATCTCGCTCCGCATCCCGGCTGGCACTTCGCTGGCCGTCGTCGGGCCGACCGGCTCGGGTAAATCCACACTGCTCTCGCTCATCCCGCGCCTCCACGACGCCGAGCCCGGCAGCGTTCTGCTCGATGGCCGCCCCTTGCGCGAGTACCCCCTCGCCGAGCTACGCGCCGCCATCGGCTATGTGCCGCAGGAGACCTTTCTTTTCTCAACCACCATCGAAGAAAACATCGCCTTCGGCCGTCCCGAAGCGACCCTCGATCAGGTGCTCGCTGCTGCGCAGACCGCGCACATCGGTAAAGAAATCCAGGAGTTTCCGCAAGGCTTCGGTACGATCGTCGGTGAACGCGGTGTGACGCTTTCGGGCGGCCAAAAACAGCGCTCCGCGATCGCCCGCGCCCTGCTGCGCGAGCCCCGGATCCTGATCCTGGACGACGCGCTCGCTTCGGTCGATACCTACACCGAGGAGCAGATCCTCGCCGGCCTGCGCTCGGCCATGCACGGCCGCACCACACTGCTGGTCGCCCACCGCGCTTCTACCGCCCGCACCGCCGACCGCATCGCCGTGCTCGTGGACGGGCGCATTGCCGAACTCGGCAGCCACGACGATCTGCTCGCCCGCGGCGGCTACTACGCCGATCTCTACGAAAAGCAAAGCCTGGAAGAAGAGATCCTCCAGGCCGTCTGACGCTCCGTTGTAGCTGTTACTTCCGCAAGGCATCCGCGTTCATTCACATAGAACCCTGACTTGGTGCGGCTTTAGCGCACATCTGGCCCGGGCTGCTGCTGTGTTTCGGTCGGGCTGCCCGGCCCCGGGCCGGCCGGGTCCATCGACGTCGCAACCTCACCCAAAAAAATCACCATCAACACCACAAACACCCCCACAAGCGAAAGTCCAATCGCCGACTCGTCCTTTGAATCCAGAACCTTCATGGCTATTCTCCCCTTTGAAACTTCATCCCTCATGCTACTGCATCGGGCTACCAAAACACATCGTCGCCGTGCTTACTCGTCCCGCAGAAAGAAACCAATCACCGATGCCGCAACCAGGTCTGTTCTTCCCTGACAATGAAGAGCGTTGAATTATGTGTTGGACACGAGTTCTTGCGTAGCCCTCATTGTCTGGCGCTCTTACGAGACGCTAGGCGCCCACCTATGGGGTGTGGGGGGGGGGGTTGACAGGGCCCACCCCGCCCGGGGGGCATCAGGAGTAGGC
>CAXTTZ010000193.1:0-3454 GCA_964247325.1 uncultured Acidobacteriaceae bacterium | reverse complement strand
CCCGCCGCGCCCGCGCCGGCGGGGGTGGTGGGGCCTCCGCCGCCCCCCCCCCCCCCCCCTGGCCGGTTCTCCAAGGGCTTCAGCCCTGAGGTGGGCTTGGCTAGACAGACCTCAGCATCCAAAGCCGCTTTCCTGGAATGGAGTTCTGGTACGGCCAGTGCCGTGCCCTTCCTCTTTGTCTTGATTGCCGCCTAAGCGCTCGCGCGGGGCCTCACCCTTGTCACCGCAAACGGCCGTGAGTTCGCCCGCTTCGGCGATCTGCTGTGGGAAGACTGGTCGCAGGCTGCCCCGCCATCGCGCCCCAATCCGTTACCATCATAGGCAATGACCCCCAACGGAAAGCGCGCCCTGGTCACCGGCGGCGCGGGCCTTATCGGCTCCCACATCGTTGACCTGCTCCTTCGGCAGGGCTACACCGTTCGCATCCTCGATAATCTCGAGCCGCAGACCCATAAGACGGGCAAGCCCGCTTGGGTCAACCCCGAAGCCGAGTTCATCCAAGGCGAGGTGCAGGATGCCGCCACCCTGCGCGCCGCCTTGCAAGGCATCGACATCGTCTTTCACGAGGCGGCCTACGGCGGCTACATGCCCGAGATGGCCAAGTATGTGCTCGTCAACAGCTTCGGCACCGCGCAGATGCTCGAGCTCATCCGTGACGAAAATCTTCCCGTGCGCAAGGTCGTCGTCGCCAGCTCGCAGGCGGTCTACAGCGAAGGCGCCGCGCTCTGCCCCGAGCACGGCCACGTCGTCCCGCTGCTGCGCCCAGCCGAGCAGCTGCGCGCCGGCGACTTCAGCGTGCACTGCCCTGTGCCGGTTGAGGGAAAGACGTGCGGCCAGCCGACGACTTCCATCCCCACGCCCGAACACACCCCCGGCGGTGGCGAAACCGTCTACGCGCTCACCAAAGTCGACCAGGAGAAGCTCGTGCTGCTGTGGGGCAAGCAGACCGGCATTCCCACCGTGGCCCTGCGCTACTCCTGCACCTATGGCCCGCGCCAGTCGCTGTTCAACCCCTACACCGGCGTTATCGCCATCTTTTGCACGCGGCTGCTCAACCACCAGCCGCCGGTCATGTACGAAGACGGCGGCCAAACGCGCGACCTTTGCTTCGTCGAAGACATCGCCCGCGCCAACCTGCTTGTCGCTGAAACCGACAAGCTCGACGGCCTACCGGTGAACGTCGGCTCGGGCCGCGCCACCTCTGTGCGCGACCTCGCCGGCATTATCGCCGACAAGCTCGGCGTACCGCTTGCGCCGCTCGCCCGCGGCGAGTTTCGCCCCGGCGAAATCCGCTCGCTCATCTCCGATATCAGCCGCATTCGCACCGTCGGCTACGAGCCTTCGGTGCCCATTGAGGAAGGCATCAGCCGCTATGTCGAGTGGATCAAGACCCAAGGTACGGTCAAAGACTACTTCGCCGAAATCGAAGCCGGGCTGCGCGCCAAAGGCATCGTGCAAACCGTGGCAAGATAAAGCTTTCCCTCGAGGTACCAAGGATCCATGCACCGCACTGCACGCCTTCCACAGGCCGGGTTCCTGTTGCTGGCCCCCCTGCTCTTCCCGTCTAACCGCGCCCTTGCCCAGCAGCCCGCGGTTGAACGCTACGAGCTTTACACCGGCTTCGCCGACCTCAACACCCCGGGCTTGAACAACATCAACCAGGTCGGCTTCCACCTCCAGGCCGGAGTCAACACCTCGCAGCACCTCGGCTACGGCTTCGACTATAGCGTGCAAACCGGCTCCACCCACCTCACCACCGGGCTCGCCACCGCCGCGCTGCAGCAGCGGCTTAGCGCCGCGCTGCCGCCCGGCTACCAGCTCAACATCCCCCTCTCAGCCACCACGCAAACCTTCACTGCTGGCAGCCAATTTGTCACCCGCCGTTACCGCGCGGCGACCTTGTTTGTGCGGCCCGTGCTCGCCGCCTTCCACATCAGCGCCACGCCCCACCCCACCGACCCGATCGGCACCCTTATCTCCGCACAACTAACCCCGCGCGGCACCAAAACCGACTGGACCGGCGCGTACGGCGTCGGCGGCGGCGCCGAGTTTCCCCTCACCCGCCACGTGGGCGCCCGCGTGCAGTTCGATGCCGGCTGGAACCATCCCTTCAACGACGTCCTCGGCCGTGGCAACTGGAGCTACCGCACCTCCATCGGCCCCGCATTCCACTTCGGCCATAATCTGGGAGCCTCCACTACAAAGTAGTTCTGCAATTGGCTAAATTAGTTGTCATTCCCGAAGGGAATCTGCGTTTGCCGTTGCCGTTGCTGTGCCCGTTGCCTTTGCTTTTGCTCTTGCCTTTCTAGTTGTCCTTCCCGAAGAGAACCTGCTGTTCCCGACCCTTCAAATCCGCACACCAAAGCTTCCACCCTCGCCAACCCACAAGCGATACACTCACCCCCATGCGCCTCGCCCTCGCCCTCGCCGCGCTTCTGGCCCTTCCCGCGACCACCCGCGCCCAATGGCAGCTCCAAGACGCCCACACCACCGCCGACCTCCGCGGCATCGATTCGGTCGGCAACGGCGTTGCCTGGGCCTCCGGCACCGACGGTACCGTGCTCCGCACCGAAGACGCCGGCTTCGTTTGGCAGCTCTGCGCCACCCCACCCGGTGCCGAACACCTCGACTTTCGCGGCATCCAGGCCTTTGACAACAACACCGCTATTGTCATGTCCAGCGGCAAAGGCGACCTCAGCCGCCTCTACAAAACCACCGACGGCTGCCAAACCTGGAAACTCCTCTTCACCAACCCCGATAAGGATGGCTTTTGGGACGGCATCACCATCGATCGCCGTAAGCCGAGCACTCGAATTGTGAACTGGAAAGCGCACATGCGCGGTTTCCTTATTGGTGACCCGGTAAACGGGGCGTTTGTGATCTACAAGACAACGGACTCTGGCGAGACATGGTCCCGTTGGAGGAACGATCATTACGAAGGACCTGCACGTGCTCGGAGCGGCCAAGCGCTATTTGCAGCCAGCAACAGTGCCGCACTGGCGTCCGAGTACCTAGGCAATTTGGCCTTTGTGACAGGCGGAAACCAATCTTCCGAGTTCTTCAAGATGAAGTTATATGACCCGTTCGACACAGGAATTCGAGATGTGTTTGACATCTATCAACTGCCAATCCCTGGCACTTCAAGCTCAGGCGCGTTTTCATTGGCAGTGAAAGGTGACGATCCTGCTCGACTCCAGTACGTCATAGTTGGCGGCGACTATACTCGCCCCGACAACAACGGCACAGCTGCGACTCTACCGGTACCTCACTACGGACTCCTGGGAGCCAAGCAGCCGGCAGCAGTACCCGCCACCACCCCACCTCACGGCTACCGCTCCGCCGTAGCCTACGACTCCACCCACAACACCTGGATCACCGTAGGCCCCAACGGCACCGACATCTCCACAGACGACGGCCGTCACTGTCGCCCCCTCAAACCCGGCCCATCAGACAC
>CAXTTZ010000192.1:0-5943 GCA_964247325.1 uncultured Acidobacteriaceae bacterium | reverse complement strand
CCTGATGCCACATGGGCCCAACGTCTCGCTGGTCTACCAATGGACGCGGAATAACTTGGCGCTGACGGAGTCGGGGCTGGTGCCGACGGTGGCGCAGCGGGCGGGGGTGTTGCCGACGGGGCAGACGGTCGCGGTGAGCCCGCAGGCCCGGGCGCTGTTGGCGCTGTATCCACTGCCGAACCTCCCGGGCCCATTGGCGGGTACGCAGGCGGGTAATGCGAACTACAACTACCAGGTGCCGATCGTCAACAGCACGCACAACGATGCGATGGAGGCGCGGCTGGACCGCGGGCTGGGACGACGCGATCAGGTGTACGGTGCGGTGAACTTTCAAAACACGCGCGAAAGCAACAGCAATCTTTTCGGCTTTGTGGACCGGACGGCCGTGCTGGGGGTGAATGCGAACGCAAACTGGTCGCACCGGCTGCCGCGCAGCCTGTACCTGACGACGACCTACCGGTTTAGCCGTTTGCGGACGGAGCAGACGCCGTTTTTTGCACGTCGCGCCAATGTGTCCGGCCAGGCGGGCATTGGGGGCAATGACCAGGACCCGCTATATTGGGGGCCGCCGACGCTGCAGTTTTCAAGCGGCCTGGCCACGTTGACCGATGCCATTTATGCCTCGAACCGTAACCGCAGCGATGCGTTTTTGCCCTCGGTGGAGTGGTACCGGGGGCGGCACAACGTGAGGGTGGGCGGAGAGTTTCGGCGGCAGGAGTTCAACGTACTTTCGCAGCAGGACCCGCGCGGCACGTTCAGCTTTACGGGCGGCAACACGGGCGTGAGCGACTTTGCGGACTTTCTGGCAGGCGTGCCGGATGGCAGCACGCTTGCGTTCGGTAACCCGGACAAGTACCTACGCGAGTCGGTGGCTGCGGTGTATGGCAACGACGATTGGCGGGTGCGGCCGGAGCTGACGTTGAATGTGGGCGTGCGCTGGGAGTACGCCGCGCCGGTAACGGAGCTAAAGAATCGGCTAGCCAACCTGGATGTTTCGAACGGAGGCACGGCGAACGAGTTTGCGACCGTGGCGCCGGTGCTGGCGGGCGCGCCGGTGGGATCGTTGACGGGTACGCACTATGGAAGCTCGCTCGTGCGCCCGGATCGCAGCCTGGTGGAGCCACGGGTGGGGCTGTCGTGGCGGCCGATCGCGGGGTCGTCGGTGGTGGTGCGCGCGGGATATGGCGTGTATGCCGACACCTCGGTCTATGAGGGCACGGCGCTGCGGATGGCACAGCAGGCGCCCTTTGCCAAGAGCTTGAGCGTGCAGAACAGCACGACCTGCCCGCAGACGCTGGCGAGCGGGTTTAACCCGTGCACGGCGACGACGGCGGAGATCTTCGGCATCGACCCGAACTTTCGTGTGGGCTACGCGCAGACGTGGCAGTTGGCGGTGCAGCGCGACCTACCGGCGGCGCTGCAGGTGACCGCGACCTATCTGGGGGTGAAGGGGACGCGCGGCGTGCAGGAGTTTCTGCCGAACACGTACCCACTGGGCGTGGCGGACCCCTATGGCGTGAGCCCGCTGGGGTTTGTGTATCGCACGTCGAACGGCAACTCGACACGCGAAGCGGGGACGGTGCAGCTGCGGCGTCGGTTGCGCAGCGGCTTCACGGCCTCGGCGCTGTACACGTTTTCCAAGTCGATCGACGATGATGCGGTGCTGGGTGGGCAGGGCCCCGTGGCGACAGGGGCCACGACCGTTTCGCTCGCGACGCCGACGCTGGCGCAGAACTGGCGCAACCTGCGCGGCGAGCGGAGCCTGTCGAGCTTCGACCAGCGGCACCTCCTGAGCGCGAATGTGCAATACACGAGTGGGATGGGGCTGGGCGGTGGGTCGCTACTGGGCGGCTGGCGCGGCCGCGCGCTGAAGGAGTGGACGGTCGTGAGCCAGATCACGGCGGGCAGCGGGCTGCCGGAGACGCCGCTCTACTACGCGCCGGTGCCGGGCACGGGGTACAACGGGGTGCTGCGGCCGGACCGCACGGGCGCAGCGGTAAAGCTGGGGTCGACGCCGGGCGAGAGCGGCGGGGGCAGGCACTTTCTGAATGCAGGGGCCTATGCGGCGCCGCAGGCGGGACAGTTTGGCAATGCAGGGCGCAACTCCATCATCGGGCCGGGGCAGTTGACGCTGAATGGGTCGCTGGCGCGGACGTTTCGGCTAGACCAGCGGTTCAACGTGGACGTGCGCGCGGATGCGACCAACCTGCTGAACCATGTGGTGTTTACGGCCTACAACACGACGCTGAACCCGGCGACGAACGTCCAAACGGCGCCGGCGTTGAGCAGCCCGGTTTTTGGCCTGCCGCTGGGCGCGAACCCGATGCGCAGCCTGCAGTTTACCGGAAGGTTGAGGTTTTAGACGATGCGATTCCCTGCTTGGCTGGGCTTGAGTTTGTTGGCAATGGCGTCGCTGGGCGTCGGTGCGCAGACCATTGGGCAGAACAAATCGGCCGATAACGCGCAGACGATGACCCTGACGGTGCGGACGCAGTTGGTGGTCGAAACGGTGACCGTGCGCGACAAGCAGGGCAAGTCGATCGAAGGGCTGACGGCCAAGGACTTCACGCTGACCGAGGATGGGGTGCCGCAGAAGATCCGGTTTTGCGAGCGGCAAACGCTGCCGACCGATGCGGTGCCGCTGGCGCCCTCGAAGTCAGACGATGAGCGAATTACGATCTACAAAAAGCTGACGCGGTCGCAGCTGGCCCAGGAGTCGAGCGACACGTTGCGGTACCGGGACAAGCGGCTCTTGGCGTTGTACTTCGACATGAGCGCGATGCCGCAGGAGGACCAGCTACGGGCGCTGGCGGCGGCGGAAAAGTTTGTGCGGACACAGATCACGGCGGCCGATCTGGTGTCGATCATGCGATACACGGGCGGCTCGGTCGACGTGCTGCAGGACTTCACGGCGGACCGCGACCGGCTGCTGAGCATCCTGGAGACGATGGTCGTGGGCGAGGGGCAGGGCTCGGCGGAGTCGATCAGCGATGCCTCAAGCGCGGACACGGGCGCCGCATTCGGCCAGGATGACGGCGAGTTCAACGTGTTCAACACGGACCGGCAGCTGTCTGCGCTGCAAACTGCGGCCAAGCTGCTGGGGCAGTTAAACGAGAAGAAGTCGCTGGTGTACTTTGCAAGCGGGCTGCGGCTAAACGGCATCGATAACCAGGCGCAGCTGCACGCGACGGTGGATGCGGCGATCCGGGCGGGGGTGTCCTTCTGGCCGATTGACGCGCGCGGGCTGGTAGCAGAAGCGCCGCTGGGCGATGCGACGCAGGGCTCGCCGGGCGGGCAGGCGATGTACACGGGCGCGGCGGCTCAGGCGCAGAACACGAACCGGGAGCGGTCGCAGGATACGCTGTTTGCGCTGGCGGGCGACACGGGCGGTAAGGCGCTGCTGGACAACAACGACCTGGCGCGCGGGATCGTGGACGCGCAGAAAGCAATCTCGGACTACTACATTTTGCAGTACTACACGACGAACACGGCCCTGGATGGGCGGTTTCGGCACATCAAGATCGCGCTCAATAGCGGGGCCGAGGCCAAGGTTGAGTACCGGCAGGGGTACTTCGCAGGCAAAGAGTTTGGGCGGTTTAACGCGACGGACAAGGAGCGGCAGCTCGAAGATGCGTTAATGCTGGAAGACCCGGTGACCGAGCTGACGATTGCGATGGAGATCAACTACTTTCAGTTGAACCGCGCGGAGTACTTTGTCCCGATCGTGCTAAAGATCCCAGGCCGCGAGCTGGCGCTGGCCAAGCGTGGCGGTGCCGAGCACACCTTGATCGACTTTGTGGGCGAGGTGAAAGATGTGTACGGCGGCACGACAGTGACCAATGTGCGCGACAACGTGAACATTAAGCTTACGGACGCGACCGCGGCCGAGTTGGCGCACCGGCCCATCGAATATGACACGGGGGTGACGCTGCTACCGGGTAAGTACCTGATCAAGGTGCTGGCGCGGGATGACGAGACGGGGCGGATTGGGACCTACGAGACGACCTTTGTGATCCCGAACCTGAACAAGGAAGACAAGCGCGTGCCGATCAGCTCGGTGGTGCTGAGCAGTCAGCGAGTAGAGCGGCGGGATGCACTGTACAACGCGGGTAAGGAGAAGGACCAGGCCAAGGCTGCGGCGGTGGACCCGCTGATCGTGGAGGGTGGCAAGCTGATTCCGAGCGTGACGCGGGTCTTCAGCCGGAGCCGGCCGATGTATGTCTTTCTGCAGGGTTATGAGCCGGGCGGGGCGGCAGCGCCGAAACCGATCGTGGGCTTTGTGACGATCTTTGGAAGAGATGGAGGAAAGAGTGAGGGTACGCCGAAGCTGCAAGCGCAGCCGATCGCGGTTACACCAGGGCCGACGACCAAGCTGGCGGCGGTGCCGCTTAGCTTCAACGTGGACCTAGCCTCGCTGACGCCGGGCGACTATGACTGCCAGGTGACGGTGGCGGACCCTGCCACAGGCAAGAGCAGCTTTTGGCGCGCGCCGATCAAGGTGGTGCCTTGAGACTGGATTTTAGTTGGCAGGATTTTGATTAAGGGGGCCAAGAACCAGGATTTTGCCTCCAAGGTGGGGTGCTGCGAGCTTGGGAAAAGCTTGGGGACGCCAAAATAGGCATGGGAATCATGCTTGGGATTTGTACATAAGTGTTTTAGTAGCAATTAGTTACGGCTAAAAGCGGGTTGCAAGGCCGGTGCTTGGGGGATTCCAAGCACAGCTTCATGGTTTCCAAAGGACGTTGTGCCACCCGGCCTCGTAGGCTAAGGGAGCTGCGAATCAGCGGCATGCCTTTTCAGGAAATCAGCGGAGTCAGACCAAAACGCATGTACCCCCTAGCGACGCAACAACGTACAACCGTACCCGGGCGAAGGCTGGTTTTACCGCTCGGAGGTGAGGAACCCCGGGCTAAGAGCCAAGACTTTGTGGTTCACCAACACGCAGTTAGCCCGGGCGCGCTGCTGCCGGCCTCAGAGACGCGCCACGGTATCTGGTTCCTGCTTTCGCAAAGTGCAGAGGGCGAGCAGCCGATCGGGCAGGCGGCGATCCCACACTTTATGCTTCCGGAAGATCTGGTGATTGCACCGGTCGGGATGGCTCCGAAGCTACGCCTGCTGAAGCCGGCGCAGTTTTTGTATGTGGGCTTTTCGTGCGGGTACCTCCAACGGCTTTGCGAGCTTCATGCGCTGCCGTTTGCCCCGTTATCGCGGGTGCGCTTGGGACTGCGCGAGCCGGCGATGTCGAGCCTATTGATGCTGCTGCAGGCGGAGGTCGAGGGCCAGTGCCGGTCAGGAACGCTCTACATGGAGGCGCTGGTGCACGCGCTAGCGGCACGCTACCTGGCTTTGAGCTTGGACGAAAAGCATCCGGAACGGGTCTCGCAGTCCTCGTTGCCAGCGCGCGCGCTGCATCGGGTGCAGGAGGCGGTGGAGGCGCGCTTGGGGGCGTCGCTGAGCTTGGAAGAGCTGGCCCGGGAGTGCGGCTACAGTAAGGGGCACTTTCTGCGTATGTTTCGGGGCGCCACGGGCTTGACGCCGCACCAGTATGTGCTGGAGCGCCGGTTGCAGCGGGCCTGTCTGCTGTTGCACACCACGGCCGATACGGTGCGGGATATCTCTGTGCTGTGTGGGTTTGCCAACCAGGCCCACATGAGCGACCTTTTCCGCAAGCGCTTGGGCGTCACACCGCTGCATTTCAAGCGGGCAGCCAAGGGGGCGCCGATGCTGCGCAGGCAAGCGTGTCCGACTGGGATGTTTGCCGGGCACAGCCGGGTGGCGATGTAGCTGCCCGTTACGCGTCGCAGAGGCGGTGGTGAGAGGCGAGCAGGGAATGTGAGAAGATCATCGCGCTGGGGTTCCGTGCTGCCGCTGGGCGAGGCCTCGTTGTTTTGCGATGATCTTGCCTTGTCCCTATCCCCATTGTGCGGGTGCCCTGCGCACCGG
>CAXTTZ010000191.1:0-5953 GCA_964247325.1 uncultured Acidobacteriaceae bacterium | reverse complement strand
GCTTGGGATGAGGCTCGGCGGGGGCGGGCTTCATGGGGCAGGATTGCTGGGCGGAGTTGAGGCGGCAGCGGGGGCCGCGCGGCGGTACTTGGCGTGAAGGGTTTTGAAGATCGAGAGCATCTCGCGCTGAAGGGCGGCGAAATCGGCGTCAAGGACGCTGCGCTTGGGGTGCAGCACGATGTCGAGGGGAAGGCCGCCGAGCGCGGAAAGGCTGGCGCGGACGAGCTCGCGCAGGCGACGCTTGATGCGGTTGCGGTCGACGGCTTTGCCGAGCGCTTTGGGGACGGTAAGACCGATGCGGGGGCCGGCGGTTTCGCTGCGCAAGGCCGCCCCGGAGTCGGGCTCGCGCAGGAGGCTGAAATAGGCGAGCTGCTTCCCCCATTGTTTGCGGCCGGCGATCTTATACACGCGCTGGTAGTCAGGGTGCTTGCGAAGCCGGTGCTGGGTGGAGGGGTTTCGCATAGGGCTGGTGGAGAAATCTGACGCAAAGGGCGAGGAGGAGTCGCGGAGGTTCGTGACGGTCTCTCTGGCTCACTGAAGCAGGGCTTCGCTGAAGCGAGGGCTTTGCGCCAGATGTTCAGGGTGGAGGAGGTGGTTAGTCGCGGAAGCCGGCGGAGACGGCGATCTTGTGGCGGCCTTTAGCGCGGCGGCGGCTGAGGACGGCGGCGCCAGCTTTGGTCTTCATCCGGGTGAGAAAGCCGTGCACTTTGCTACGGCGGCGGCGGTTGGGCTGAAAGGTGCGCTTGGGCATGGGAAGATCCTGAAGTCCTCTAGAAAAGTATGATGGGCCGGTGGCGAGGGCGATGGTCCTGCGACGCTACCCATGCGGCTTCCACGCAAGCGCCCGGCGGCCCTTGATGCAGGCGGCAAAAGGAGATTGCGGGAAAAGGCTGTGCCTCTTCGGCGTCAAGAACCGAGTATAGCCGAGCTGAGGAAAACCGGCAACGCAAACAGGCAGCGAACGGCGAGCGAGCACGGCCAATGCTCTTGGCAGTGCCAACCGTAACGAATTTCAGATGGATTTGGGTTACCACGGGAAGTGTTGCTGAGGGTTCTTCACCAAGGCTGGTGCAAGGTGCTGCGGTGCGAAAAATTTCGCATTTTTGCAGGCAGGGGCGCTCGGTTACACGTGCTACTATCGACTCCGTTCCGCTAAATGGATCGGCCCGTTCACGAAGGCAAGCCGGCCCCTTATTGCTCGACCTACTTCACCGCACGGCGGCTGAAGCTCAACAACAGAACGGTGACCCCGCGCGGTGTGTGGTTTACGCCGACAGGAAAGCCGCGTTCCCTTGCCGGCCCCTTTTTGCCTCGGCGCAACATGCTCTGCCTATTGACGTTAGCGACAACAAGGAATGTACAAGCAATGTCCTTTGTTCCAGTTCCCTCCGCCGTTTTGAATGATTGGATGCGCATCCTGGGTGCGCTCGAAAAGAAGGTCAAACGTCAGAGCTTTGAGACCTGGTTTAAGCCGACGCGGTTTTCGCATATCGAGGGCCGCCATCTCTATGTGCGGGTGCCTTCGGCGGAGTTTGAGGCCATCGGCGAGCGGTATAGCGATCACATCCACGAGGCGATTGACACCTTGGGTTTGGAGGTCGACGAGGTGGTGTTTCAAGCGCCGCCAGCTGAGCCGACCGCGCCGCGCGTGCGTGAGGATGGCGGGTTTGCGCCGCAGCCGTCGCACTCGGCCAATGCGCCCGCGCCGCTGCGGCATGGGCGCCAGATGGGGCCGCCGATGAACACGCCGGGGCCGGAGCAGAGCCGGTTCGATTGGAATTCGGCCGCGCAGCTGAACCCGCGGTATGTGTTTGATTCGTTTGTGATTGGGTCGGGCAATCAGTTTGCGCATGCGGCGGCACAGGCGGTGGCCGAGCGGCCGTCGCGTACCTATAACCCGCTGTTTGTGTATGGCGGCGTGGGGCTCGGCAAGACGCACCTGATGCACGCGATTGGGCATGGGGTGAAGGGGCGGATGCCGCACGCGGCCATCTCGTACATTACGGGTGAACAGTTCACCAACGAGATGATCAATTCGGTGCGGCATGACCGGATGACGGGGTTTCGTGACCGGTTTCGCTCGGTGGATGTGCTGCTGATTGACGACATCCAGTTCTTAACGAGCAAAGAGCGAACACAGGAAGAATTTTTCCACACCTTCAACACCTTGCACGAGGGGATGAAGCAGATCGTGATTGCCAGCGATCGGCCGCCGAAGGAGTTGAACGGGTTTGAGGACCGGCTGCGCTCGCGGTTTGAGTGGGGGCTAGTGGTGGACATTCAGCCGCCCGATCTGGAAACCAAAGTGGCCATTTTGCAGCGCAAGGCGGAGATGGAAAGCACGAATTTGCCGATGGATGTGGCGCTGTTCATTGCGGGCAATGTGCGGACCAACATCCGCGAGCTGGAAGGCGCGCTGGTGCGGCTGATGGCGTGGTGCGGGCTGCACAACACGGAGATCACGCTGCCAACGGCGCAGCAGTGCTTGAAGCAGTTCATCGATACGCAGGTACGCAAGATCACGATTGAAGCGATTCAGCGCGCGGTAGCCGAGCAGTTTGGAATGCGGATTGCCGAGTTGAAGCAGAAGAATAATTCGCGGCAGATTGTGGTGCCGCGGCAGATTGCGATGTACCTGGCCAAGCAGATGACCGAAGCGTCGCTGCCGGAGATAGGGCGGCAGTTTGGTGGCAAGCACCATACGACGGTGATGCATTCGATTGCCAAGATTGACGAGCAGAAGCGGAACGATAAGGACCTAGCGCGGACGATTGGAAAGTTGCAGGAGACCTTGAGCTAACGCTAACGGGAGAGTGGCCGAATGGGCTCAGGATGTAGACTGGGCGCGACGGACGAGCTCGGCCGCGCCAACACGCCGAGGTAAGAGCGCGGGAGCGGCGAGGTGTGGTGCATGGGGCATGGAGGGCGGTGGAGCTTTCTTTGGGCCGCGTCGAGCTTTGCTGTGCTGACAGGCGTTTGCGGGGCGCAGCAGCCGGCGCAAGCGCCGCCCTTACGTGCCAAGTTGATTCAGTCGCTCGATGCGGATCGGTTGCCGCTAGGCAGCGGGCTGCTGCTGAAGACGACCGAGGAGTGGCACAGTGGGGACTGTGTACTGAAGTCGGGGTCGGCGCTGCATGCGACGGTGACGCGGGTGGACGGCGGCGGAAATGGTAAGCACGTACGCGGGGTGGCGCTCTCGTTTAAGAATCCGTGTTCGGGACAGACAGACCCTGTGGTGTGGATTGCGCTGCTGGCGCGGGAGGAGGAAGACAAGAGCCTGGCGCAACAATTCTCGCATTCTTCGCGGTTTGGAGAATGGACAGGGATCGGGTCTTCGGGGAATACAGCCACCGATCATCGAGACATGTCAGGGCAGCAAAATGCCATGCCGTCGGCTGATCTTGGTAAGGTGGATCGGAGTAACCGGCCGGCTGCGGTGGCTGCCGGGCAGGTGTGGCGGGTGCCGCATGTGAGTTTATCTTTGGCACAACCCGAGTTAGGCACACTAGTTAACTCCACGACACAACACTTACGGCTGGAAAGTGGAAGCGAGTTCATCTTAGTAAAGGCGGCCGAGCAGACAGGGGTTCGCCGTGAGACTGTGGTGAGCACGGTACGGACAGAGGCCGTGCGGAAGCAGGTACCACTTCATGTTGCGCCTGTAAGTGCATGCTCTGTGCCGGCGTGCATTTATCTTTCTTCGGCGTCGGTACGTGCGGGGGAGGAGATATCTCCGACCAAGACGGCGGATGTGCTGAAGGAGAAAGGCTATAAGCACAGTAAGACCGCAAAGCTTCATGCTTTGGAGCATGGGGCCACAGTTTCATTTCTGGGGACAGATCAGATCCTGGTTACGTTTGACTCAACGCAGTTGGTAAAACGCGAAGGATATGATCGCTTAGAAGATCGTCCCCATGGCGTGCATGCGGTGGTGCTGGAGAGGGCGACCTTGCATGCAATAACGACCGCAGAGTGGAGGATACAGGATAAAAGCCAGTACCTTTGGACTATGCGGGATGGCAATGTGCTGGTGCATGAGGGTAACTCCCTGCGGAGGCTCGGGGCCGGCTTGCGGGAGGAAGATAGCCTGCCTTTGGAGGGCGCGGTCGCGTTTTTGCGCCTTTCGCCGGATAAGATGCACGTGCTTTTAGGGGAAATGACCGAGTTGCATAGCCCGGAAGAGCACGAAGCTTTGGTGAAAGCAGATAATCGCGGTGCGGAGGAGCACGTAACGTATGTGCTGCTGGATGAGCACTTACATCGGCTGCAAACCATCGGTGAGGCCAGCAGCCTTGCTCTGCCACCGGTGTTACTAAACACCGGTGTGGTGGAGTTACGGCGAGAGAGCGCAGAGAAATGGCATTTTTTGGAGCACGATTGGGATGGAAACGACATAAAGCGATTTGCCCAGGTGCAATCGTCTTGTCTCCCTACGATGGAGACGAGCTCGCCGGACCTGCTGTTTGTGCAGACCTGTAACACACGTGACCTGGACGCGCGGTATATGTTTCTGCGCGATGATGGCCGGCCGGTGCTGGAAGGAAGTCTAGGTTGGAGAGAGTTTACGCCGCTGCTGGCTAACTCAGGCAGCGGCAAGGCAATTGCTTTTGCGGTTCCGGAAGGCGTCGGTAACTACGTTCGTGATGGAATTTTTCAGCCCTCGGATGTGGGGAAAGAGACGATCTGGGTACACGATCCTGAGCACGGCCGGGCCTTGATGACTTTGACGCTGGAGACGCCAGTGATTTCGGCACAGCCTATCGCACTGTCAGACGATGGAAGCACATTGGCGGCGTTGGATGAGGGGCGATTGTTGCTCTACACGGTGACGAAGGGTGCTGCGACGCAGCGTTGATCGCGTAGGCTATCCCTTAGCGGCTCAAGCCACAGACTTTCGCGACTGCTTAAGGGGTGACTGAAGCCACCCCCTTTCCGTTGGTCAGAGCGAAATCTGTAGCTGTACCTGAGAATCCTATGTGCCGGGCTTTCAGCCCTCACAACTCAGCCTTCGCTACCTAGGCTTTCCGCCTAGGCTGTTATGGTGTGCGCCTTTGGCGCTGGCGTGGCGAAGTGTTAGGCGAAAGCTTCTTGGAAGAGTTCGCGGAGGGAAGCCCAGGAGCGCTGATCGGCGGTGGCGCTGTAGCGGACGGCTTCGGGGCGGTTGGCTCGTGCGGCTTGTTCGTTGGTGAAGCTGTGGACGACGCCGCCATAGAGGTGCATCTGCCAGTCGACGTTGCCGGTGCGCATCTCGTCTTGGAAGGCGAGGCGTTGGTCTTGGGGGATGAAGGGGTCGTCGGCGCCGATGCAGACGAGGACGCGGGCGCGAATCTGGTGAGCGTCTTGGGGGCGGGCGGTGGCGAGGCCGCTATGGAAGCCAACGACAGCGGCAAGCGGAGCACCGGAGCGGGCGAGCTCGAGGGCCATGGTGCCGCCGAAGCAGAAGCCGATGGCGCCGATGCGGGCGGGGTCGACTTCGGGACGAGCGAGTAGAGCGTTGAGGGCGCCCTGGGCGCGGGCACGCGTCTTGAGCGGGTCCTGATGCATGGGGGCGAGCTTGCCGACGGCTTCGCCGAGGTCGGTGTAGAGTGTGGCTTCACCGTGGAGGTCGCAGGCGAGCGCGACGAAGCCCATGGCAGTGAGGCGCTGGGCGCGGCTGCGGACGTGGTCGCCAAGGCCGTAGGCTTCGGGAAATATGAGGACGCCGGGGCGGCGCAGGCCGCCGGGGTCGTTGAGGTAGAACTCGCTGCGGAAGGTGAGGTTGTCGGCTTGGTAGGTGACGGTTTCGGTGTGCATCGGGGTCCTTGGCAGTGGGCTAGGGGGTGAGGACGATTTTGCCTTTACCGCCTTTTTCGGCTTCGGCTTGGGCTTTGGCGGCTTGGGATAAGGGGAGAATTTGGTCAATCTTGAGTTGCAGCTTGCCGTCTCGAAGCGCTTCGCCGAAGTGGAGGAGGGT
>CAXTTZ010000190.1:0-5981 GCA_964247325.1 uncultured Acidobacteriaceae bacterium | reverse complement strand
TGTATGCGAACGATTCTACTGCATAGGTTACGGAGGACTATACCGCTTCCGTGCTATCCCCTGCTGCTTTAGGTCGCCGGCGGTAAAAATAGGGCGGCCGATCCACCGACCCAGGTTTGATCCCGGTTCTGATCGACCCCCATCATGCGCCCGCGCCCCATTCGCACCAGGCTCGTCATTGCCGTCATCGTGCCGCCCTCCGGCCACACATACAGGATGCGCACCTCTGCCTGCGTCATGCCCTCCGGCGTTCGGATAACCGCCTCAAAAGAAACCCGCTCCTGCAGCAGATAGTTGTGGCGCTCGCCCGCCGGAATGGCCCCGAGCTCCGCATCGGTCGGCGCAAACTGAATGCCCTTGCCCGCAAAGGAGAATAACGGCTTCAGCACCCAATTCTCACGCGCCGCCGGCAACCGCTCCCGCCCTACGCCCTCGAACCACTCATCCAAAAACACCGCCGCGGGCACCGCCGGGTGATCCAAAAATGGAATCGACAACTTGCTGATCAGGAAGTACCAATTCGGGTGCCCCGCCCAGCTCACGTCCAGCTCGTCGCGGTACGGAAGCGGCGTCTCTATGCCGAGCCGCACCAGTTCATCGACGATCGCGCGGTTGTAGATGCGCTGTATCGGCGTTCGTCGCCCCCCTGCCCGCGGGTCGCGATACCACAACCTTCGCCCTTGCCGCTCCACCTGCGTAATGTCCACCGTCCGGATGCCCAGATGTTGCTCATGCCGCCGAAAGTCTGCCAGCGTCTTTTGGTTCTCCGGGTCGACCTCTAGCAGCACCACCTCCGCCGGATCGTGCCCCGCCACGACCACCTCCCGCAGCCGCGCCCAGTAGCCGTCCTCGTCTAGACCGCTGAAAAAGACCGTAAGCCGCGGGTCCAGCTCAAAGATCTCCTGGTAGGCACGCCCAAACCCCGGCTGAAAGGCAAAGATTGATGGGAACGCCTGCATCTCCACCAGTTTCGGCCGCAGCCGCCCCGCCGCGTCGCGTGCCAACCCGAAATCCACAGTCATAAAGTGCGGGTGCGCGCCCCGGCCCGGGGCATCGTACCTCGCCGGCACCGCGGCCTCCGCATGTTCGAGATACGCCGGATTTCCCAGCAGCTGCGCGGTCAGCTCCTCGCCCGTCTGCACCATTTCCGCAAGCAGCTCGGGGGCAAAAAAGCACGGCGTCTCCGCCATCCGAAACGCAATCTTTGTGCCCGTCTCACGATCGAGCCGCTCTACCAACGCCCGGTACTTTGCCTCCGTAAAACGCGCATTGAAATCACTGCGAAACGGCTCCAGCATTCGTCCACCCTTTCGCGCGCTGCGTTACGCCTCGATCAAAAACTTCCCGTCCTGCATGATTTGCTCTTCGCCCGCAGCCCCGCCCAGCCAGATGTTGAACCCCAGCCCCACCACATCAATATGCGTGGTCGACTTCCACGGCGCCCCCGTGTGCGCGCCGTACGGGTCCCCAAACGCGATATGGATGCCCGGAAACTTCTCATCCTGCAGGATGTTCCCGATCACCTCGTGCACACCGATGTTGGTTCCTATGGCAAACTCGCCCACGCGATCTGAGTTGGCATCGGTGTGCGTGTACTTCCAAAACGCCTGCTCCAGCTCCTTGTTCGCGCACGCGACGGCCGTGATCCGGTTGCGCCCGATGTCGATGCGCAGCGGCGTCTCGCGCAAGATCCCGAACCGGCTGCAAAGAAAATCTCCCACCACGCCATCCACCACAAACACGCCATTGATCTCGCGAGGCGCCGTGAAGCACTCCCCGCCCGGCAGGTTGCCCCACTTCTCCGGGCTGATGATGCCCGACGTCTTGAACCACCGGTACTCCGGCTCCAGGTCGGTCAGGATGTTGGTTCCTGCCGCAGTCGTCGCACGCACATACTGCGCCTTGCGCACACGGTCCAGCACCGCCTGGCTCAAGCGATCAACCGCATTAAAATCCGCACGCATGCCGCCCAGCATCACCTCCGGCGTGATGTTGACCATGTGCGCATGGCGCATCCGTCGCCGGTTTACCACATCCGTCATCTGCATGCGGCTGCGCAGCTCGTTGGGCTGCACCTGCACCGCAAAAAGGCTGACCTGTGCCGCTTCCATGTCTGCCAGCACCTCCGGTGGCATGGCTGTCAGCGGCCGGGGCGCAAGCTCCTCCAGCACAAAGCCGTTCCACGCGCAGCCGATCCGGTCCAGCTCCGCCGCAATCGAGGCCGCAATGGACCGCGTCTCCTCATCCGCGATCAGCGTCACGCGTTCCTCAGGCTGTATGCGCAAGCAGGTTGTCACCGCGTTCTGCGCGCCCTCGCGAAACTCCTCAGGAAACGGAACAGATCGCAGGTCGGTCGTGGCGTGTTGTGGCGAAGCGGTCATACGTTCAGTCTCTGCGTGCGTCAAATCGTCTCTGTCCTTATTGCTGTAGGTGTAGTCGGGCGCTCTTCCTTCAGATGCAGCCCTTACAGTCCGGCGCGCGTTTCTCGCGCCATATAATCCACAACCGCCTTCAAATCCTGCGTCTCCCGCCACACCTTCAGCTGCCGGTCGGCTCCCGAACCCATCCGCACCATCTCGCGGATGTATTCAATCTCCTTGAGGCTGCCCAACTGCTCCGCGGTGTCTGCAACAAACGTTAGGTACTCCTCAATCAGGTCGCACTCCTCGACCTCCTCTTGCTTGCCGAAGTCGATCAGCTTACCCCCGAGCCCGTACCGCACCGCACGAAATTTGTTCTCCATCAGCAACGCCCGCGAGTACTGCCGGTAGTCCTGATTGCACGCATGCAGCTTCCACAGCTTCGCCGCGGTCGCTTGAATCAGCGCCGCAATCGCGATGGTCTCCTCGGCCCGCATCGGGATGTCGCAGATCCGCACCTCGATCGTGTTGAAGAACGGGTGCGGCCGGATGTCCCACCAGATCTTTTTCGCGTTGTCGATCGAGTTGGTCTTCACCAGCAGATTTACGTAGTCCTCGAACTCCGCGTAGCTGGCAAAGCTATCCGGTAGGTTGGTCCGCGGAAAGTGCTCGAACACCTTGGCCCGATAGCTCTTGTACCCCGTCTCCATGCCCATCCAAAACGGCGAGTTCGTGCTCAGCGCGAGGATGTGCGGTAGAAAATAGCGCAGCGAGTTCATCACCCGGATGGCCGCATCGCGGTCCTCGATGCCCACATGCACGTGCAGCCCAAAGATCAGATTCGACCGCGCTACCAACTGCAGGTCTTCGACGACTTTGTCGTAGCGCGGGTCGGGGTAGATCTCCTGCGACCGCCAGTCCGCAAACGGGTGCGTCGCCCCCGCTACCAGTACCAGCCCGTTCTCCTCCGCCAGCCGGATCAGGTTGCGCCGCAGATCGTACAAATCCTCCCGCGCCTCCGCGATAGAGTGGCACACCCGCGTACCCACCTCGATCACGGATTGGTGCATCTCGGCCTTCACGCGCTCCTCAAGCCGCAGCTTGCCCTGCGCCAACATATCGGTCGAGATATGCGACCGCAGATCCCGCGTCTCCGGATCCACCGTCTGGTACTCCTCTTCAATGCCCAACGAGAATGACGGTCGCATCGTGCCCTCTTGCCTGAGCCGCTTTCTGCAGCAAATCATACCGCGTGCGCCGCAGCTCTTGTTTCCTGGGCCCAGAAGGGCAGAGCTTCTATCCATAAATGAGTCGGACGTGCCGAAGATTGACGGTCAGCACAGAATATCTAACCGAAATATCTAAGCGAAGCGCGGTAGGCCTATCAGCATAGCTGCAAAGGGTACCGTGATGCTCCGCTCCTGCTGCTCGCCACCGATCTCGCCGGCTGAAGCTTTACTTCTTTCGGCGTGGTTCCTGCTCCTATTTTTCTGGTTGTCATTCCCGAAAGGAATCTGCTTTTCTGCCAGCCAGGACTAGACCTGAGGCAAAGCGCTATCAAGGCGCTCTCTCGATTATTTTGCTGCTTCCACCGCCATTTTCTTCGTAGTGCTCTTCCCCGTTCCTTTTGCCGCCGTCCTTTTCGTTTGCGTTTTCTCTTTAACGAGGCCGGTTTTCGTGACACCATCCACCCCATCCCCCGACAAGAATCGCGCCCACTGAAACTCCGCCCGTTGCGACTCGGCGGTCTGCGCTTTCTTGACCGCCAAATCCGCCACATGCTCCACAATCCACTCGAAGTTCTGCGCTCCTACCGAGTGGTAATCCGCATCCGGCGCCGGATTCATGAAGTCAATCGCATACGGCACGCCGCCTTCCACCGCAAACTCCACCGTATTCAGGTCATACCCCAAAGCCCGGCAAAGCTTCAGCGCATCAGCCTCCACGCGGCGGAGCAACTCCGGCGCATACGCCGGCGGGTCTTGCAGATAGCGCCGCTCGTGCGGCTGCCGCGGATCGTACGGCATGATGTGCACGTGCTCCTGTCCGACCACATAGCAGCGGAAGTACTCTTCAAACTTCACCGCCGCTTGCAGCGTCATCGCGAGGTCGCGCGTGTGGTCATAGGCTTGGAAGAACTCTGTCGGGTTGTGCACATGATGCACATCACGCCATCCGCCCCCGTCGTGCGGCTTCAAAAACGCCGGAAACTTCACATACTCGAACACCGCGTCCCAATCCAGCGGATATTGCAAATTCCGTAACGACTGTGCGGTGATGTTCGGAGGATATAGCTTGTGCGGCAGGATCACCGTCCGCGGGACCGCCACCCCGATCTTCGCCGCCAAAGCATAATTGAAGAACTTGTCGTCCGCCGACCACCAAAACGGGTTGTTGATCACCTCGGTGCCCGTCAGCACCGCATTTTTCAGGTATGAGCGGTAAAACGGCACCTCATGCGAGATCCGGTCCACGATCACCGCATAGGGGCACGGCTCAGCCATCACCACGCTGCCGACCTGCACAAACTCCGCCCGCACGCCTTCGATCTCGAGCCCGTTGATGCGCTCCACCAGCGCCCCCGGAAACGTGTTCTCCTGCCCGAACAGTACACCGATCAGCTTCACCGCCGTCCTCCATCCCTCAACCGTATTATCGGCCGCTTTCCAGAAAACGCTACAGGTATGTTTCCGCCATGCGCTTCCACCACGGCCAGTCGTGGCGCGCACCATCGCCCCAAACCTCTAGCCGTACCGGGATCCCCTTAGCCCGCATCGCCGCCGCCAGCCGCTCGTTGTCGTTCCAGCACTGGTCATGCACCCCAGTCGCCAGCACATACGTGTTGCGGCGTATGCGATCCAAAAACCACAGATCGTCCAACCCGGGCAGGTAGTCCAAGGGCAGATTCAAATACACATCCCGGTCGTAGTACCCCCGCAAAAATCCCAGCCCCTTCAGGTCAAACGCTCCGCTCATTGAAAGGCACCCCGTAAACACATCCGGATGCCGCAAGCCGCAGTTCACCGCATGAAATCCCCCCAGCGAACATCCCACCGCGACCAGTTGCGGCGATGGGTTGCGCCAGCGCACAAACGGCACCACCTCCGCAATCACATAGCCGTCGTACTGTACCTGCCGCGCAATGCGCCAGCGCGGCGGCACATCGCGGTTGTACCAGCTCTCCCCATCGACCGAGTCCACACAAAACAGCTGCAAGCGCCCGCCTTCGATCTTGTCCGCCACCGCCGCGACCATGCCCTGATCTTCAAATTGATAAAACCGGTCCTGCGAGGTTGGAAATACCACCGCCGGCAGCCCCGCATGCCCAAAGACCAGTATCTCCATGTCGCGGCCTAACTCCCGCGAGTGCCACCGGTGATATTCGCGGTTCAAATCGCCGTCCTTCGGTTAGCAGTGCTCTGGCAGCCAGACCTTCGGGCTTCAGACCTTTGGTAGTCTGGGGCTTCGCAGCCGCGATCCTCTTGCCTGATCCCGACCTTATCTCCGCCCCGCCCACTTCGCCTTTGCCCTTCAGCGGCCCGCAGCCCACGCCCGATCCCGCCGGCCTGTGGCAGTTCGACAACGCCGAGGACCTCGACCGCAACCCGCGCCTCCGCACGC
>CAXTTZ010000189.1:0-5995 GCA_964247325.1 uncultured Acidobacteriaceae bacterium | reverse complement strand
ACCGTGGCAGGGTTATTGCTTTCGGCGAAGTCGCGAAACAGGGCTGAGGTGCCCGGCAGCGTTGCGATGGGGTAACACTCTGCCTGCATGGGTCCGGCGCTCTCCGAGAGCTTGGATGCAGGTCGCAAGGCCCCGATGCAGAAAACCCTGCATCGCCCTCTTGCGGAGATCGAATCTGCGGTACTGTTTCTCCATGGCAACGCAAAAGAAGCAAGCACCGGCGAAAAACAACAGGGCAACCTCATCCAGCGAACCTGCAGCTGATGCAAAAGCCGTATCGGCGACGGTGAAAAAGCCAGCCAAAAGACTAACCGGCAAAGCCGAGGTGCTCCGCTCCGAGGAGGTCTACAAGGGCAAGGTCTTTTCCGTGACGCACGACGAGGTTAACGAGCCCGGCGGCGTCCATGCCGAGCGCGATGTCGTGCGCCACAATGGCTCGGTGGTGGTTCTCGCGGTCGATACCGCCACCAACCCGCACGACCCCGGCATCTTGCTCATCCGGCAGTACCGCCATGCCGCGGGCAAGTTCCTGCTCGAGCTGCCTGCAGGCCGCATCGAGCCAGGAGAAAAGCTCATCCCCGCCGCCAAGCGCGAGCTCCTTGAAGAAACCGGCTACCGCGCCAAGCGCTGGTCCAAGCACGTCACGTACTTCGCTTCGCCCGGCTTCGTCTCCGAGGCCATGAACATACTGTTTGCTGAAGAACTCACCGGCGGCCAAGCCACGCCCGAAGAAGATGAACGCATCGAGATCCTCATGACCCCGCTCTCCGAAGTCCTCCGCATGATCGACGAAGGCAAGATCGAGGACGGCAAAACACTGATCGGCGTTTTACTTTACGCGAGCAAGCTGCAGCGCTGAGCGGCCAGTTTCTTGTGAAACCTGTATGGCTTTTAACGAACCTTTCTACAAAGCCTCCTTTACCATCTCTTCCTTGGCATCCATAGCGCAGCGGAGGGAGCTGCTTTTCTGCGATGCGCTGCCGTAACGACAGGCATCCATAACTGCGCACCGGCCCGGTAGATCGGGAATGCGGATCGGCAACTCAAATCCATGGACAACATCACCCTAGCGCGGCTGCTGGACGAAACGGCGGCCCTCTTAGAGATCGACGGCGCGGACCCTTTTCGCGTCCGCTCGTACCGTCGCGCGGCCGAGGCTGTCGAGCAGCAAACGGTGCAGCTGGCCACCTTGACCGGCCCTGATGCCGACCCCAAAGCGCTGCTCGAAATCCCGCATATTGGCAAGGGCATGGCGGCCAACCTCCGCGACCTGGTCGCCACCGGCTCCATGCCGCTGCGTGATGAGCTGCTGACCCGTTACAAGCCCTCCATGCTCACGCTGCTCCGCCTGCCGGGAATGGGCCCTAAAACGCTCGCGCTGCTTCATTCCGCGCTGGGCGTGGTCGACCTCGACAGCCTCGAAGCCGCCGCCAAGCGCGGCGATCTGCTCCTGCTTCCGCGCATGGGCAAGAAATTCACCGAAAAACTGCTCAAGGGCATCGAGGACTACCGTCAAAACTCCTCGCAGTTCCGCATCGACGTGGCGCGGGACTGGGCCGGGCGCATTGCGGAGCTGATCCGCGTCTTTCCCGGCATCGAAACCATCACACCCGCGGGCAGCCTTCGCCGCGGTCGCGAGGCGGTCGGCGACCTCGATCTGCTGGTCACCGGACCGGCTTGCGAACCGGAGGTCGTGGGCGCGGCGGTGGAGCACGTCGCCGCCCTCCCGCTGATCAACGAGCTGCTCGCCAAGGGGCAAAACAAGGTCAGCTTCACGCTGCGCAACCACATGCAGGTCGACGTGCGCTTGCTGCCGCGCGCGAGCTACGGCGCGGCGCTGCAATACTTTACCGGCTCCAAGCAGCACAATGTCACCCTGCGGCAACGCGCCATCAAGCGCGGCTACACGCTCAGCGAATACGCTCTGCTGCGCGTGGAAGATAACGCAGTCATCGCCGCGGCCACTGAGGCCGAGGTGTACGGTGCGCTCGACCTCGAGTACATTCCGCCCGAGCTGCGCGAAAACCATGGCGAGATCGATGCCGCCGCGGCCTACGCTCTGCCCAAGCTGATCGTGCGCGGGGATGTGCGTGGCGACCTCCACATGCACACCTTTGAGTCCGACGGCACGCACTCGATCCGCGAGATGGCCGAGGCCGCCATCGCGCGCGGCCTGGAGTACATCGCCATCACCGACCATTCCAAAAACCTCGCCATGACCAACGGCATGGATGAGCGCCGGGCGCTGGCGCACGCGGCCCGCATCCGCGAGGTGTCTGCGCAACTGGCCGACGAGTTCGAAGGCGGTCGCGGGCCGCAGTGGGATCGATACGAACGGCAGCTGGCCGAAGACGAAGCCGCCGCCCGCAAGCCGCAGCGCCCCTTCCGGCTGCTGGCCGGCATCGAATGCGACATCCTGCTCGACGGTCAGATGGACCTGGACGATGATGCGCTGGCGCAGCTCGACATTGTCATCGCCAGCGTGCATTCAGGCTTCAGCCAAACCGGCGAAGAGGTCACCGCGCGGGTGCTGCGCGCCTGCGAAAATCCGTACGTGCAGATCCTTGGTCACCCGACCGGCCGCAAGGTGCTCAAGCGCGAGCCCTACCGCGTCGACCTCGAGCAGCTGCTGCCGCGCGCCGCGGCGTTGGGCATCACGGTCGAGCACAACTCCGCCCCGGCACGGTCAGACCTGTCCGATATGCACCTCCGCCGCGCCAAAGAGCTCGGCTGCAAGATCGTCGTCGACACCGACGCGCACGCCACCGACGAGCTCGACCTGCTGGACTACGGCATCATCCAGCTTCGGCGGGCTTGGCTCACGCCCGGCGACGTGCTGAACTGCCTGCCGCTGGAGCAATTTTTGGCGGCGCTGCGGCCTCGGCCTTAGCCCGCAAACCGGATGGCAGAAAAGGCATGCAAACGGTTGCACCGGCGCGCTATGCTAAGCGTCCATGAATGTTTTACAGACCGCTCCGGCGCGTGAACGCGGCGTCTTGCCTGCCCTTGTGATCGCTGCCGTAGTCCTGGCTGCCGCAGCTGCGGCCATCTTCTACTTCAACCCGCACTCCACCGCCGAGCTCGCCGTCACGCACGTCGATACCTTCGCCCCGCAGACCACCTTTGGCGCCATGGAAGGCGCGGCCGGCGCCCCCGCAGCCGGCACGCATGTGCTCGAAGCTCCCACGACTTCGACGGAGAATGATCTGTACGTCGTCGCAACCGTTAAGATGACCGACAAGCTCCGGTTGCCGCTCTTTCTCACCGGTGCGGTCGCGCACGTCACCTTGGCCGACGGCGCCGAAACTGAGATCACGGCTCTGTCCGCCGCGGATGTCAAACGCTTGGAGGTCATCTTCCCGGCGCTCGGCAAGCAGGTTACCCACCCGTTTGAGGACGGCACAGAGGTCGATCCACAACAAACCTTGAACGCCCAGGTTGTGCTTCCCTTACCCGGCCAAACCGCAGCCGCCTGGGCCGGTAAGAAGTCCGCAACCCTTACGATCACCCTGCGCAACCAGGGGCCGCAGACCACGCAGCTGCCCTGATTTGCGCTGAAGCGACCGGCTAAGGGCCGAGCGGGCCCAGGATCTTGGACGCTATCAGAAGAGGCTGTCTATTTGAATTTGTTGTCATCCCGCAGCGTAGCGGAAAGATCTGCCTTCCTTCGTGAGCCGTCGCAGCTCCAGGCAAACAGCAGATTCCTTCGCTTCGCTACGGAATGACAAACAAAAGGCGATTAAGGCTGTCTAAGATACCACAGCCTCTAGGGCAAGGCCACCGGCGCGGGTGCATTCTTGGGCGTGCTCAGGTAGCCCTGTACCTGGTTTTTGCTGATATTGTTGACCACCACCTCATACAGCGCGGGCGACTTCCCGGAATAAAACTGCACCGGCTCGTCGAGATTCTTGTCCTTCTTCTCGATGTTGCGGTCGTCCGAGCTGACGTACATGGTGTACTTCGAGCGCTTCACGTCCACCTTCTTCAGGTTCAGCTTCACGGTACCCACCACCTGCGGCGCGCCGCCCTTTTGCAGCGTGAACTCGTAGTAGTTGCGCTCGCCGCGGCGCCGCAGCTCCTGCAGCTCATCGTGGTTGGTCGCAATCAGCCCACTCATCACACCCTGGTCGCCGACCACGCGGGTGAGCTGCGATTTGGTCGACGCCAGGTCGGCCTGCGTGGTGGCCACATCGTTCTTCACGCCGCCCACATCGGTCCGCACGCCGGCAACGTCGGTCTTCACGTCGCCGATAGCCTGCTGCACCTGCTTCTGGTTGGCCGCTTCCTGGTGCTGCAAGCGGCGCGTCGCGGCAATCGCGGACTTCTGCGTCGCCACCAGCTCGCTCGATCGCTCTTCCAGCTGCCGCTGTGTCAGGCCCACACTTTGGCCCAGCGCTTCACCCTGCGCCCGCAGCCGCTCGTTGGTGTCCTCGATCTTCTCTGTCAGTGACGCATTTTGCGAGGTGGCCGCGTTCAGCCGGTTTTCCGCCAAGGCGAGGTGGTTCTGCAGGGTCAGCGCCCAGCCCAGCGCGCCCAGGCTGGCCAAGAGCGCTACCACGGCCAGCCCGACCAGCCAGTTGGGTGCCCGGTGCTGCAGGGCAACTTCATTGCGTTCCATCATGTATGGCTCCTTTGTTTCCGCTCATCTGTTTCCGCTCATCTGTTTCCGCTCATCTGTTTCCACTTATCTCTTTCCGCTCACCGGGACCCGCTCCACACCCGTGGTGAAAGGAGGCTCTTGCAGGGTTGACGGCTTTTGGCGTCACATGTTGCGCCCGAACCGGCAAACTCACAGATCAAACTACACTTGAAAGGGAGAGGGAGGGAAGTTTGCGCGCTGGTTCTGACATTCGAATTGTGGGCGCGGGCGTTATCGGGCTGGCCCTGGCGCTGGAGCTGCGCCATCGCGGCGCCGGCGTTTCGGTGGAGGATGCAGGCAGCCCCAGCAGCGGCCAGGCCTCCTGGGCGGCCGCCGGCATGCTAGCCGCCGAAGATCCCCACAACCCGCCCGCCTTGCGACCTTTAGCGCTTTGGAGCCGGGCACTTTACCCTGCATTTCTGCAGCAAATCGCGTTGCTGTCGGGGACCGAAGTCCCTTTTCAAACCGAGTGCACGGTGCAGTACGGTCACGCGAACTCCTCCTCGGAGGTCTTGCGCGAGCACTCCCTCGATCCTCGCCAACTCATGCCGGCGCTGCGCCAGGCGACCGAAGTCGCTGGGGTAAAAATTTTTGCTTCGAATTCGAAAATGGCTGCAAGCGAGCGTGTCGTGCTCACCGCTGGCGCCTGGTCCGCGCTGCCCGCGGTAACCCCACGCAAAGGTCAAATGCTCCGGGTCGCCATACCGTCTGCAAGCACGCTGCGCGAGGTGCACCGGAGCGCGGAGGTCTACATCGTCCCGCGCACGGTGGGCCCACAGGCGGGCACGGCGCTGATCGGTGCCACCCTGGAGGACGCGGGCTACGACGTCTCCACCAACCCTGAAGCGCTTAGAGCGCTGCGCGCCCGCGCCGCGCTCCTGCTGCCAGCGTTAACGAACGAGCAGGACTTTCCGGTTGTGGAAGCCTGGGCCGGCCTGCGACCCGCTACCCCGGACGGTTTGCCGCTTCTCGGCGAATGGCCAAACGATCTGCCCAGCGGCTTGGCCGTGTCTTCCACGGGTACCCGTCGCTTTGTGGCCACCGGTCACTTCCGCAACGGCATCCTGCTCGCGCCCGCCACCGCGGTCGCCCTGGCCGACCTGCTCGAAGGGCAAACTCCGGCTGTAACGCTCGATCCCTTTGTCCCAGCTCGGTTCACAAACGCTCCGGTTACTACAACCTTCGGTCCGTCAAACCGGTATTCGCACGCTCGCGGGTGACAATCGTTTTTCCCATCTCCCATAATCGATTGGCGGTACCTTTATGCTGTCACTGCTTTTGTTCCACCGCTTGCTTGGCTGCAAAGTTTGAAAGTTTGTTAGATCGACGAGTTTGGAGATGCCCCATGTCCACCAC
>CAXTTZ010000188.1:0-6040 GCA_964247325.1 uncultured Acidobacteriaceae bacterium | reverse complement strand
GTCTTGATGAGGGGGTGCTCGGCGCCAATGGGCTGCGCAAAGCCGGGGAGGCTAAGGTCGAGTGGCGCAGCGCTGGCAGGGCGCGGCGCGGGGGTGGTAGCGGTGCCTGCGACCATGGCTTCGATCTGGTCTTTGAGGGCGTTGAAGCGCTGGCCGATGAGGCGCTTGGCCTCGGGCGGCGCGGCTTTGAGCCAAGCGTCAGCGATCGCCTTGAGGCGGCCCTGCCTGCGGCCGAGCCAGTCAAGGCGGAAGGGCTCGGGGTCGAAGCCCGGGGCGGCGAGGGCGGTCTGCGCCTCGTGAAGGACGGCGGCAAAAGCGCGGTCGAGCGAGGCTTCGGTGAAGTCGGTGAGGTGGGGAATGTGCAATGTGGTTCCTTGCGCCTAAGCCGATTTGGCAAGCCGCGTCAGGAAGGCCCGGAGCTTGGCGGCATGCAACGATAGTTTATCGCCTATACATGTCGCAGAGTTTTGCAACCACGAAGAGCAACTCAGGCATCCTTGCCGGGAAAAAGGTAGCGGGCCACGATGACGAACACGGCGATGATATTGGCGGTGGTGCTGCCGATGGCCGCCAACAGCACGGGCTGCGGTAGATTGAAATAGGTCCAATGCGCTATGCCTTGTGCGGTCAGTAGAAGGAAGACCGCAAAGATCCAGATGCCACACAAACTGAAGATGCCGGAAGCATACTTTTTGCGTTCGTTGATGTCCTGCCGCAGGCCCGCGGTTTGGGTGGCGTAGAAGGCTCGCTCCTGACGGGATAGTTGCCGGGCCTCTAGCGCAACAGTCAAGTTTTTTGGCGTTCGAATAGGGGCGATTTTGCTCTTTAACCCCGCCGGCACACTCAATTTGAGTGTTGGCGATCTTGGTAGGAAGCATCACGACTACAGGGCCCACCAGACGACGATGGCCATAAGGGCGCCCATGAGGAGGCTGCGCTTGCTGGTGATGGCCCAGACCACTGGGTCGTCGTGCATTTCACCGCGGCTGGCGAGCATCCAAACCTGGCTGAGCCACAGCAGGAGGACGGGCACGACGAGCCACAGGCGGGTGGTGTGGGCGTAGAGGCGGATGGTATCGGGGTTGCTGATATAGAGCGTCATGACGACGACGGCGGCGTAGGCGGCGCCGGTGCCGAGGGCGCGCAGCTGTTCGAGGTCGCCGACGTAGTAGCCGCGGCCGCTGGTGACCTTGCCGCCGCGTTCGCGCAGGCCTTCGAGTTCGCTGAAGCGCTTAACAAAGGCCAGCGACAAGAAGAAGAAGACGCTGAAGCCCGCCAGCCAGGTGGAGACAGGGACGCCGGTGGCGGCGCTGCCGGCGAGGATACGCACGGTGTACAGGCCGCTAAGGACGAAGACGTCGAGCAGGAGCTTGCGCTTGAGATAGAAGGAGTAGGTTAGGGTAGTGGCCGTGTAAAGGGCCAGCCAGCCGAGGAAGCTGTAGGGTTCGGTGAGTTCAGTGTCCGTTAGAGCCGCGACAATGTGCGGGAGCGTGATGGCGAGCGCTGCCGAGGCGAGCAGCATCAGCGCCAAGGCGGCGACGCCGGCGAAAGCCGAGATGTCGCCCGCGGCGAAGGGGCGGCGGCGCTTGCGGAGGTGGCGGCGGTCGGCTTCGATGTCGAGCAGATCGTTGATGATGTAGGTGGCTGAAGCGCACAGGCCGAAGCTGAGAAAAGCCACACAGGCGGCGACCACCGGGGCGAGCTGCCAGGCGTGCGCGAGGAGCAAGGGGACGAAGATGAGGGTGTTTTTGGCCCACTGGTGGAGGCGCACGGCACGCAGCCAGCTTTTGAGCGCGGGGGTGCGGTCGTCAAAGGTGCGGGCAGGGACAACGTGGGCGCGGCGCAGCAATGCGCTGAGATTGCGGTGCGGGTTGGCGACCATGGGCGACTCGCAGGCGGCGAGCAGCTCGGTGTCGGGCTTGGCGTTGCCGATGTAGCAGAAGCTGTCGCCGAACCGGGTGCGGAAAGCAGCAAGTTTGTTGCCGCCAGCGAGGTTGGTTTCGCCATCGGAGGCTAGGACACCCGTGAAGAAGCCCAGGTACTCGGCGACGCGCTCGGCCAGGCGGCGGTCGGCGGCGGTGGCCAGGTAAATAGCGCGACCAACCTCGTGCTCTTCGCGCAGCCAGGCGAGCAAGGGCTGGTTGTAGGGCAGATGTTCGACGTCGAGGGTGACGGCAGAGGTAACGTGCTGCTTGAAGGCGGCTTTGCCTTCACCGATCCAGCCAGGGATCTTTACCAGCGCGGCCGGATGTTGGCGGGCCATGGCCAGCACGGAATCAACCAGGGTGTCAGATTTGACGAGGGTGCCGTCCAGGTCCACACACAGCGGCACGCCGGGCCGCAGCGTTTGCGCCGCCGTGTCTGGCTGTTGGTCGTTGCGGAGGAGTGGAGAGGTGGCCATAGACGTTGAGAGCGTTGCCTTGGGGAATTAGCTTCTGCCGCCACTATACGTGAGGGCTCCGGCCTCGTCGCTCCCATTTTGGTTTCGAGCACCCACCCATTGGGGCACGGAAGTGGTGACCTTTGGGTCCGCCGCGACGAAACGCGCTAGCAGGGCTGTGCGTCTAATTCGCAGACCATGGTCCGCTCCGCCCCATTTCGCCGTTTTCGACAGCTTCCTTCCCTGCTCCGTTGCGCTTTGCTCGTTTCCGCTGTGGCACTGCCGGCGCAGATGCATCATGTGGACGCCCCTGAGCGCGTGACGCGGGCTGTGGGCGTGTATGAGTGGACCGGCGAGTTGGCCAAGCCGACAGCGGCGCGGTTTGTGCCGGTATCGCTGTTTATCGAAGGGCGCTTTGAGGATGCGGGGCTGTACCTGGCGCGGCCGGTGCCGTTTGCGCTGCAACCCGGGGATGTATACACGATCGAGCGGGCGGGCGAGCCGGCAGGCGAGTTCGATGTGGACGCGGCGCGGCGGTTAGCCGCTGGGCCGGCAGCGGCCAACGACAACCCGCTGGGCGCATGGTACGGTTTTGGCAAGTTTACGCCCGAAAGCGCGCCCAAACCGGCAGCCGCGCTCCGTCCTTCGGCGCATGTGGGGACCATTCAAGGGACAGGAGCAGGCGGCCCGGCTTCAGGATCAAGCGGTGATAGACCGCAGTTAAGGCGACCTTCGGGCGGCTCTACCAGCTCAACCGGCTCGAGTGACTCGACAAATACGAAGGACAGCGCGGGTACCGATGCAGGTAAGAGTTCGTCTGGCAGTTCGACGAGTGCCGGCGGCGGTTCGACGGGCAGCTCAACGAACTCGAAGGATAGCTCCACAAGCTCGTCCGATGATCTTGACCGGCCGACCCTGCGTCGCCGCGACCCGGCGCAGGATGCCCAACGGAAAAAGGAGTATGGCAGTGGCTCTGGGAAGCGCAACCAGGCCAGCGTGACCGCGGCCGGGCCGCAGTTGGGCGATGACCCGGACCGGCCCACGCTGCGGCGCGGCGAGGCCGAAGATGGCAGCATCCCGGAGCTGACAGGTTTGCCGGCTGGCTTGCACCAGGCGATCGCGGTTTCGGACCCGAACCATAGCGAAACGCACCCGTTTGCGCGCGCTTGGGAGAGCGCTGCCGAGCGCGCGGACACACTGGCCGCTTTGACGGCGATAGCTAAGCCTCGCGTGCTGGCATACCTTTCGGCCAATCACCTCGTAGCTTCGGGGGCTCCGGTAGCGGAGCCGGTTGTACCGGCGGCGGGCTCGCCGAGTTCGACCTCGGCGGCGGCCAGTACGGCGGGTGCGCCTGTGAATGGAAGCGCAGAGGCGAGTGGGCCGGGGGAGGCGAGCGCGCCACGGCTGCAGCGCGGGGTGCCGAAAGCCTATGCAAAGCCGTCGCCAGCTGCAGCGGAGCCCACAGCGACCTCCTCGGGGGCGGTTGGCTCCTCAACGGCTGCGGCAACGGCGAAACCTGCACCTTCATCCGCAGCGGCAAAGGTTCCGGCGCGCCCAGCCCACGTGGCTGCGCATAGCCGCACTGCGGGCGCTGGCGGCCAGGCTGCGCCGTTGGGGCTACAGCGTGGGGAGGTGACCGGCTACATGCTAAGCTATGGCGGTTTACCAACCTTTGTGTACAGCGCGGCGACGGCGGCCACAGCAACGGGACAGGCCAGCGGGGGCGGAGCGCATCCGGTTGTGTATGTAACGCTGGTGGCGCAGCGGCTGCCCTCGGGCGAGTTGCAGGTGGCGCTGGGTAACGTAACGGACAGCACGCATCTGGATCGCGGGCCGCGGTTGCGCTTGGTGGATGCCGTGGACCCAGATGATTCGCACCGCGCGAGCCTTTTGTTTGAGCTGCGCGGCGCGACTAGCCGGCAGTTCGCGCTGTACCGCCTGACGACGGCGCAGGCGGAGCAGACGTTTACCACGGCGTCGCTGGAGTAGACCAAGGCGCGCCGCGGCTGACCTCGGCGCTGCCGACCGTGGCTTTGTGCATCTGAAGAGCGGCAAGCCGAATGCCTGGAGAACGCCCCATGAGCTGCGAAGAGACCCAAACTACCGACCCTGTATCCGATACCGACCGCCCTTCCCCCAAGCTGGCCCTCCTGTTCCCGGGCCAGGGGAGTCAATTCGTCGGCATGGGGCGGGAGTTCTTTAACGAAAATCCGCAGTCGCGTGCGGGTTTTGAAGAGGCAGATGAGGTTTTAGGATTTGCGCTTTCGCGGATCATCTTTGAAGGGCCGGATGACGAGCTGAAGCTGACAGAGAATACGCAGCCGGCCATCTTGACGGCGTCGGTGGCGATCTTTCGGGCGCTGGAGCCGGAGTTGCGGAGCCGGGAGCTCTCGTTTTGCTTGGCGGCGGGGCATTCTTTGGGCGAGTACTCGGCGCATGTGGTGGCGGGGACGTTTGCGTTTGCAGATGCGGTACGCACGGTGCACGCGCGGGGCAAGTTGATGCAAAGCGCAGTGCCGGTGGGCCAGGGCGCGATGGCGGCGGTGCTGGGGCTGGAGTACGACGTGGTGAACGACGTGTGCGCTTCCGTTTCAGATGAGTTGACGGCGCCCCCGCCGGAGGACCCGGGAAATCCAGCCGAGCAGTCCGCGGCAGCGCGCGACGCCTTGGCGGACCCGTTCAATCCGGCGACGACGATTGCGGAGGCGGCATCGCGGGTGTCAGCGGTGGTGTCGCCGGCGAATTTGAACACGCCGGAGCAGATTGTGATCTCGGGCGAGACGCATGCAGTGGCGGTGGCGTCAGAGCGCTGCAAGGCGGCCGGGGCCAAGCGCGTGGTGGCGCTGCCGGTGAGTGCGCCGTTTCATTGCGCGCTGATGCAGCCGGCGCAGGAGGGTTTGGCGACGGTGCTGGAGGCGGTGGCGTTCAACGATCCGAGCTTTCCGGTGGTGGCCAATGTGGATGCGCGGCTAATTCGGCGCGGACCGGATGCACGCGATACGTTGATTCGGCAGGTGACCGGCGCGGTGCGGTGGGTGGAGTGCATTCAGACGCTACAGACCAGCGGGGCGACGCATTTTCTGGAGGTAGGCCCAGGGAGGGTCTTGGCGGGGTTGAATCGGCAGATCGACCGGAGCTTGGTGACGGCGAGTGTAGAGGATCGAGCGGGGTTGGAAAAGGCGTTGGGGATGTTTGTGTAGGTTGGTGGCAGGTTTTTGCCCGTGGCTTAGAGCTTTCTTTTTCTGGTTGTCCTTCCCCCGAGGGACCTGCTGTTTTTGCCAAGCCGCGACTACACCCTGAGGAGAAAGCTCTTTGAGGTTACGGCTCCTTCTGCGAGTGCGTTCTGATTGTGAGTAGAACGGGTTAGTGCGGATGGGTTTTGTGAGGAGCATGGGCGGTTCCGGCGAAACGCAGATCCCCTGCGGGAATGACAAACAAAAAGCAACAGCAGATTCCCTTCGGGAATGACAAGCAAAAAAAGCAAGAACAAGGCAAGCCGGAGGAAGCCAATTGCAAGGACCCTTTCGTGCTTGGTTGCCCCGCCCTTTCGCTTGGTGAAGTGGTAAAGGGCGGGGCAGCCGTTTCGGCCTATTTGCTGGAGGGGCCGGGGGGGGCGGTGGGGGTGAGCAGGAGGGTGCCGTTGATGTCGCGGACCTCGAC
>CAXTTZ010000187.1:0-6042 GCA_964247325.1 uncultured Acidobacteriaceae bacterium | reverse complement strand
CGGGCACCGCCACCGCCGCGCGGAGCTCCGGCAAGGCCAGCGCCGTCGCCGTGTTGCACGCAATCACCAGCAGATCAGCCCCTTGCGCGGCTAAAAACCGCGCCGCCTCCACCGCGTACCGCGCCACCGTCGCCTGCGATTTGGCCCCATAGGGCAGCCGCGCCGTATCGCCCAGGTAGACAAAGTGCGTTCCCGGCAGCCGCGGCAGCAGCGCCCGCAGCACGGTCAGGCCGCCAAAGCCTGAGTCGAAGACCCCCACGACCCGACGGCCGCCGTGCCCGCTCACCGCCCGCCTCCACCCACCGTCGTATCGCGCGAGGGGTAGATCCGCAGCAGGTCTGCATGACCGGCGAGCGTATCGCGCGGCTGTCCGTCAACGAGAAAGCGGATCTGTTCGATTTGCGGCAGATTGGCATGCAGCGTGCCAATGATCGAGGCCAGTGTGAGCGATTCAACCTCCACGCCGGCCGGATGGCTATTGGCAAATGCGCTACGCAGGTCGATTATGGCCAGTTCGCCGCCCGGTGTGCGCGGTTCGAGCGCGTCCGATCCCTGCGAAGGAATGGGCACGGTTTCAACCCGGCCGTCTGGCGTCGCGGGCGCGTTGTTGTCCACGCTATGCCCGGTAATTGGCAGCGGCAGCAGAAAAATGTCGTTCACCATGACTCCCGGCGGCAGCGGGTGCGCCGAGCCGGGCAGGGCATACTCGGTGACCAGGTGATCCAGCAGCGCGCGGGCTCGCGCCGTGGCCTCGGTGGGCAGCGCAATCTGCCGCTCCGCCGCGGCAACGGAGCCATCCTCATCGTTGGCCAGATCCAGCGTCACGGCTTCGGTGTCGGTGTAGGGCGCGTCGATCGGTGTGGTGTCGGCCAGGTCGCGCACCCGGTCGCGCGCCCGCACCCGCACCACCACGAGCAGTGATCCCATCACCAAGATCGACGCGAACAGGCACCAGAAGAGAATCCGCATGCGCCTCGCGCTCATGGTTGTGCCTCCGCCGCGGGGTCATTTGTGGTGGCCGTGGCGGCCGCTGCATGGTGCACCGGTAAGGCCGGCCGCGGCAGTTGCACCGGCGGCTGCACCTGGTTTTCCCACACCACTAGCGCGCCCGCAATCGCCGCCGCTGCCCGCTCTTGGTACCCTGTGTCCGCGATGCTGCCCGACGTCGCATTTTCTGGCGCCAGCTCGACCACCAGCGCCGGACAGGCCAGCGAATCGATGGGCCGCACCGATGCCGTGCTGCTCACCAGTGGCACCTGCGACCGCCCCAGCGCTGCGGCCACCCCGCGCTCCAGCCCTTGGCTGGCTGGTACCCAGGCCGCTTGCGCGGTCATCCAGGGCGCCAGGTAGGGCTGCGACGGGGTGGGCTGCAAGTCCGAAGCGTACAGGTGGACGCCCACGCCGCGGCCCGTCGCATGCAGCAGCAGGCAGGCCGCCGCGCGCGCATGGTTGGCGGCGCCGGCTCGGTCGTCGAGGGTGAGTGGCGTGGCTTGCGCGCCTAGGTTGACGGGCGTGTCGTTGTCCCGCGTCATGACCACGGTGATGCCGCGCGCCAGCAGCAGCGATCGCAGCCGAAAGGCAAACTGCAGGTCCACGTCCTTTTCCAGCAGCGTATCGCCGATGCGCGAGCCAGAGTCGGTACCGCCGTGGGCCGGGTCCAGCACCACAACGGTGCGGTTGAGCCCGTCCGCTTTGTTTGGGTTGGCAGGCTTAACCGCCACTGTTGCTGCCGGCTTGCTCTCGCCGTTTGCGGTGCCGACAGCGCTAGCGGTCGAAACAGAAGACTTCGGCGCCGTGTGACTTGCAGTAGTGGTTGTCGTCTCGCCCGACGGCGTCGATTTGCGCGGCGCCTGCGCCTTATCCGTCGCGGGCTGTGCGGCTGTCGATGCCGGCTTCGGCCGCGGTGCGCGCTTGACCACCGGCGATGTGGCCTGCTCGGGAGCGGTCTCGGGTGTTGGCTCTTGCTCTTGTGGCGTGACGCGTATCACCGGCGCTGGCTTGCGCGCGGGCCGCACCGCTGGCACTGGCGCCGTGGGCGATTCTTCCTGCGCGGCGGCCATGCTGGAAGCGGCGCCGGCGATAGCCATGCCCAGCAAGGCAAGCGAAAGCAGTTGCCGAAGCACCCTCCCTCGCCCCGTACAACGGATAACGTGCCACGCACAACGCCGCCGCCGGAAGGGTGCGTCCCCGGACGCAGATCTCCGGTTGCAAGCTAGATTCGGGGAGCAAACAAACATCACGGGCGGTGGTCTCCGGTCGATTGTACCGGGTCAGCTCGGCCCCGAACGCGCTAAACTGACCCCATGCGCGTGTTTGGCATCGATTGCGGCACCGAGTTCACCGGCTACGGCGTTGTCGAGGTCGACCCCGCCGCCCGCTCGCCGCGGCTGCGCCACCTATGCGCCGGCGCCGTGCGGCTCAACAAGCGCGACCGCACCCACGTCCGCCTTGCCCAGGTCTACGCCGAACTCACGGCGCTGCTTGCGCTGTGGCAGCCGGAGTTTGTCGCGATTGAGGACGTTTTCTTCGCTGCCAATGCTAAAAGCGCGCTCAAGCTCGGCCAGGTTCGCGGCGTCGCTCTGCTTGCCGCCGCCAACTGCGGGCTGCCTGTGGCGGAATACGCTCCGCTTTCGGTCAAAAGCGCCGTCACCGGTTACGGCCTCGCCGGCAAAGACCAGGTCGGCTTTATGGTCGCCCGGCTGCTCGAGCTCGACGCTGCCCCCCAGCCGGCCGATGCCGCCGACGCGCTCGCCGTCGCCATCTGCCACATCCACCACGCCCAAACGCAGCAGGCGGTCTCCCGTTGAGCAAGTTCGCCGCCCGCGTCAGTTTGCTTATCGTGATCTTTACTCCTTCCCACAAGGCACCCTGTCAGGCAGCGCTTCCGCCCGCAGGCCCCGCGCTCAACTTTTCACTGAGCCGCGAAGGCGAGCCGCCGATCGCGTACAGCATTCGCGTTGAGGAGATCACCGGAAACGGTTTGTACCAAAAGGATTTAGGCTCTCCGCAAACTGGCACGCCCAAGCCCGGGAGCCCCGTGCCGATCCACCTAGATTCCCCAACGGTAAAGAAGCTCTTTGCGGCGGTTCCCGTGGTCAAAGGGGGCCACTGCGAATCCCATGCGAAAAACATCGCCAAAACAGGCATCAAAGTCTTGCGTTACGACAACGGCACAGAGCACGCCAACTGCAGCTATAACTACTCCAACGAGGATCGCGTCAATGACGCCACAAACCTCTTTGAGGCCATTGCCTTCACGATGCAGTTCGGCGACAGCCTCGCTGCCAAGCTGCGCTTTGACCGACTTGGCCTCGATGCCGAACTCGACGCCCTGCAGACCGCGGTGAATGAGCATCAGGCCATTGAGGTGCAGAACATCGCCCCGGTGCTCCAGTCGATCGCTGGGGACGAACGGGCCATGGACCGCGTCCGCCGCAAGGCCACGCGCCTGCTCGAAAGTGCGGGGACGCCGGTGTCTCAGGGCTTCGGCGAGCCTTCCAGCAGCCCCCGGTAGAGTGCCGCCAGCTGTTCCAACCCGACCGCCTCCGCCCGCACCTGCGCGGGAAGGCCAGCCGGCCAAGCCGCTTCGACGGCCACCGCCCCAAACCCGCCCGCGCGCAGGTTGTTGGCCAACGTCTTGCGTTTTTGCGCAAACACCGACCTTAGGAAACGGTTAAAGCCTTCAAACTCCACCTTGAGTTCACTAAACCGGGGTGCAAAGTCCAACCGCACCACGGTTGAAAACACCTCCGGCGGCGGCGAAAAGGCTTCTGGCGGCAGCGTAAACAGCGGCTCCACGCGCCCATGCAGGCCCGCCAGCGCCGACAGCGCCCCATAGTCGCTCGACCCCGGTTGCGCTGCCAAGCGTTCGGCTACCTCGCGCTGCATCATCACCACCGCCCGCCGCACAATGCCTTGCCGCGCCGCCCCAAATAAGTGCAACAGGATATCCGAGGTGATGTAGTAGGGCAGATTGCCAACCGCATCCAGCGCCGGCGCATGCTCATTCGGGGGAAGTAAATCTTCGAGATCGGTTTTCAAAATATCTGCCGGCAAGACACGCACATGTGGCTCATTCCGAAACCGGAACTGCAACTCCAGCGCCAGCGCCGGGTCGAGCTCCACGCACACCAGGCGCCCGCACCGCTTTGCTAAATGCCCCGTGATGGCCCCATGCCCAGGGCCGATCTCTACCACGGTGCGCTCGTGAAGATCACCTAGGGCATCAGCAATACGCACTGCCGCCGCCTCATCCACGAGGAAGTTTTGCCCGAGCTTTGTGCCGCTGCGCTTCAAGGTGTCACCTTGTTGCCCCCTTGTCTAAATGTAGCCTTTCTCCTCTTCCCAGCGGACCGGAGTCTTCAGCAAGGGATCACTTAGGAGATACACATTCTTGTGTTCATAGGGCATAGCCAGTGGATCCGACACTGTGCCGAGTATCTTTACGGATCTGTATCTTTGCTTGAGTTCTTCAGGTGTGTCGTGCACGACGGCAATCAGTTTTTTACCGGTGCAGCCGCGCATGCCCCATAGCCAATAGTTGTTATGGCCAGAGATGACGGGCGGCAGCGCCGGCTCCATTTGCCGGCCTAAGAACTCCAGGGAAGCCGCTTCGCCATAGTTATTTGTAATGATGCACACTTCCTTGCGTTCTTCGGACGGCAACGACCTGTAGCCGTCAACCACAAGCGTTGCCATCTGCTGCCACCCGAAGCGATCTGCATAAAACTGCGGCAGGGCACTAGTTTTCAAGGTTTCTGGTTCGGAAGGGACCAGGTGGAGGGCGTGCGTGTAGCGTACCCATAAAGCGGGCGGCAGTACCGGCGAAGCCATGGGCAGGAGTAAGAATGAGGTTACCAGGAGCACGGAGGTATACACGGGGAAAGCAAACAAACTCTGCTCGTTTATGCTCGTGCGCTGTGATTTCCGCTGCTCCCAGAAGATTGCTCCGGCGGCGAACAGCATCGGGTAGATCGGGGCCAAATAGTAGTCCTTCGCATGAAGTGCCATCATCACGGCTAAGAAGAGCAGGTAGGTGACGCCGATCCAGCGGAAAGGCCTAAAGCCCTTTACAAGCAAGAGCGCTAGCAGCCCAGGAATCCATAGCAGGGCATTGACCGGCTGCATTTGTCCGATCTGCGCCCACAGGAACGCCACAGGGCCGAGCGCGACATTTTTGCCCTTGATGCGCCCATTGTGCAGGAACTCCCAGGTCGCCCAGTGATGATGCACTTGCCACAGCAAGAAGGGCAAGACAATCAGCAAGGCTAGCAACGCGGCTGCGACGAACCAAGGCGTTCGCAGCACGCGGCGCTCGGGCGTCAGAAGCAGCGCAGCCATGAGAGCGGCAAGGAAGAACAGCATCGACGGTTTGTTCAATAACCCAAGGCCAGCACAAGCGCCAACAGCAAGCCAGCACGACCGCGGCGACGCGCCACGCTGTAATAAAAGCAGCGCGAGAATGCAGCCCATCCAGAAGATCGGCTCTGGCGAGCTAATCGAAAGGAATCCATCCACCCCGAGGTACACGCCTGCAAAGACCAGACCGGACATCGCTAAGGCCTGCGCCGCACGACCGCCACCAAGGGCCCACGTCAGGAACCCGCATAGGCCAATCACCATCGCTCCTGCTGCTGCGGAAAGAACGCGGATGCCAAAGACGGACTGGCCAAAGAGTAAGGTAGTTAGCCGCGCTTGCAAGGCCACCATGGGCCCGTGGTCCACATAGCCCCATGCCAGATGCCGCCCGCAAGCCAGGAAATAGAACTCATCGCGGAAGTAGCTGTACCCAAGGTGCGTCGTCCAAAGGGTTAGCGCGAACTGGAAGAGCAGCTTGGCCAGGGCGAACCAGCAAGCCAGCCTGAGGGCGGCCTGCCATGGAGCAATTTTGAGAGCAGCATCAGCCTGGGTTTGCATGGTGTGCCTTAGACTAGCCCAGCGAAGTGCATGCGCAACGCCCATTTAGCATGGGACAAGGCAAAAGCGTCGAAGGAGCGGACTATGGAGTGGCAATCTGGCGGGCTGAGCAGCGATATTGAAGAC
>CAXTTZ010000186.1:0-6044 GCA_964247325.1 uncultured Acidobacteriaceae bacterium | reverse complement strand
AGCGGAGCCGCCAGTTCAGGAAGGCGGGCGCCAACATGGGGATCCCGGGCTCGCGGCGGGAGCTGAACATCGTTTTAGGATACGTCGATTGGATCGAAATGCACGGCGGCGTCGCGCGTGGCGAAGGGTTTCGCGCTGAGTCTTCGATGAGGTCAAGCAGCAGCTTGCAGTGGGTCGCCAGGGCAGGCTCGCTAGGCAGGGACGAGGTCGCCCATAGCGGCAATGGCTTCGGCGAAGGGCGCGCGCAGGATGCCGCGCTCGGTGATGATGGCGGTGATATACCGAGCGGGGGTAACGTCAAAGGCGGGGTTCTCGATGCCGACGCCGTCGGGCGTGACCTGGCGGCCGTGGCTATGGGTGACCTCGCGGGGGTTGCGCTGCTCGATCGGGATCGCGGCGCCGGTGGGCGTGGCAGGGTCGATGGTGTTAAAGGGTGCGGCGACGTAGAAGGGGATGCCGTGCTCCTTAGCGAGGATAGCGACCGAGTAGGTGCCGATCTTATTGGCTGTGTCGCCATTGGCGGCGATGCGGTCGGCGCCGACGATGACGGCCGAGATGCGGCCCTGGCCCATGAAATAGCCGCTCATGTTGTCGCAAATAAGCGTGGTAGGGATGTTATCTTTCAGCAGCTCCCACGCGGTAAGGCGGGCACCCTGATTGAAGGGGCGGGTTTCGTCGGCGAAGACGTCGATCTTCTGCCCGCGCTCGACAGCGGCGCGAATGACGCCGAGGGCCGAGCCATAGCCGCAGGCAGCAAGCGCGCCGGCGTTGCAATGGGTGAGCACGGTGCCCTCTTGGGGGAGCAGTTCGGCGCCGAAGCGGCCGAGTTGGCGGAGGTTGGCAATGTCTTCGTCGTATAGCTGCTGGGCGCGGGCAACCACTTTTGCCTTGATCTCGGGAATGGTTGCATTTTTTGCAGCCAGATCATGAAAGGTTTGGCGAATTTGGCCGATACCCCAGAAGAGATTTACTGCGGTTGGGCGCGTTTTGGCGAGGGTTTCGCAGATGCGTTCGACCTCGGCGGTGAGTTCGGCGAGGGACGAGGCTTGCGATTGCTGAACGCCGAGAGCGACACCCATGGCGGCCGAAACACCAATAGCCATGGCACCGCGAACGACCATGTCGCGAATGACATCAGCGACTTCGTGGTAATTGCGGGCCAGGACGTAGGTTTCTTCGAGGGGGAGCTTAGTTTGGTCGAGGAAGCTGACGCCTTCGGGCGTCCATTGGAGGGTCGGAAGCATTCCGTTCAGTGTAGAGGAGGAATGGGGCGAGGAGCTAGCAGCGCGCAAAGGGAGAGACGAGGTTTAGGGGGTCTGCTTGCTGGTGTTCGGCTGGGGTTCCAGAGCCATGCGGCCCGGCTTAGAGGGCAGGCTGCGCATCATGAACCGGCGCTCGCAGGTGTAGCAGCGGTAGGGTCGAAAAAAGGGAAGAAAGTACTCAAGCGTGCGGCGGCGCGACCGGAAGATGTTGCCGGACTGGCATTTTGGGCACGTTCGAACCTCGGGCATAAGCACCTTGTTTGCATTGTAGGCCAACAGCCGGTGGATACCTTCTGGATTTACGTTTGGAGGCGTTCGAGATGGCGAAAGCCGCCCGTGGCGATCAGGGCAGCAAGAAAGATGGTGAGGTTGTAGGTGAGGTGGACGACGGTGGAGCAAGCGACGGAACCGGTGCGCACGCGGACATAGGCAAGAACAAGGCTTACAGCAAAGAGAAGGGCGACCGGACCCCAGGCGTACTCGAGCTGCGGGGCATGGATGAGCGCAAAGAGGAGACTGGAAAAGAGCGAAGCAAAGAGGAGCGCGGGCGTGCTGTTCCCGGTGGTGGTGCTCCAGCGGCGAAGGGCGGCCGGGGTGCGGTTGAGGCTGAGCCAGTCGTAGGCGATGGCGAGCGCGGGCAGCAGAAAGCCGCGAAAGGTGATCTCCTCCATGGCCGGGGCGAGCAGGGTGCCCATGAGCATAACGCTCCAAGCGCCGAGCGGCGTGCGCATGAGCTGTTCGATCTCGGGGGTCTTGGGCTCTTTGACGAAGTGCTCGGAGATCTGCGCGAGGACGCTTAGAAGAATGCCGGCAGCCAAAAGGCGCGGCCAAAGGCGCCGTGCGGTTTCGCTATGCCAATGCAGGCCGGCGGCAAAGGTGCGCTTCCAAAGCGGAGGAAAGAAGTAGTAGGCAGCGACCAGGGCAAGCACGTATGTGGCAGCTTCGGCGCCGATAGAGGCGAGGACGGCGGTTTGGTCTTTGCCGCTTAGGTGATTGTGCGAGACCAGGGCCAGAACGAGCAGGCAGAGCAGAAAGGCGGTGACGGTGAGGGCGAAAAAGAGCAGTGCATGGCCGAGGTGCGGGATGCGGCGCGAGCTGCCGTCCTCGGAGCTCGGAAAAGGGTCGTGCTGGATGTCGAGTGCGCCTTCTTCGGGAGTCGGGTCGGGCAGGGGAAGATCGCTCATGCGGGCTGCTCCTCCTTTGCGGCTTTTTCGGCGCGATTGGTCGCTGATTTTGCTGCACGTTTCTTGGGGGCGCGCTCTTCGGCCGGCTTCGATTTGGAGGCGGTAGGGACGCCGGTCTTCTTTTCGGGGGCAATGAACTTGGGCTTGGGCGGCTTCTTGGTGAGGTCGGGCAGGGTGATCGGGGGCAACGTGAGCACGGCGGCGGCGCCGGTAGTGGTGTCGTAGTAGCGGGCGAGGAAGGCGCCGGTGTGCGAGCCGGGAGCACGGGCGACGAGCTCCGGCGGACCCTGCGCGACGATACGGCCGCCGCCGGCGCCGCCTTCTGGGCCCATGTCGACCAGGTAGTCGGCGTTGCGGATGATGTCGAGGTTGTGCTCGATGATGATGACAGTATTGCCAAGGTCGGTGAGGCGATGGAGCACTTCGAGCAGCTTGCGGACATCGTCGAAGTGGAGACCGGTGGTGGGTTCGTCGAGCAGGTAGAGAGTCTTGCCGGTTTGGCGCTTGGAGAGCTCTTTGGCCAGCTTCATACGCTGGGCCTCGCCGCCGGAGAGCGTGGTAGCCGATTGGCCGAGATGGATGTAGCCGAGGCCGACGTCAACGAGAGTTTGAAGCTTTTGGTTGACGGCAGGGATGTCTTTGAGGACGGGGACGGCGTCCTCGATGGGCAGATCGAGGATGTCGGCGATGGAGTAGCCGTTGAACTTCACGGCGAGGGTCTCCTGATTGTAGCGGCGGCCATTGCAAACTTCGCACAGCACATACACATCCGGGAGAAAGTTCATCTCAATCCTCCGCTGTCCTTCGCCCTGGCAGGCCTCGCAGCGGCCACCTTGAACATTGAAGGAGAAGCGGCCGGCCTTATAGCCGCGCTCGCGCGACTCGGGCAGCATGGCAAAGAGGTCGCGGATGGCGGTGAAGACGCCGGTGTAGGTGGCGGGGTTGGAACGTGGGGTGCGGCCAATGGGGGACTGGTCGATCTGGATGACCTTGTCGAACTGGTTGGCGCCGTGGACGGCTTTGTGGATGCCGGGTTCTTCGCGTGAGCCGTAAAGCTCTTTGGCGAGCGAGCGGTAGAGGATGTTGTTGACCAGCGTGGATTTGCCGGAGCCGGAGACGCCGGTGACGACGGTCATGACGCCAAGCGGGAAGTGCGCAGTGACGTGCCGGAGGTTGTGCGCGTAGGCGTCCTCGACGGAGAGCCAGCGATCAGTGAGCGGGCGCGGCGCCTTGTCGGGCGTGGGCCTGGTAACGATATCGATAGCGCCCGAAAGATAGCGGCCGGTGACAGAGGCGGGATTGGCCATGATCTCGGCCGGGGTGCCCGCGGCCATCAGGGCGCCGCCGTTTTTGCCCGCGCCGGGGCCGAGATCGAGCACATAGTCAGCCTTGCGGATGGTGTCTTCGTCGTGCTCGACGACGAGGACGGTGTTTCCAAGATCGCGCAGGTCTTCGAGGGCGCGGATAAGCCGTTGGTTATCGCGCTGATGAAGGCCGATGGAGGGTTCATCCAATACATAAAGAACGCCGCGCAAACGTGAGCCAATCTGCGTGGCTAGACGGATGCGCTGGCCCTCGCCGCCGGAAAGCGTAGAGGCCGAGCGGTCGAGCGACAGGTAGCCGAGGCCGACGGCGTTGAGGAACTCGAGGCGCTCGATGATCTCGCGCTGAAGGCGGTCGGCGATGAGGCGGTCGCGGCCCGTGAAGTGCATGGAGCGCGCGCCGTGGAGGGCGGCCTCGAGCGAAAGCGCGGTGAAGTCGGCGATGGAAGCGTCGCGGCGGGCGTCGGGTTCTTTGGTGGGCTCGGTATCGTCCTCTTCTTTGTCGACGGGCGGATGGAGGGCGGCGTTCGCGAGCGGCAGGGTGACGGCGAGCGACTCGGGGCGGAGGCGGCGGCCGTGGCAGCGCGGGCATTCGGTCGCGGACATAAAGCCCATCATGTAGTCGCGGTAGGCGTCAGATTTGGTTTCTTCCATGTTGTCGCGCAAAAAGCGGAAGACGCCGTGGAAGCCGATGCGGGCGCCCTCGGCGCGGGGCGGGCCGTAGAGCAGAAGTTCCTGTTGCGACTTTTCGAGCTGTTCGAAGGGAAGCTTAAGGTTGACTTTGAATTTTTCGCCTGCAAGCTTTACGCCGCGCACAAGATATTGCGAGGCAGAGCCGGGGCCGAGAGCGCCATCGAGCAGCGGTTTCGACCAGTCCGTGATGACCTTGGCGGGGTCAAAGTCGAAGATGGAGCCGAGGCCGTGGCACTCGGGGCAGGCACCGTAGTTGGAGTTGAAGGAAAAGGAGCGCGGCTCGAGTTTAGGCACGTTAATGCCGCAGTCGGGGCAGGCCATCGACGAGGAGTACAGCGTTTCGGTGTATTCGCCGTTGGGGGGCTGCAGGCCGATGAGGACGAGGCCGTTGGCGAGCTGGAGGGCGGTGGTGACGGCGGTTTGGAGGCGCTTGGTGTCGAACTGGAGGGCGGCTGCCTCTCCAGGCAGAGAAGCGGGCCTCTCCACTCCGTCTCTCTCCGGCTGAGAGGACAGGTCAGAGGAGGCACTTTGCTCCGACTCCGGGCGAGTTGTTGGCAAAGGCTTAAGGATGATGCGGTCGACGATGGCCTCAAGGGTGTGGTTTTTTCGCTTTTCGAGGCGCATGCCTTCTTCGATCTCGGTGATCTCGCCGTCGATGCGGATGCGGTACCCTTTGCGGTCGAGCGCCTCGAGCTCTTCGCGGAACTCGCCTTTGCGGCCGCGGACGATGGGGGCGAGGACGGTGATGCGCTCCTGGGGCGCTCCGGCCTGGTCGCGTTCAACGGCCTGGTCGAGAATCTGGGCGATAATCTGGTCGGCAGATTGGCGCGAGATGAGCTGGTGACAGTTGGGGCAGTGCGGCTGGCCGACCGAGGCCCAGAGCAGGCGGAGATAGTCGTAAATTTCAGTGATGGTGCCAACAGTGGAACGGGGAGAGCGCGACGTTGTCTTTTGCTCGATGGAGATAGCGGGGCTGAGGCCGTCGATGGAGTCAACGTTGGGGCGCTCCATTTGGTCGAGGAACTGGCGGGCGTAGGCGGAGAGGGTTTCGACGTAGCGGCGCTGGCCCTCGGCATAGATTGTGTCGAAGGCGAGGGAGCTCTTACCGGAGCCCGACAGGCCGGTGACCACGGTGAGCGAGTTGCGCGGGATGGAGACGGAGATGTCGCGAAGGTTGTGCTGGCGAGCGCCGCGGACGTGGATGTGCGTAAGACTCATAGGCTAAACGGAGCCCTGGAGGGCCATCTGTAAGGATAAATGGTCGGCGGGCGGGAGCGTATGGCAGTGTGGGAACGGGGTATGTACCTCCCTCGGCAATAGCTTCCTAGTTTTGTGGTGGGAAAAGCATGGAAACGCACAAGGGTTCGGGTGAGACTGGATCGGGCTGCTTCCCGGAGGCGCGGTGCGCGCAGGGGAGGGCGGGAGTGTGCGGTTGATGGGTATGCTGATGTTGATCTGCGCCGTGTTGGCGTCGCTAGCATTGGGTGTGCTGGTGGCCTACGGCCTTTGTCAGGCAATGTTTCGGGTGTTTCGCCAGCATGCGGAGGCCGCGGCGCGGTCGCGGATGGCGGCAGGCCAGCGCT
>CAXTTZ010000185.1:0-6073 GCA_964247325.1 uncultured Acidobacteriaceae bacterium | reverse complement strand
TTTACGAAGTCGATAGGTCTACGTCGGAATGGATAGCTCATCAACTAGACAAAATCACCGTTCCGGCAGTTCGTGCTGCACTCTTACAAAGAGGTCAAGGATCCCGAAGGTGAACTGAGATGCGGGCATATACTTGCTTTGATCACCAGATCCTTTACAGTTGGAATGTCCATGGTGGGGCCTGTTCCAGTTCGCACACCCAGCCTTGTAAAGTACTGCCAACTATAACGCGATTAGGAGCTTGTTGAAAAACTCCGTTTTGGTCAACGGCACGGCTTCAGCCGTGCCGTAAGTTGTTTGTTTGCTATTGCGGTTTTAGCCGTTGAGGTGCGGGTTCGCCATCTGTTTGGCCTTTTCCAACAAGTGGAAAATATTTTGCATCCGAGCGGGCCTCCCCGGCACGTATAGGCGAGGGAAGCACGATGGCCGTCGACGCGCACGCATTTCGGGCACTGGTCGAGCAGCACCAAACCATGGTGTTCTCGATCGCGCTCCGCATTCTGCGCGACCGGGGCGTGGCCGAGGAGGTAGCGCAGGATGTTTTTGTCGAACTGTACCGCGCGGGCGAGCGCCTCCAGAATGAGGACCACACCCGCTTTTGGCTGCGTCGGGTCACCGTGCACCGCGCCACCGACGCCCTCCGCCGCCGCGGCAGGCAGCCCGAGTCCGCTGCCGAGCCATGGCAGGAGTTTCAGCACGGCGGCTCGCCCCCACCGGCGCATGCTCTGCCGGACGGCCTCGCGCACCGGCTCGAAGCCATGGTCAGCACCTTGCCCGAACCCATGCGCGTGGCTGTCGTGCTCCGCTATGGCGAAGAGATGCCCCCCGAGGAGATTGGCAGGCTGCTCCAGCAGCCGCTGCCCACGGTCAAAAGCAACCTGCAGCGCGGCCTCAAGCTGCTGCGGCAAAAAGCCGCCACCACCATCAAGGAGTATGTGCGATGAAGATCGGGCCTGAAAGCAAAGATCCTCTACAACAGGAAAACGCCCAGAAGTGTATGGAAGTAGCGATTGAGTCAGCCCAGCTCGCGGCCTTCGAAGCCGAGTTGCGCGCGGCCCTGCGACCCACCCCGCCGCCTGCGGGCTTCATCGAACGCGTGCTCGCCGCGGCCCATGCCGATAACCCGCGTGCCGGGCAAACGACCCTCCATCCGACGTCCCGCCCGGCCTCCCGTTCCCAAGCCAAGATCCTGCCTTTCCGTCCCTGGCGCTTGGCCCTCGGTACCGCCCTGGCCGCCTCCTTGGTGGCCGGTACCTTTGCCTCCGAAGCCTGGCATGGCCGCCGGGAGCGCGCCCGCAAGCAGGCCCTGGCCAACCAGCAGTTCCAAACCGCCACCCGCATCACCGACCAAGCCCTCGCCCATACCCGCGCCCAGCTCGAGCGCGCTGGGGTCTTCCGCGGCTACTAAACACGCCCAGCAGCAACGCAAGGCTGAAAGGCGCGGCTTGAGCCGCAACATCCAACGACAGAAAAGGAAAAAGCGATGAAGCGTAAACGAACCGCAACAATCTGGTTTAGAAACCTCGTCCGAACCGCTACCCTGGCGACGGTTCTCGCCCACGGCATCGCTTGGGCGCAGGGCACCAGTCCCACCGTGAAAGACGATCTCTTCGCCGGCACCGAACGCTTCGCCAAGGGTGCCAGCGACGTCACCGAGGTGACCATGGACCCGGACACGCTCGATATGGTCAGCGGCAAAGACGCCAGCCGCGCCCATAGCATGGTGCTCAACGTCGTGCGCACCTATGAATACGACAGGCCCGGCATGTACCACATCGCCGACGTCGAAGAGATTCGCCAACGGCTCAACACTGGTGATTGGCACTGCTCGGTGCACAAAAGCGATACAAAACGAGGCGAAAGCACTGACATCTGCTACAAGCGCCGTGCCGACGCCATGCTCGAACGGGCCATCATCACCGTTGAGCCCAAAGAGCTGACCTTTATCCACACCATCCGCCGCCGCAACGGCGAAGGCAGCAGCCTCGGCGGCATTGACTTCGACGGCTTCGGCAGCCTTTCAGGCCTGCCGCCCGCGGCCATGATGGCCATGGCAGGACCGACAATCAATGTCAACATGATGGCGCTCGAAGCGGAGATGCGCGCTCACCAAGCCGAGATGGAAGCACACGGCCTAGAACAAATGCAGGGGCTCGGGGGAGCAGACTTTTTCCACGGCCCGGTCCAGCTTTGGCACTTCGACGGCACTGACCAACTCGCAGAGCAACTGAAACACCTGCCCGCAACCTCGCCCGAACAGATGAAGCAGCTACAGGATCAACTGAAGCAGCTGCAAAACCCAGCACCGCCAGACGCAAACCCTCACGGAAGCCCTGACAAAACTCCAAACAAGCCAGACCGTCCCTAGCGGCAACGACTTCACCTAGAGCCTGTTATGTCCTTTGCAGCTAATCCTGCGTTGTCTAGCGTATTGCCATCCCCACGTATCTCTTGTTGTCATCCCGTAGCGAAGCGGAGGGATCTGCTTCCCCCTCCGTGTGCCACCGAAAGTACAGGCAAGCAGCAAGCTCCCTCGCTTGCGTACCGCCCTCTCCATCCCAGCCCTTACACTGGGGCGATGTCGCTTAGCTTCGAGGTGGGCGCAGAAAGCGCCGGCGGTGGCCGCCGCGGGAGGCTCCAACTGCCGCATGGGCGGGTGCAAACGCCCGTCTTCATGCCTGTGGGCACTGCGGCCACGGTCAAAACCGTGGAGCAGAGCATGCTCGAAACCTTAGGCCCCGGCGAGCGCGGCGCAGAGATCATCCTCGCCAACACCTACCATCTCTACCTTCGGCCCGGCCACGAGCTTATTCGGAGGCTCGGCGGCGTGCACCGCTTCATGAGCTGGGGTCGCCCCATGCTCACCGATTCCGGCGGCTTTCAGGTGTTTTCGCTCGCCAAGCTGCGTAAGGTCACCCCCGACGGCGTCGAGTTCCGCTCGCACCTGGACGGCTCCAAGCACTTTTTCTCCCCCGAACACTCCATGGCGGTGCAGATCGCGCTCGGCGCCGACATCATGATGGCCTTCGACGAATGCATCGAAACCCCCGCCACCTGGCAGCGCACCCGCGACTCCATGGGCCTCACCCACGCCTGGGCCGAGCGCTCGCTCCGCTACTGGCAGGCACACCGCCACGAGGTGCCCTGGGGCGAAGAGGCAGGAAGTAGCTCAGAAGCAGGAAGCAGCAAACAGGAAGTAGAAGGTAGCAGTTCGGCGCTCGCCACCAGCACGACTGAGCCTGCTTCTCCCCTACTTCCTACTTCCTACTCGCTACTTCCTACTTCTCCCTATCAGGCCCTCTTCGGTATCGTTCAAGGCGGCATGTACAAGGATCTTCGCGCTGAGTCCGCCGAGCGCCTTGTCGCGATGGACTTCCCCGGCTACGCCATCGGCGGCCTCGCCGTCGGCGAGCCGCGCGAGGTCACCCGCGACCTCATCGCGCACACGCTCCAATACCTCCCCAAAGACAAGCCGCGCTACGTCATGGGCGTCGGCTACCCCGACGAGACTGAAGAGTACGCCCGCATGGGCGTCGACATGATGGACTGCGTGTTGCCCACGCGCGCCGGCCGCCACGGTCTCCTGTTTGTCCGCGCCGACCCGCGCGACCGCAGCAGCCCTGTCGAGCGCATCAACATCAAACGCATGGATAACGCGGAAGACCAACGGCCGCCCGACGAGGGCTGCGCCTGTCCGGTCTGCCGGCGCTACACCCGCGCCTACCTCCGCCACCTATACGCCAGCGGCGAGCCGCTCGGCGCCACCCTCAACTCAGTCCACAACCTCGCCTTTTACCTCGAAACCATGGACCGCGTCCGCGCCGATTTAAACAAGGGTAGCCATGCAGGGGTGCCCGCGATGCAAAATACCTTCTAGCGCGTCCAAAAGAGGGCTGGCCGCGGCCCACATCCGCGCGGCTTGGAGGTTTTCCCGTTATGCCGATCGCTCGGCAGCGCCCACAAACTCGCTCCTTCCCGGCCTCACTGGCCTTACTGTGCCTTTGCGCCATCGCGGCGCCCACCCGCGCCCAGGGGTCAGCCGAGTACCGCGGCGGCGCTCCCCTCCTGCTACCCGCCACCGGCTTCACCGTCACCGGCCGCGTCCTCTGCGCGGACACGCAGCACGCCGCCCGCTTTGCCCTCGTCAGCCTCATCCCTGCCGCGGCCGTTGAGGGCGAGTTCGACCGCGGCCGGCGTGCCTCCGGCCGCACCGACCTTGACGGCAACTTCAGCATTCCCAACGTGCCCGCGGGCGACTACTACGTCACCGGTGCCCAAAGCGGCTACATCAACGAAGCCCAAAACGTAAGCGCGGCCTTGAACGCCGGTAGCAGCGCCGCCCTTTCCGGCGTGCCGCTCGCGCACGTCTCCGCCGCTGGCGCCAACGTGCTGCTCACCCTGCAGCGCGGCGCTGTGGTCTCCGGCCTCGCGCAATGGGATGACGGCAGCCCGGCCGCTGGGGTCCAGGTCGCCGTTCTGCCCGCCCCTACAAGCACCGCGGCCACCACGAACTCCACGCCGCCACCAGCCTTTGGAGGCCCTGGTTTCGGCCGCGGCGGCGGCCAGGGCGCTACCACCGACGACCGTGGCCACTACCGCATCGCCGGTATCCCGCCTGGCAGCTACCTCCTGCGCGCGTCCGTGCAGGCCCCGGCCCCGGCGCGTGCCGATGACCGCGGCTTCACGCGCAACCTCAGCCTTTCGGTCTATGCGCCCGACAAGCTGCGCCGCACCGACGCCGTTCCATTTACCCTTACCGCCGGCGAAGACCACGGCGACCTGCCCATCACGCTCAAACTCTCCAGCCTGCACACCCTTTCCGGCCAAATCAGCGCCGCCGGGGCCGCCGTCCACTCAGGCACAGTCTCGGTGACAGACACGCAGGACCCCACCTTGAGCCGCACCGGCCCTATCGCCGCCGACGGCACCTTCACCGTTCCCTACGTCCCAGCTGGCAGCTACACGCTGCAGGTAAACGCCAGCGCGCAGATGCCCTCGGCGGACTTCAGCCACATCGGGCAAGACACCTCCTCGGCTGCCGGCCCTCACTTCCAGCCCTTGCAGGAAGCCCTCACCGTTGCCGACAGCGATCTCAACAACCTTTCTCTTACTGTTGCTCCTGCAGCCCCAGCCGCGCAATAACACCTTCGAGGCACGTAGCCCCGTGCCTGTGTCCCAAAAACGCACACTCTGCCCCTTCGCGGCCACTCTGCCTTGACACACCGCCCCGCAGCCCCGATGCTGAGTGTTGGGGCAAGCGTTGCCCGCTCAGGTTTGAGTTCCAAAACCGCTTCCGGCAGTCTATGCCGGCGGTTCAGGTGAGTGTTTACAGTGAGTTTGGTTGCATTAGGTTGGTTTGTGTTGGCGGGGGCCGGGGCCGGCCTTGGGTCGTTTACCGGCTTGCCCTTGCTGCTGCTCATGTTCGCAGCGATGTACTTTTTGCTGATCGCGCCCAACCAGAAAAAGCAAAAACAGTGGCAAAGCCAGCTCGCCGCCATCAAGCCTGGCGACCGCGTCACCACGACCGGCGGGATGCGCGGCACCGTTATCAGTCTTAAAGAGGATGCCCTGATCGTCCGCACCCTGCCCGACAACCTAAAGTTTGAGATCGTAAAATCCGCTATCGCCGCCGTCACCACCGACGAGGCCACCAAGAGCTAGGGGAAAGAGTCGCCACCTGCCGCCCGAAACACCCGGCGGCACGAGGCCTGAGAGAGCGCCATGGGTAAAAATCTAGCCGGAAAAGCGGGCTTCATCGTCGCCATCCTCGTCATCTTCCTGTACGGGATCTTTGGCATTCCGCACGGCGGCCTCAATCAGTCGCTCACCGCCCGCATCCAACTCGGGTTGGACCTCCGCGGCGGCACCCACCTCGTGCTACAGGTCCACGTCGCCGAAGCCGTCAACGCCGCCACCGACACCGATGTGCAGCGCTTAGACACCGCGCTCGCCGCGGCTTCGACCGCCGCCACCGCCGCCAAGCTCGACACCGCACACCCTGAAACCATCACCGTTTCGGGCTTTCCGCCCATCCAGCTTGCCGCCGTGCGCGACGTGCTCAGCGGCCAAGGCT
>CAXTTZ010000184.1:0-6099 GCA_964247325.1 uncultured Acidobacteriaceae bacterium | reverse complement strand
AAGCACGTCCTCCTGCCAACCCACAGCCCAACCCGTTCAAGACCCCACCACCAAGTACCCGCGCCCTCCCTTTCCGGTCCAGCCCCAGCCGTGGCCCGGCCTCGCCAGTCAGATGACCCCCGTGCCCGACCACGGCGAAACCAGCTATAAGGGCTCCGGCCGCCTTCTCGGCCGCAAAGCCCTCATCACCGGGGGCGACTCCGGCATGGGGCGTGCCGCCGCCATCGCCTTTGCCCGCGAAGGCGCCGACGTCGCCATCAACTACCTGCCGCAGGAAGAATCCGACGCCCTCGAAGTTGTCAGCCTCATCCGCGCCGCCGGCCGCAAAGCCGTTCCCATTCCCGGCGACCTCCGCAACGAGGCCTTTTGCGCTCTGCTTGTTGCCGGCGCCGTCAACGGCCTCGGCGGCCTCGATATTCTCGTCTCCAACGCTGGCCGCCAGCACTCCGTGCCCAGCATTCTCGACCTCACCACCGAGCTCTTCGATTGGACGATGAAGACCAACATCTACGCCCCTTTCTGGATCATCCGCGCCGCCGTTCCCCACCTGCCGCCCGGCTCCACCATCATCGCCACCACCTCCGAACAGGCCTATAACCCCGACGCCGACCTGTACGACTACGCCCAAACCAAGGCCGCGACGATGAACTTCGTGAAGTCGCTCGCCAAACAACTCGCCCCCAAAGGCATCCGCGTCAACGGCGTCGCCCCGGGCCCCATCTGGACGCCGCTCCAAGTCTCCGGCGGCGCTCCCCCTTCCAAATACCCCCAGTTCGGCGCCGCCTACCCCCTCGAACGCCCCGGCCAGCCCGCCGAACTCGCCTCCATCTACGTCCAACTCGCCGCCCAAGACGCCAGCTACACCACAGGCAATATCTACGGCGCTGGCGGCGGCCTAGGCCAACCCTAACCTACATCCACCCCGCTCCAACCCACCCGGCGGCCCCTAACTCCGCCGGGTTCCCTTTGCTCACCCACCCCCAATCAGCCTTTACCGTTGCTTTTGCTTTTACTCTTGCCTTTGCTTTGTTCTTGCCTTTTGCTTTTCTTGCTTGTCATTCCCGCAGGGAATCTGCGTTTGCTGTTGCCTGTGCACTCCATTCCCGCGGATCCGGGTCCTACTCTCACGTTTCACGGTGGGTAGCCAGTCAGGATCGATGTGCAAATGCGGCAGACGGATCATCGCTTGGATCGGCCTCACCCCCGAGTGCCATCGCTGCAATGAGACCGCTCTTCACAGTAAATACGTGAAAAACCTCGCTGTCCGAAAGAACATCCCCTTGGAGGCTCTTTACGAGTTGATGCACCCTGACGCGGGTCTTGCCTCCGTCCTCCTCGGCGATTGCAAGCGGTTCGACATGGGGATCGAACTCATCCCATTGTCGCGTCCAGTAAGCGCGGATCTCTTCTTTTCCAACAACCTTGCCGCCCTCCGAAGCCTTGGGCCAACTCACGTCCTGCGTCATGAGTGCTAATGCACCGTCGATGTCCCGCTTGTTGAATGCGGAGTACGCCTGCTCAATCACCATTTTCGTGTCTGTCATCCATCCTCCTGCATCCGCTTGCCATGCACTCGACGCTCGTTATCCGGTCAGTCCACAGTGTCGCTGACGGCCTCAGCCAAGGCAAGGGTGAGGCGGCATGGGGAAGCCGGTTCGTCCATCCTAACGTCGTTGTAGAAAGTGAATGTCAGTTCGGCCTTGAACGGGGCCGTCCGGTCACATGGGGTAAGACAATGCGACATCACGGTACCTATCGAGCTGAGCTCTATCGTCTTCCCTCAAGAGATTCAGACTCGATCTGCTTCGGGAACGCCGTATTTCTTCTTGCCACTATTCCCCTGGCTTTCGAGTCCTTCAGATCGTTTCAGCGGCACGGAGGACGGCAACCATCAGCCCCGGAAATCGACTTTCAAGATCATCAAGCCGCAGATTGTTCAAATGGATGTTGCCGGCAACATCCACGCGAAGCAGGCCCGCGTCGATCATGGTCTTGAAATGATGCGACATGCTCGATTTCGGCCTTCCCAGGCAGAGCGCACCACAGGTGAGATCCCGTTCAGCCGCCAGCATGCGCACAAGCTTCAGCCGCACGGGATCGCTGAGCGCATGAAGCACTTTTGCCAGGTCCAGATCCTGTGTCCGAGGGTGGGCAACAACCTTCACTTTTGACATCTTAGCCGCTGTTGCGTACTGTTGCTGAAATAGTTCGAAAAATATCGAACTACTATTCTGTCGGCTCTAAGGACAGGTGGAGGGAACCATGAGAGTTTGGGAGCTGGCCGGTTTCGGTCTGGACAACCTGCGGATGGCCGATCGGGACATACCCGAACCGGGATACAACGAGGTTCTTGTTCAGGTGAGCGCGGTTTCGTTAAACGCCCGGGACAAGCTTCTGGTTGACGGAATCTACAACCCCAACCTCCATCTCCCGATGATCCAGGGAAGTGATGCCGTTGGCGTGGTCGTGGAGACGGGTAAGAACGTCACCCGGGTCAAACGCGGGGATCGGATTCTTACAAACTTCGCCACGCGATGGCTTGAGGGAGCACCGCAAGGCGAGGAGTCGGCCCATACGCTGGGCAGCGTGATCTCTGGTGTCTTGGCGGAGTACATCGTCATCGATGAGCAAATCGCGGTGCAGGCACCTGAGTACCTGACGGACATGGAGGCCGCAACGCTTCCTTGTGCTGCAGTGACCGCTTGGTATGCCGTCGCGGAGAAGGCGAACATTTCGGCGGGTCAGACCGTTGTGGTGCAGGGAACGGGCGGTGTTTCGCTGTTTGCGCTACAGATTGCAGCCGCCCGGGGTGCCGAGGTGATTGTGACCTCCAGCAGTGACGAGAAGATCGAGCGCGCCAGGCAACTGGGAGCCGCTCACGGCGTCAACTACACGCAGCAACCGGCGTGGGACCAAGCTGTACTCGCATGGACTGGAGGCAGGGGCGCCAACCTTGTGGTCGAAGTAGTCGGCGGCGACAACCTCAAACGCTCAGTGGAAACCGCCAGGATCGGCGGTCACATCGCCGTGATCGGCTTTCTGAATGGCATCAGCTCGGAAATCCCCCTGTTTCCCTTCGTCATCAAGCAACTGACTGCCGGCGGTACCACCGTAGGCCCCAGATCCTCGTTCGAGGCGATGCTCCGGTCCTTTGCGGAATGGAAACTTCGTCCAGTTATCGATACCGTATACAGCTTCGAGAACACGTTGGACGCCTACCGCCACCTATACCGGGGAGTCTTCGGGAAGATTGTCATCCACCTGAACTCCCACTGAAAATGCGCTGCCATCTGCTGCTACGCGGATAGCTCATCGATCACTTCACACAGACATATGTGCAGCAAGGAGACAGAAACACATGGCAACGGTTTATAACAGCACCGTCGTGACGGCGGACCCGGCAACAGTGTGGGCGTTGGTCAGAGACTTCAACGCACTTCCCCAATGGTTTCCCTTTATTGCATCGAGCGAGCTCCGGGAGGGAGACCTGCCGGACAGGGTCGGCGCAGTGCGGAAATTGAAGGCTCACAACGGTGGGGTCGTGCAGGAGCGGCTGCTGGAGCTTTCCGATCCGGAGATGCGGCTCACCTTCCATACCTTCGCGGGCGCGGACCTTACTCTCAACTACATGGGCCACATGCAGGTTCGGCCCCTTACGCGCGGCGGTGGATCGTTCTTTGAATTCCGTGGCGTCTTTGACGCGGCTGATGGCGATATCGAGAAAGCCAGCCACTGGCTCCAGACGTACATCTTCGATCCGGTTTTTACGAGCTTTGAAGCCCTCTTCAACGCAAACGTGAGTGATCCTGAGGCCGGTGGCCGCCATGACAGATGACTGGCCGAACAAAGCGGACAGCCTCTACGTTCCAGACACCACGAGCGCCGCTAATGCAGTTTCGTCGCCATGCGCCATCCTTGTTCTCGGCGCAGGCGAACTCGGCATGGCTGTGCTGCGTCACTTGGCCCGGCGCATGTCCTCTGCCAACGGTGTCTCCCTAAGCGTTCTTCTTCGCCCAGACAGCACCCTTGCGCCGGATGCCCGTAAGCGGGAAGAACTCTCCGAACTGCGTTCGCTTGGAATCAATTTTGTCTTTGGCGACCTCGCACGTGCATCAGTGGCCGGGCTCGCCGCACTTTTCGGAGCGTTTCATACAGTAATTGGCTGTACCGGATTCGTGGGAGGCGGGGGTGTGCAGCTCAAGCTCGCCCAGGCGGCGATCGCAGGTGGTGTGAAACGCTACCTTCCCTGGCAGTTCGGCGTCGACTATGACGTGATCGGCAAAGGCAGCGCGCAGGACCTCTTCGACGAGCAGCTCGATGTGCGAGTTCTGCTCCGGTCGCAACAAGCGACGCAGTGGATCATCATCTCCACCGGCATGTTCACCAGCTTCCTTTTTGAACCGTCGTTTGGCGTGGTGGATCTTGTGCACAACGAGGTCCATGCGCTGGGCAGTTGGGAAAATGCCGTCACGGTGACCACAGCAGAAGACATCGGCAGGTTGACGGCGGAAATCCTCTTTGCAGAGCCGAAGATCACCGATCAGGTGGTGTACACGGCGGGCGACACCCTCACCTACGAAGAAGTTGCAGACATCCTCGATGCCACATTGGATCGAAAGGTGCGCCGCTCCACCTGGACCGTGCCTATGCTGAAGGAACAACTCGCCAGCGAGCCGGATAGCGCGCTTCGGAAGTATCGTGTCGTCTTCGCAGAAGGAAAGGGTGTTGCGTGGGCGATGAACAAAACCTTCAATGCCCAGAGAGCGATTCCAGTCGTCGGAATCGAGCGCTGGGTGCGAGAACACCTGAGATGAACAGCAGACTGGCTGCCGCTTGAAGCGGGTTCAGGGTACTTTCAATCTACAAGCAAGCTTGCCAAGCCAATGACAAGTCCCTAGAAACGCCGTCATAGGAAGTGAACAGCCCAAACACCAGATCGCAAATCCCCCAAGGAAAAGGCCAGCACCACAAACTCATAACCTTGCTACAAAAAGCCCAGGCACCCATCCCTCCTGCTACAACTATCCTCATCCATGATCGTCACTGAAGAACACATCGACCTCCCGACCCCGAACGGCCCCATGCGAACGCACATCACGCGCCCCGTTTCGCCCGGACGCTACCCTGGCATCGCCTTTTGGACCGAAATTTTCCAGGTCACCGGCCCCATCCGCCGCTCCGCGGCCATGCTCGCCGGCCACGGCTACCTCGTCGCCATCCCGGAGGTCTACCACGAGTTCGAAGCTCCCGGCACCGTGCTCCCCTACGACCAAACCGGCTCCGATCGCGGGAACGAACTCAAATACACCAAAGAACTCGGGAGCTACGACGCAGACATCCGCGCCGTGCTCGACCACCTCGCCGCCCGCCCTGACTGCACCGGCAAGCTGGGCGCCATGGGCATATGCCTCGGCGGCCACCTCGCCTTTCGTTCCGCGCTCGACCCCCGCTGCCGCGCCGCCGCCTGCTTCTATGCCACCGATCTCGCCCAAGCCTCGCTCGGCCGCGGTCGGCACGATGACTCCCTCGCTCGCGCCGCCGAAATCCGCGGCGAACTTCTCATGATCTGGGGCCACCAAGACCCTCACATTCCCCTCGAAGCGCGCCGCACCATCCTTACCCGCCTCGACCACCTAAGTACCGCACACAATCTCCGCTATACCTGGCACGAGGTCAACGGCGCCCACGCCTTTATGCGCGATGAAGGCCCACGCTACGACCCTGAACTCGCCCTTCAGCTTTACGGCCTCGTCTTGGCCTTCTTCCACCGCCGCCTTGGCGCCGGCGACCTCCCGTAAGCGTGCCAGCTTTTCCGTGAAGGCTTTCTCAGGCTTTCATGGAGGAGCGGCTCTGCCCATGCCGCAAAAGGTGTAGGCCGCCTTCTTCATCCCAGGCCATTGCGTACTTTTGCTCCGAAACGCGTAAGCTAGAAGTTGTGCCAAAATTAACTGCACAAGCGAAAGCCGCGCCGTCGCTCAGCAGACCTTCAGTTCAAGTACCGCCCTAAGTTCAATGTTCAACGTACTTTGCAGAAAAGTACGGGGGAGGGTACCCCACCTCCAGCCCACACCGAGCTAACGTATGCCCACACCGCACTCC
>CAXTTZ010000183.1:0-6101 GCA_964247325.1 uncultured Acidobacteriaceae bacterium | reverse complement strand
ATTCTATGGCGGCCGGCTAGTGGAGTGGACCGCGGCCGAGACCACGCGCACGCTGGCCGATGGGCTCAGGACGCAGTCGCTGGGCGTGCGGAACTTTGCGCATATTCAGCGTTATGTGGACGGGATCGTGCTGGTGAGCGAAGCGGAGATACGAGCGGCTACGCGGCTGGTCCTGGCGGCAACTGAAATCGTGGCGGAGCCTTCGGGAGCAGTGACGGTGGCGGCGGCGCTGTTTCGGGCCGGAGATCTGCCGCAGGCCGAGCGCGTGGTAGTGGTGATTTCGGGTGGGAACTTGGATCCGGCGCTGCGGGCGGAGTTGGAGGCGGAGCATGGGCAGGTTGCGGGCTGAGAGCAGCAGCCAACGAAACAGGTGCAAAGGAGCGCTACGGTTTGCTACGGCGGCCTACCACCCGGGCATCGCTGCCTATCTCGGCAGAATGCAGATTCCCTTCGGGAATGACAATAAAGGAACAAAAAGGGGCGATGGAAGAGGCAGCACGTCCGCGAATGGCTTCTGCACGTCCAATGGTCTGTATGCGATTGTTAACAGCAGCTTGGGTGGTTTTGCTGGGGGGCGGCGCTTCCCTGCTTGCGGCGCAGCGGCGTGATGCGGGGGCGGTGAACACGGCGCGGGCCACGGTGGTGCACACGGCTAATGTGTATGCGGCCGCGGACTCGGCCGACCCACCGATTGCGACGGTAACGCCGGGGCACGAGATTGTGGTGAACCAGACCAACGGCGCCTGGGTGAGCGTTTTTGCGAACACGGACAAGAAGGACGAGAACGAGGACACCAAGCCCGAGTTCACCGATCCCAACGTCGAAACGCAGTCAAGCGCGGGCTGGATGCGCGCCAAGGGCATCGTGGGGCCGCGCACGGCGCAGGGCGATGAGGTGCTCTTTGGTGCCGCGGCGGAGCTGGAAGCGCAGGCCGCCGAGCCGCATGCACCCAAAGGCGCGGCGGAGTCAGCGGGGCTGCTGTACCGGCGCGTCCCGGAGTACTTTCCGGAGTCGCGGCTGGCTCCGGAAGCAGCGTTTCGGTCGGCCGACATTCGCTGGCAGCTGGAAAAGGCCGACAACAGCACCTTGCCCAGCGCGCACGAGCAGGACCCGATGCTGCGGCCGCAGATCTATGAGGGCATGCTGAAGCGGGTGATAAAAAATTACCCAAACTCGCCCGAGGCGGCCAAGGCGGCGTTTGATCTGCTGGACAACAAGGTGTGCGGCGATTGGCAGGGACTGCCGAAGTGCCCGGAAAAGGAGACCGAGCTGTACGTAAAGTATGCCGACCACTACCCTGGCGGGCCGAAGTCGGCCGAAGCGCTGTATGACGCGGCGTACCGCCAGGGCGTGCTGGTGACCATGTACCTGGTGGACGAGAACAAGGGGCGTTCGGAGGCGGCAGCAAAGAACGCGGGGGCGATTGCGGAGCGGATGCGCAAGGAGTACCCCGGGTCGGACTTCACGGCGCGGGCCGAAAGTGTGGCGTTCCGCGTGGCGCAGGGTGTGCCCGTGTATGGGAGCGACCGGGAGTGAGGCTTGAGGGTACTTGCGAGGGTGGTTTGGACAGTGACCGCTGCCCTTCCCCCTTTGTTGTCATCCCCGTAGTGAAGCGGAGGGATCTGCTTCCTAGAGCATCCATGGTGCCCCAGGAAAACGCAGATTCCTTTCGGGAATGACAACAAAGAGGGATGACAATAAGAAAATAGGGCGGTGACCCGGAGCAGAACAGCTCCTTGACGCGGTTAACGCACCTTCTTCAACAAGCGATCGAAGAGCTTGACCACAGCGGCGGGATCTTCGCCGGGTGGAAAGTGGCCTGAGCCCTTGAGGGCGGCGCGCTCGTACCAGCCGGCGAAGTACTGGCTGGCGTCTTCGGAGGCGGCGGGCAGCACGCAACCGTCGTCAGTGCCATAGCCAAACAGGGTGGGCACGTTGATCTTGGCCTTTGGTTTGGCGTCGAGCACGGCTTGCTGGGCGGCATAGGCCGGTCTGCCGAGCGAATTACCCCAGCGATGGCGGTAGCTGTCCAGCACCACCGTAGCAAACTGCGGGTTGGTCCAATAGGCGGCTTGCGCGTCGAACTCGCGCTCGGAAAAATGCCAGCTTGGCGACCATGCATGCCAGATGTGCCTGCAAAGCTCGCGGGCGTTTTCGCGCAGCGCCTTGGCGCCTTCGGCAGTTTGGAAGTACCACTGGTACCAGTAGCTCTGCACCTGAGCGGGCGGCAGGTCGTGGCCGCCGTACATGACGTAAGGACTGGAAAGGGCAAGGTGCCCAAGGACGCGCTCCGGAGCGAGCACGGACACGTCGAAACCAGCGCGGGCGCCCCAGTCATGGCCGATCACGGCGAAGCGGTCGAGGCCGAGCGCGTTGGCGAAGACGAGAACGTCATGGGCCAGCGCCGCTTCTTCCCCCGAGAGCAGATTGTCTTTGGTCACCACCGTCTGCCCATAGCCGCGCATGGAGGGCACAAAGAGCCGCAGCTTGCGCTTTTCGGGTTGCAGACGAGCCACGACGGCGTCCCAGCCGCTGGCGGCGTACGGAAAGCCGTGCAGCAGAAGCACAGGAAGACCAGCACGAGGACCGAACTCGCGAAAGCTGAAGGTGACGCCGGAGGTTTGCAGCGTGCGGTGGTCGTTCATGGGTGCTTACGGCCTTTCGATGCTCTTTGCCATCCCTGTCGTTTCCGTTACCGCTTGGCGGCTCTGACGTGTTCCTGGATGAAGAGGTGTTCTTCGAGCGTGAGGGTTATGCATGCCGCGGGTCGCTTACACCGTGAGATGCTCGCTGGTGGCATCCAGCGCGGCTTCGGCACTAGGGGCAGCGGTGAGGTTGAGCTTGCGCAGCAGCGGCGAGATGGTGAGGCCTTGCACGAGGATGGAAAAAACAACGACGACGTAGGTGGCGGCGAGCAGTTGATTGCGCTCCAGGCCTTGGCCTTGCGGGACAGATAGCGCTAAGGCGACGGCGAGGCCGCCGCGGAGGCCGCCCCAGGTGAGCACGCGGATGGTGCCGGGCACGCGACGGCGCACCAGCTGTAATAACTGCACGGGGATGGCGACGCTGATCCAGCGCGCCACGAGCGCGGCGGGAATAGCCAGAAGGCTGGCGAGCAGATAGCGGCGATGAAGCGGAAGTACAAGCAGCTCAAGACCGAGCAGAAGAAAGAGCACGATGTTGAGCACATCGTCGGCGAGCTCCCAAAAGCGGTCAACGTGCTCGCGGGTGGACTCTTTCATGGCGAACTGGCGGGCGCGGCCGCTGACCAGGATGCCGGCGGTGACGACCTCAAGCGGCGCGGACAGGTGCAGGGCGTCGGCCAGCGCGTAGCCGCCCATGGCGAGCGCGAGGGTGAGCAGGATCTCGAGGCGGTAGCGGTCAACGAGCTTGATGACGCGGTAGGTCAGATAGCCGAGCGCGCCGCCGAGCAGGATGGCGCCACCGGCCTTGAGCGTGAGCATGACGAGAAAGGCGCGGAGCGAAGGAGCGGCGCCGCCGGTGGAGGCGCTGAGCAGGGCGAGAAAAATGACCGCGCCAACGCCGTCATTGAAGAGCGATTCGCCGGCGAGCTGGGTTTCGAGCGAGGCCGGGGCGCCGACCCGCTGCAGCATCTCGAGCACGGCGATGGGGTCGGTGGGCGAGATGAGCGCCCCGAAGAGCAGCGCGGCCATGATGGAAAGGTGAAGGCCGACGGCTTGGAGGGCGTACTTGAAGAGCACGGCGACGAGAATCGTCGACAGGCCCGTGGAGACGACGGAAAGCACGGTGACGGGAAGCTTTTCGCGGCCGAGCTGGGGGAGGTCGAGCTGCAGCGCGCCGGCGAAGAGCAGCACGGAAAGCATGCCGTGGAGCACGACGGCGTTGAAGTCGATGCCGCCGACGATGCGCTCGGCCGCGGCGTGGAGGCCGGGCGCATGCGCGCCAAAGAGCACGAGCCCGCCGGCGGTGCCGAGCGACAGGATCATGGTGCCAATGCTGGTCGGCAGGCGAAGGACGCGGTAACTGAGGAAGCTGAACAGCGCGCCAAGGGTAAGGAGCGAGCTGATCAGAGCGAATATGGACATGGCGCTCCCGGTTCAGGAGGCTTGGATGTGCGGCGGGGGCGGAGGTATACAGGGCAGCGCTGGAATTTTGTGGATGGGATGTATCGGCTCTGCTTTAGGCGGGTTGCAGTCGGTTAGGAACAGCAGATTCCCTTGGGGAATGACAACAAGAAAGCAGAGGCAACGGCAAGTACAACAACAAGGGCAAAGGCAAACGCAGATTCCCTTCGGGAATGACAACTAATAAAAAGATGTGGGCGTTACACAGGCGTGGTGACAGACCAGCGGACGGACCAGGGGCCGAGGCGGCCGGGGTCGGCGGCTTGGCCTTCGACCCAGAGCGTGTCCCGTTCGGGGGCGCTGAAGCCTTCGCCGGGTTGGTGCCATAGGTTGGCGGCGAGCTGGAGTGTGCTGCCTGCGGCGAGTCGCCAAGTCACTTCGAGCGCGCCCGGACCGAGTACGCGATACTGCCCGCAGCGACCGGCGAGCCCGGCGAGTAGCGGTACGAGGCGGTCGCGGCGCACGGCGAGCAGGTCGCGATACAGCGCGAGAAAGGCCACATGACCAGGTTGATCGAGCTCGTCCCAGCGAAGCTTGGCGGAGAGGAAGGTCGACTCGGCTTGGGGGTTGGGAGCGTTCTTGAGGTCCTCCTGCGAGACGCCGGGGAGCTTGCTGATCTGCTCGCAGCGGCCTTTTTGCACGGCTTCACTGAGGTCGCCGTGGAAGTCGCAGAAATACGGAAAGGGCGAAGAGGCGCCCCATTCTTCACCCATAAACAGCATGGGCGTTTGAGGCAGAAGCAGGGCCACGGCGGCGAGCGCGCGCACAGTCTCGGCTGGAAGGAGGCTGGAGACGCGCTCGCCGAAGATGCGGTTGCCGACCAGGTCGTGGCTCTGCAGGAACGAGACAAAGGCGATGGGCGGTACGTGGCAACCGGCCTCAAACTCAGCATGGTTTTCCCGCGCGGCAATGACGAAGCCTTCGGCGACGGCCTTGGCGAGGCGGTCGGTTTCGCCCTTATCGTCGCCGAGACGGTCGTCTTGCGCACCCAGGAAGCCCGCGCCGAGCAGGTGGTCGATGTCGTGGTTCCACTGCGCGGTGTAGCCATCGCAGCGGCCGTCCGGGGCGCGCGTGAGCCGGCGCGCGATGTTGTGTTCGTCTTCCAGGACGAGGTGGATGTGGCGATCCTCGCGGCGGGCGAGTGCGTGCACGCGGTCGGCGAGCTCGTCGAGGATGTGGCGTGGGCCGTTGTCGAGGATGGCGTGCGCGGCGTCGAGCCGAAGGCCGTCGATATGGTACTCCTGCAACCAAAAGAGCGCGTTTTCGAGGACAAACGCGCGGGTCTCGGCGCTGCACGCACCATCGAAGTTCAGTGCTGGTCCCCAGGCAGTCTTGTGCTCTTCGGAGAGGATCTGCGGAAAGTATTTTGGCAGGTAATTCCCTTCCGGGCCGAAGTGGTTATAGACCACATCGAGCAGCACCATGAGGCCGCGCGCATGGGCGGCTTCGATGAAGGCTTTGAGGTCCTCGGGGCGGCCGTAGGCGGAGTCGACCGCGTAGGGCAGCACGGCATCATAGCCCCAGTTGCGCAAGCCGGCGAAGTCGGCCAGGGTCATCAGCTCAATAGCGGTGACGCCCAGGGTTGCGAGGTGATCGAGGCGACCGATGGCGGCCCGCAGCGTGCCTTCGGGGGTAAAGGTGCCGAGGTGCAGCTCATACAGCACGGCTTCAGGCCAGGGGCGGCCCTGCCAAGCGTCGTCTCGCCACGAAAAGGCAGTCGGGTCGATCACCTCGCTGGGGCCGGCGACATCTTCGGGCTGAAAGCGCGAGGCAGGGTCAGGCACGGCGGTACCGTCGGGCAGCAGGTACTGGTAGCGCGCGCCGGGGCCGGCATCAGGAACGGTGCCTTCATGCCAACCGTGGCCGTCGGCTTGCATGGGCAGCGGGGCGTGGCCGTCGAGCGCAAGCTGCACGGCTTGGGCTGCGGGCGCGAAGAAGCGGAAACGGACCCCGCCCTCCGGCAAGGGCTCTGCCCCGAAGGGGAGAGCACGGTGC
>CAXTTZ010000182.1:0-6258 GCA_964247325.1 uncultured Acidobacteriaceae bacterium | reverse complement strand
GGCGCCTATCACGCGTGCATTAGCGGCTACTCCTGCAGGGTTATTAAAGTCGGCCAGCCCGGAATTTTCGCGGGGCTGGCCTACTTAAGAGCAAATCAAAGGGCCGGGGTGATGGCAATCACAGTTAGGTGGTCGTTGACCGGAGTTGTAAGGGAGGTGCCAGAAGCATTGCTGACCGAGGTATTGCCCGCACTATCAAATCGGTAGATGTGCGAAATGCTCATGCCCCTCTGCACGGCAAGGGAGATGTTCTGGGTGGAGACAGGGGTCGGGATGTTGTTCCATGCATCGAAGCTGCTTTCTTCCGACCAAAGAATGAGGTAGAAGCCGCCGTTGCGTTTTTGCAGGAGCGTGTGCGTCAGGGTTGAAGTGCCACCGTTGAGGGTGTACGTCAGTTTTGCCGGAGTAAAGGGTACGGCATCATCATTAAGCAGGGTCATCAAGTTGCGCATAGCGGTAAAAGCCGGCTTTTCGCTCATGTCGGCATTGAGGAGGCCGTAACCCGGCGAGGAAACCTCATCAAGCAGCTCATACGCAAAGGAGCGCTTAACACCGCGGTTGAAGGAGGTAAGGAAGGTGCGTGGGATGTACGATGCGGCGATGCTCTCCGGCAAAACGCCCGGACCGAGCGCAGACGTGTTGACGTAACCAGTTTCTGTAATGATTTGTGGCGTGGCCACGGCGTAGGAAGCGCCTTGATCGACCCAGAAGGCCAAGCTGCCATAGCGGTTTTGCAGGGCGTCGCCCGCGCCCCAGCCTTGCGTTCCTGGGTTGCGGTTTGCGTAGTACACGTGCAGGTTGGTGTAGTCCACCAAAGACGCGAGATTGCCTACGGCCTGGTATGCCTCGGCTGTGGTGAAGGAGGGCCCAAGCACCGGAACATGGAGTGCTTTGCCAGCCGCGGTAAGGGTGGGCATTTCGGCTGCGGCGTTTTGGATACCGATGGCACCGCCGCCCCCGCAGTTGGTACCTGCGTCACATTCGTTTGGTCCTTCCAGAGCGTCCATGTCGGTGACCAGGGGAGCGAAGCTCTGGAGCGCGGCGGTACTCGCGTGGGCCTCCCACGGAATCATGTAGGTGCAATGAATGCCTGCAGCGGCGAGTTGTCGATGCTCGGAGACAAAAGGCGAGGCGGAGGTCCAACTTCCGTAGCCGTCGCGAATGTGCATGATGCCGGCCTGCTTCAGCTTGCTAAGAACGGTGGACCAAGCGGAGTAATAGGGTGTGTTGTCGTAACTTAGGTGCGTGACGACGCCGACTGAATCAAGGAATTTAAAGGCCGCTGCGGCTTGCTCGCCCGTGCTGCTGGCCACCAAAGTAGACGAGCCGGACGTTTGCGAGGAGACCGGTAGGGAACTTGCCTCGCTTTGATTTGAGGTCGGCGAGAGGACGCGATCTTGCAGCAGCGGGCCTACGGTTGGCAGCGTGAACGCCTCTGCGATGGCTCTGGCCGAGGCGAAGCGCGGTTCCTCGGATCGTAAGCCGGGCTTGGCAAAGGGGGTCAGATGGAGAGATCGTTGCGCGGGAAGGAACGAGGCGGGAACGAGGGCTACGGCGCTCAACGCGACATGCTTAAAGAAAGCTGATCCGGGCAGGTGAAAGGTGAAGGCGAACTGACGACGGTTAACGGGAGTACGGCTCAACGATGGCCTCACGAAGAGAGATGAAACGAAGCTAAGGCCGAGCTTTTTCTAAGTACATGGCAGAAAAGTTGCGGGAGCGAATACGCCGAAGTTGCAGAATGTCGAAACTTTCGTACCGTGTTGCATTTTTCAAACAGCTTGTAAGGTGAATGAGAGACACGAACGGAAAGCGGAGATATCACGTGATGTGGAAGCGGGTCCGGTTACAAAGGCAGGCGAGAGAACCTGCTAAGCTGGGCGGGGAAGAGGAGCGAGTGCTTACGGATTTCGATCGAAGCGATGCTGGGATGCGTTGGGACAGGAGGGCTGACCGCCGTGTTTGAGGCGCTCCTTGATCGCGCACGCAACAGCACCTTGGTTCGCAACGCCGCGTGGCTGTTTGCGGGGCAGGGCTTGTCCTTTGTGTTGCAAGCGGTCTCCTTCATCGTGCTGGCACGGCTGCTGCGCACGACCCAATACGGCTTGCTGGCGGGCGCGGTGGCGCTGGTAACGATCGTGAGCCAGTATGGTTCCTTAGGCGCGGGCCAGCTATTTATGCGTTATGTGAGCCCGGACCATAGCCGATTTCGGCAGTACTGGGGCAACGCTCTGCTGTCTGTGGCGGTGATCGGCACCGTGCTGGTTGGTGCGCTTTGGATCTTTGGCCCGTGGCTGATTCGACGAGAAAGCTTGCCGGTGTTGATCCTGGTTGGGCTAAGCGAATGCATCTTTGTGCAGTTCACTGTGTGCGCCAGCATGGTCTTCCAGACGTTTGAGAAGATGCGTATAAGCGCCACGTTGTCGCTGCTGACGAGCTTGCTGCGAACGGCGTTGGCTGTGGGCATGCTGTTCGCCATGCACACCGCCTCGGCACGGCAATGGGCATTGGGTTCGCTCGGCGTTTCGGTCATTGTGGCGATCACGGCGTTGTGGATCGTGACACGCTCGTACGGTGTGCCCTCGTTTGCGCCGGCTTTGCTGTATCGCAACGCCGGCGAAGGGTTTGTTTTTTCCATCTCGGGCTCCACCACCTCGGTGTATAACGACCTTGATAAGGTCGTGCTGTCGCACTACGGCATGAATGCGGCAAACGGCATTTATTCCATGGCCTATCGCGTGATCAACATCGGCACCATGCCGGTGATGTCGTTGGTGGGGGCGGCGTTTCCTCGTTTTTTTCAGGTGGGGGTGCAGGGCGCGGCAGCCGTGTTACCCATGGCGCGGACGTTGTTAAAGCGGACCTTGGCGATTGGCGCTGTAGCTGTGGTGTGCATGTTCCTGTTTGCGCCCGCGCTGCCGCACCTTGCCGGCAAATCCTATGCGGAGGCGGTTAGCGCGCTGCGCTGGCTCTGCCTGATTCCGGTGTTTCGATGTTTCAACCTGAGCGCGGGTGATGCGCTTTCGGGTTGTGGAGACCAGAAGTTTCGGCTGCTTTGCCAATCGGTGGCTGCGGTAGGCAACCTTGGCTTGAATCTCTATCTGATTCCACGCTACTCGTGGCATGGGGCGGCCTGGGCTTCGCTGATCACAGATGGAGCGCTGGGGGCGATGAACTGGGCGGCGCTGCTGGTGCTCGCACGCCGGCCACCCGCCGCCATGCCGCTGGAAGGAGCGCCGCTGGAGACCTCTTGAGAGGACGCATTTGGTGCACACAACGGCGGTGAAGGAACGATTCATGGCAAGCTCAACAGACACGCACGAGATGCAGGTGTTCGTACACCTGGCGCATGGCTTTGGCCGCGACTCCTGGAAACAGCGCTTTGATAGAGGCGAGATCATTGGCATCAATCACCAGGATCCGTACGGCTACCAGCAAGCCGAAGCGATGGGTTGCCGCATCGCGCAGTCGGAGGACCTTCCAGAGGACCGCCTAGGGCGGCTTTTGCGCCTGGGTGTTCGGGCGGTGCTGGGTTTTGATCTTCTGCACGCTTGGCGAAATCGGCAGGGTATCTTCGCGGCTGAGATCGTGTGGACGCACACAGAATCGCAAGCACTTGCGATCTTGCTACTCATGCGGCGGCATGCTGGGCGGCGGCCGAAAGTACTTGCGCAGACAATCTGGTTGATGGATGCCTGGGATTCGTACTCGGGCCTGCGGCAGCGCTTCTACCGCTCGCTTTTAAAGCATGCGGATGTGCTGACGTTTCATTCCACCTTGGCGTTGCGTAAGGCGGAAGGGCTGTTTCCGGGTAAGCCGACCGAGTTGGTGCGCTACGGCATTCGTGCCGATCAGCAGCTTGATCAAGCGGGCCGGTCGCTGCATGCGCCGATACGACTGCTCATGTTGGGCAATGACCGGCATCGTGATTGGCCGACCTTTATTAAAGCCGTGAAGGGCGACGCCCGATTGCAAGCGAAAGCAGTGACGCGTGCGAAGTTGACCGAGCTGATTGGCGGGGCTGAAAACATCCACCAAGAGGTCCCCCGAAATAACGAGGAGTTGTTTGCGTTATTCGGCTGGGCCGATTTTGTCGTGGTGTGTTTGACGCAGAATCTGCATGCCTCCGGGTTGACGGTCATTCAGGAGGCCGTGCTCTGTGGGATCCCTGTAATCTGCTCTGCCGTGGGCGGGCTGGAGAGCTACTTTACCGAAGATGAGATTAGCTATGTGCCAGCCGGCGACCCAGCGGCGATTCGGGAGACCATTGATCGGCTCAGTGCGGACGACGAGCTGCGCAAAGGCAAGGTGCGGCGAGCTTTGGCGCGTATGAAGAGCGGAAACATCAACTCACGCAGCTTTGTGGCGCAGCATGTGGAGCTTTCGCGGCAGATGCTGGGGCGCTGAATGGCCACGTACGAAAGGCGAGCACGCTGTATGCGCCGAGGATTAGGACAAATCTGGCGGGCTGGTTGTGGAGCCGTGGCGTTGGGGGTTGCGTTGGCGCCGGCCCTGCTGGGACAGGCACAGAACGCCGCTGCGGGAAGCGCTCCGCCTTCGTCTTCAGCGGCAACGGCGGGTTCGCTTGCCTGGCGCACGGAGCGGGCTGCGCGCGCGGCCGACTTCGTCGATTCCGTCGGGGTGCAAACGCATGCGCCGTACCCGGACACGGCCTATGCGCAATGGCCGCGGGTGCTGGAGGAGGTCAAGGCGCTGGGTGTGCGGCATATCCGGGACGGTTTGCCGTCGAACCCGGAGCTGATTGCGAAGCATCAGGCGTTGGCGGCGGCCGGCATCGGTTGCACGTGCGGCTTCGTGGTCGACCCTACGCTGAGCGCGGAGCAGATTGTGCGTACGGCGCGGCAGGCTCGGGATGTGGAAGCGCTGGAGGCTCCAAACGAATGCGATGCTGGGACCAACTGCGGCGGAGGCGGTGAAGCGGGCATTCGCCACGCGGTGGAGTTTCTTCCGGTGTTGCGCACGGCGGCGCGACGGTTGAATGTGCCGCTGATCGGGCCTTCCTTTACCCGCGGCGAATCGTACGAGGCCAGCGGAGCGTTGGTGGGCTTGGTGGATGACGCTAACCTGCATGTCTACTTCGGCGATCATGCTCCGGGGTCGGAGGGTTGGGGAGCAGGGGACCCGCAGGGGCATCGCTATGGCAGCATCGCGTGGTGGAAGGATCAAGCGGCGTTCCATGGGCCGGCGCTGCCGCAGGTGATCACGGAGACGGGGTACATGGCGCCCAAGACGGCTGCCAATGTGGGAAGCATCCCGGAGGAGGTCGAGGCGGCGTATACGCCACGCACGCTGCTGCTAGCCTTTCAGCAGGGCATCCGGCGAACGTTTTTGTACGAGCTGGTCGATGAGTTCCCGACCACGGGCTATGGGTTACTGCGACATGATTTTTCGGAAAAGCCGGCGTTTACCGCCGTAAAGCACCTGCTCGCGCTGCTACAGGACGGCCAAGAAAGACCACGCACACGGCCACCCGCGGAGCTCCAGCTTGCGCTCCAGGGCGGAGGCGAAACGTTGCGTCACGTCCTGCTACAAAAAACAAATGGGCGGATGGAGCTGATTGTATGGCTGGAGGAGAGTGCGTACGACGGGGCGACGGGTCAAACGAGGTCTGTGACGCCTAAGCCGGTGACGATTGCGGTGCGCGGCGGCGCGACCGTGCGGCGTGTGGTGCGCTTCGGGGCGGACGGAAACACGGCGACCCAGGCCATGGAGGACCGCCGCGCTGCGATGACGGTGACTATCGGTGATCAGCTTACCGTTCTGGAGATCGCACCGCGCTGAAGCGTATTTTGTGGGCAGGTTTCTAGCGTTTATTTATATTTTGCCGATAAAGAAAGAGAACGAGGGAGCATGGGCCATGGATGCGAAGGAGAGGAGCGCCCAAAACGGCAACAAGGAGGATGAACAATCCACGAGAAAAGGTCGCCACGACCCATATGAGGCGCTACAATGTTGCCAGCACTAGAGGGTACTACTGCATCACTTTCCGAGCGAGCCTGATGGCGAAGAGCACCGCCCCGTTTTTTAAAGGACGCAGCATCTTCGGCGAACCGGCAAGACGCGCCCAAGCAGGAGGCGTGCTTGGCCATCAACAGCGCGTTGTGTGGGGAATCTCGGTTCCTTGCCCAACCAGGAGAGCATTCGCGCGGTATGTTTGAGCAATGGGATTCCAATGAGGTGGAGGCAACTCCGCAACGCCTGTACTTCCTAAGTGCAACTGCCGTGAGCCCGCGAGCC
>CAXTTZ010000181.1:0-6294 GCA_964247325.1 uncultured Acidobacteriaceae bacterium | reverse complement strand
CAGCCCCTCCCAACTCTTCGGCATCGAACGCGACTTCTACGCCCACGAAATCGCCTCCGTCGTCGTCTGGATCGGCTTCCTCCAGTGGCAGCGCGACCACGGCATCCGCACCCACAAACAGCCCATCCTCCAAAAACTCTCCAACATCGACCACAACGACGCCATCCTCCGCTACACCCCAGAAGGCCAACCCTACGAACCCCAGTGGCCCGAAGCCGAATACATCGTCGGCAACCCGCCATTCCTAGGAGGCAAACTTCTTCGGCGTGAACTTGGAGACAAGTACGTCAACGATCTCTTTGCGTTGTACTCGGGCCGGGTCAAAGCGGAGTCCGACCTTGTTGTCTACTGGTTCGAAAAGGCACGAGTACAACTTGAGCAGGCCCACGTTAAGCGCGTAGGTTTGCTCGGTACTCAAGCAATCCGAGGTGGCGCAAACCGCAATGTGTTGAAGAGAATCAAGGAAACAGGCTGGATCTTTTGGGCATGGAGCGACCGCAATTGGATTCTCGAAGGAGCCAATGTTCATGTGTCGATGGTCGGCTTCGAAAGTGAACGCAAAGATGAGCCATCGCTGGATGGTACTCAAGTTCAGGAAATCTACCCGAATCTGACAGCCGGAATAGACCTTACTACAGCAAAAAGGCTGCCAAGCAATAATTCGATCTGCTTTATGGGCACGACAAAAGTCGGTTCCTTTGACGTTGACCCAGACACCGCCCAAAAGCTTCTATCAGCCCCGATAAATCCTAACGAAAGGCCCAACTCGGATGTAGTCCGGCCTTACATAAACGCTAAAGATTTGGCATCGCACCGGAGAGGTTATTACATCATCGATTTCGGAACAGGTATCTCCGAAAAAGAAGCAGCCTTGTACGAGCTCCCGTTTCAGTACCTACAGAAGCATGTCAAACATTCAAGGCTTGAGAACAGACGTGAAGCTTACGCATCAACTTGGTGGCTCCACGGCGAGGCTAGACCAGAGCTACGCGTAGCACTTGTTGGAAAGAAGCGCCTGATACTGACGCCCAGAGTTGCTAAGCATCGCGTATTCGAGTGGTTTGAAGTAAGCACGATACCAGACAGCTCGATCTTCGCCTTTGCACGTGATGACGACTACTTTTTCGGAGTTCTCCAGAGTGGCGTCCATGATTTGTGGGCACGAGCACAAGGAACACAATTGCGTGAAGTAGAAAGCGGCTTTCGTTACACACCAAAATCCTGCTTCGACACCTTCCCCTTCCCCTGGCCGCCCGGCACCGAGCCCACCGAAGACGCCGACCCCCGCGTAAAAGCCATCGCCGACGCCGCCCGCGAACTCGACCGCCTCCGCGACAACTGGCTCAACCCACCCGGCGCCTCCGAAGCCGACCTCAAAAAACGCACCCTCACCAACCTCTACAACCTCCGCGCCGCCGGGCAGTGCACCTGGCTCGAAAACGCCCACTGCACCCTCGACCGCGCCGTCTTTGCCGCCTATGGCTGGCCCGAAGACCCCACCGAGCTCCCAGACCAAGAGATCCTCGCCCGCCTTCTCACCCTCAATCACGAACACGCCGCCAAACACCCCAGCTAACCCCTTCGAGGCTAACCCAACGACCCGCTAAGCTAGCCAGCGAACAAGTGACCTCGCCGTGACATCTCCTTGACAACAGCCCGCTCCGAACCTGGTGACATAGGGACTGTGGCGCAGTACCCACCACTTGGAGACATCATGAGCCGTTTTCCGTCTGCCCCTGTTCTTGTCCTTTCGGCCCTCAGTGCACTTGTGCCGGCTGCCTCAGCCCAAAACTATACCTATCAGACCTTTCGCGATGCCCAGTGGGCCCAAACGGTAGCCACGGATCTCCGGCCAAATGGTCAGGTCGTTGGCTGGTACACCGATTTCTTTAAGACCTACCACGGCTTCACCTACCAGAATGGCACCTACACCGATGTCATCTACCCGGGAGCGCAAGTTACCGAACTGTTAGCTGCCAACGCGAGCTACATCCTAGGCAATGCAGACGGTGAAGGATTTTTACTCGACACAAGTGGGAAATTCACCACGCTTGCCTTCCCCTCAGGAGGCAAAGTGCCTTTCACCACCATCCCTGCTAGCCTAAACACCGACAGCGTCGTCGTCGGCTCGTTCCTTAACTCCACCGTAACCTCCGCCGACGGCCGCTTCCATCCCAACCAAGGCTTTATCTACCAGAACGGCTCCTTCAAGACCTTTACCGCCCCTGGCAGCTTCGATACCTACCTCAACGACATCAACGACCTAGGCGCCATGGTCGGCACCTATGACACCGGTAACGGCACCCCCACCGTGGGCTTTTTGTATAACAACGGCCTGCTCACCAAGCTTTCCTTCCCGGGCGCCTATAGCACATCCCCTACAGGCATCAACAGCGCGGGCCAGATCGTCGGCACCTACATTAAGCAGCAATACGGCCCTATCTCTTGCTTCTATTTCGATGGCACCAAGTACGTCGACTTCCGTCCTCCCAACGCCTTCGCTCCCTTCGTATTCCATATCAAAAATTCAGGGCAGGTGGTCGGTGATACCACCATCGACTCAGGTTCGCTCACGGTTGGGTACGTCGGCACACCCATCAAATAACCTGCCCGGTTAACCCTTCCCTAAGATCGAGTCTACGCAGCGAAGCCCCATCCTAAGATGGGGCTTCGTGTAGCTCACCCAAGAAGAATCAGTTCACAGCAGCGCAGCCAAGAGGCATAAGACTTACACCCGCCGGCGCTGATCCTTGATACTGGCAGGGATCCAATCTCTAAGAATCCGCCCGCAGCCGATCGTTGGAGGCACTCGTCCCCGGCGTATCGAACCGCACCGCCGACGTCCGGCCATCAGGGTTGGTCACCACCAGCGTGCACGGCCCCAAATCCTCATTCGGCAGCATCAACCGAAACTTGGTTCCAGAAGGCTCGCCAACGGTAACTCCCTCCATCACTTGGCCCACCCCGTCCTGCACTGCTACCTGAAAGCCTGTCGCAAAGTTCGAGCCCTCTACCGAGTACACCGTGTCGCTGATCGACTCCACGCTGATCACATTCGGTCCCATCGGCCCCAAACTATTCTCGTCCACCATGTACCCTCCTCGCGCCGGCGGCGGCGTCCTGAGGTCAGATGCACGTACCACTCGCTGTGAAGGCTTCAACCGTCCACTACACCCCAATTTGCGAGTGCATCCCCACCGGAACCTCCCAAATGTCCTCGCAATATTGTTGGATCGCTCGATCCGACGAGAACACCCCCGAGCGCGCTGTATTCAAAATCGACATGCGCGTCCACCCCGCCGCATCCTGAAAGGCGCTTCCTGCCTTCCGTTGCGCCTCAACATACTGTTCAAAATCAGCCAACACCATGTACGTATCGCGGTTCAGCAACTCCTGCAGTAGCGGCTGAAATAGCTCTCGATCACCCTTGCTGAACGTCCCATTCCCCAGCCCATCCAACACCTCACGCAATAGCGGATCGCGCTCGTAGAAGTCCCGAGGCCGATATCCATCCTTCTTCGTTTTCGCGATCTCAGGCGCCGTCAGCCCAAACAGAAAGAAGTTCTCCTCGCCCACCGCGTCGCGAATCTCAATATTCGCTCCATCCAGCGTGCCAATCGACACCGCGCCATTCATCATGAACTTCATGCAGCCCGTGCCCGACGCCTCCTTGCCCGCCGTCGAGATCTGCTCATGCAGATCCGCCGTTGGGTAAATGCGCTGCCCCAGTGACACACTGTAGTCCGGCACAAAGAGTACGCGCAGAATATCGCGCACCGCGGGGTCGCTGTTCACCAGATCGGCCACGCTGCAAATCAGCTTGATCACCAGCTTGGCCATCTGATACCCAGGTGCCGCTTTGCCGCCAAATAGAAACGTGCGCGGCGTCGCATCCTTCACCACCCCGCTTTTGATCTGGCAGTACAGCGCCAAAATGTGCAGCGCATTCAAGTGCTGCCGCTTGTACTCATGAATACGTTTCACCTGCGCATCGAACATGCTCTTCGGGTCCAACGTCATGTTCATGCGCTGTTTTACAAAGTCAGACAGCCTTCCCTTGGCCTGCTCTTGACGCTTGCGCCACTGCTCTCGGAAGCCGCCATCGTCGACAAAACGCTCCAGCCCGCGCAACTCGTTCAGGTCCGTATGCCAACCCTGACCGATTGACTGATCCAACAGCGCCGCCAAAGGGGGATTACTCAACATCAGCCAACGCCGCGGCGTCACGCCATTGGTCTTGTTGCTGAACCGCTCCGGAAACGCCTCATAAAAATCATGCAGCGTATCTTCTTCCAGCAGCTCCGTATGCAGCTTTGCGACGCCGTTGATGGCCTTGCTGCCAACCACCGCTAAGTTGGCCATGCGCACGGTTCTTTCGCCGCCCTCGCCAATAATCGACATGCGTTCCAGCCGCGCCGGATCGCCCGAAAACCGCTCGCCCATCTCCTTCAGAAACTTCGCGTTCAGCTCGTAGATAATCTCGAGGTGCCGGGGCAATAAGTCGCCAAAGAGCTGCAGCGGCCAGCGCTCCAACGCCTCCGGCAGCAGCGTGTGATTCGTATAACCAAACGTGTTGCTTGTGATCTTCCACGCCTCGTCCCACTCAAGGCCATGCACATCGATCAGCAGCCGCATCAGCTCCGCAATCCCGATCGAAGGGTGCGTGTCGTTCAGCTGCACGGTCCATTTTGTGTTGAAATCACGCACGCTCGGCCGTGCCAGAAGATGCAGCCGGATCATATCCTGCAGCGAGCACGACGTAAAAAAGTACTGCTGCATCAATCGCAGCCGCTTGCCGCCGGCCGTCTCGTCATTCGGGTACAGCACCTTGGAGATCGTCTCCGACTCCATCTTGCTGCGCACCGCCCCCATGTAATCGCCCGTGTTAAATGCCGCAAAGTCGAACGAGTCCACAGCCTCGGCCTTCCAGAGCCGCAGCCGATTCACCACCGAGTTGCGAAAGCCCGGAATCGGCGTGTCATACGGCACACCCATCACTGTATGATTCGGCAGCCAGCGCCAGCACTGCTTGCCCTTGTCGTCCTTGAACACCTCGGTACGCCCGCCAAACATCACCGTGCACGAGGCGTCCGACACCGGAATCTCCCATGGGTTGCCGAACTGCAGCCATTTGTCCGAGTGCTCCACCTGCCAGCCCTCTCGCAGTTCCTGCCGAAAGATCCCGAACTCATAACGAAGCCCATACCCGATTGCCGGCACACCCAGCGTCGACATGGAGTCCAGATAACATGCCGCCAGCCGGCCCAGGCCACCGTTGCCCAGACCCGGCTCGGGTTCCTGCTCGGCCAGCGTCCCTAGGCTCACCCCGAGCGATTCCAGCGCCGCACGGCAGTTCTCCGTCAGACCCAGGTTCAGCAGATCATTCATTAAATGCGGCCCGAGCAGATACTCCGCCGAGAGATACGCCACCACCCGCACATCGCGTTCGCGATAGCTCTGGATCGTTCGAATCCAGTCATCCATCACCAGATCGCGCACCACATGCGCCAGCGCGTGGTACCGCTCCACATCCGTCGATACGTCGAGCAGGCGGCCAACCGTGCGCGTTAAATGGCTCAGAAACGCCGCGCGCAGGCCTTCGACCGAGGTGCGTTCTAACTCCCGAGTAGCAATTGTTTGCTGCGTCACATCCATGGGACCCGTCCTGCCAAATCACGTCCGGCAGATGTCTTTATACCGGAATCCCGGCAAAAAGCGTTACCGCCAACGTTCGCCGGCCTACCACGGAAGGGCTATATCGTCCTATCTTCATGCCCCCTTCACCCTCCGCCCACCTCCGCGTACCCTATACTTACCCGCGACCATGCCCAAGCACGACCCTATTCCGGGCCGCCCTGTCAGCCTCAAGATGCTGGCCGAGCACCTCCAGCTGAGCCCGGCCACCGTCTCCTTCGTCCTCAACGACGCCCCCAATCGCTCCATCCCCGAGGCCACCCGCGAACGCGTCCGTGCCGCCGCCCTGAAATTCAACTACCGGCCCAGCCTTGTGGCCCGCGCCCTCCAGGGCAAGCGCTCCGGCATGGTCGGCATCCTGCTTCCCGAGCTCGGCGAAGGCTACCACGCCCAGGTGCTCGCCGGCGCCGCCGATGTCCTCATGCGCGAAGGCTATTTCTTTTTCACCATCCATCACCGTCATCGCAAAGACCTCGTCGCCGAATACCCCCATCTACTCTCCCAGCGCGGCGTCGAAGGCATCCTCGCCATCGACACGCACCTCACCGGTTCTCTGCCCTGCCCCACCGTCACCGTCGCCGCACACCCGCCGCTCGAAGG
>CAXTTZ010000180.1:0-6310 GCA_964247325.1 uncultured Acidobacteriaceae bacterium | reverse complement strand
CGTGAATGGGGTCAATCAACTCGGCGCGCTTGACCTTGGGTTTCATAACCGTGGCTTTTACCAGGAAAAGCAGCGCCAAGGCGATCAGCACGTTCACGGTGATGGACGTAACAGCGGCTCCCTTGCTCCGCGTGCCATCATTCAGGACACCGAAATCGCGAAACTGCACATTGTTTTGAGCGGTTTCGTTGTTTGGCGTGGGTTTAGACATGCATCGACCTCAATGGGGTTGTTGGGAGCGGAAACGTCACGTAACCAGAGGAGGTTACCAGAACCGAAGCAACGGTCCCTTTCACCTTCATCCAGGGTTTTGCGACCTTTGCGCCGGTTAAGTTTTTTCCGCTACCTGCCGAACGCCGTGCAAAGCAGCGAATCTCTTGGAACTTCGTGCAAACTCGCGGCAACAGGCGAACCACCGGCGTTAGCAGCCAGCAAGGTTCCTTCTGCCACACAAGTGGTAGGCCTGTAGCCACAGAAACCTTCGCTTGCGCTCGTGCAACCGCCCGCTCCCCGTCCGGGCCGGCAGTGGACAAAGCCGTCCGTTCCGGGCAGCCTGCTCTGAGGAGATTTCCCGCATGCACGGCGCCATTACCACCGCTTTGGGCAACATGTTTCATCTCCCTGTCCCCTGGATAGAGAAGATTGTGCGCCCGTTCCTGGTGTACTTCACCCTCGTCGCTTTCTTGCGTTTGTTCGGCAAACGGGAGCTGGCACAGCTGAACCCCTTTGACTTGGTGGTGTTGCTTAGCATTTCCAACACCGTCCAAAACGCCATCATCGGCGATGACAACTCCGTCACAGGCGGCATACTGGGCGCTTTTGCGCTTCTGACGGCAAACTGGTTGTTGATGAACGTGCTGTACCGCACCCCCCGCTTGAACGCCGCTCTCCAGGGCTCGGCGACCATGCTCATCCGGGATGGCAACATCGACCGTAACTCGATGCGCAAAGAGCGGCTGAGTGAGGAAGAACTGATTTCGGTGTTGAACAAAAATGGGTTCAGCCACCCCCGCGAGGTCGAAATCTGCGTTCTCGAGCCGAACGGGACCTTTTACGTAAAAGGGAAGAGCCCGGCCCCCGATGAGGAGCAACGCATGGCGGTGCTCGAAGCGCTTCAGCAACTGACCCACGAGGTGCAAACGCTGCAGCGCCGGCTTGCCCCCGGCTCTGGCCAGGTTCAAAGCGATGCCGCCTCTTAGCTCGTTCGGGTGCGGCAGAGCGCCCGCGAATGGCGAGCCGGCCTTGCGGGCAATGCTGCCTCGCGCACGGCCGCGCTGCAGCCCCACAGGGAGATCGAGCCCATGGCGACTAGCGCGCATCCCACGCCGAGCGCGAACCTGAGAAAGAGATCGAGGCGCGGTCCCGGGGGCAAGGGCAATCGTTGTAGGATGGCACATCGTCATGTTTGCGCCCGAGGGCTCCCTTCCGGCTTGCTCGCCGTAAACGGACGAGCTTCCCAGGTTCCTCGCCCCTCAAGTTTAGACGGGCGACAGCCGGTGAAGGTCCACATTCCTTCCTTGGCTTGCCCTGAGTGTCTTCTTTGTTTGCAGCCCATGCCATAGCACTTCCGCAGGATGCGACCGCACCAATACCCCACAGCGCCTCCCCCATCGGCGCTTTGCTGTGCGCCCTTTGGGGGATAGCTTCGGTTGCCAGCGCTTTGTATCCTCGCTACCCTTAACAGCGTTGCGCTTACCCACCGAGGAGATCGAGCATGGCTGTTCCCAGCGATCCGCAAGTCGAATCCAATCTGAGTCCTGCTCAGCCGTCATCCCCCGCCGCCGCTGCCGGTGCGCCCACCTTTTTTAAGTCACTTCTACGGGAGGATCGCAGTTTTCCCCCGTCGCCCGCCTTTGCCGAGCAGGCCTGGATCGGCAGCCGGGCCGCCTACGACAGCCTGTACCAGCGTAGCCTCGCCGATCCCCAAGGCTTTTGGGCGGAGGCCGCCAGCGAACTCACCTGGTCTACACCCTGGACCCATGTGCTCGAGGGCCAAGGCGCAGACGCCCGCTGGTTTACCGGGGGTAAGCTCAACCTTTGCTATAACTGCGTCGACCGGCACGCCGAGGGCGACCGCCGCAACAAGGCCGCGCTCATCTGGGAAGGCGAACCCGGCGAGGTACGCACCTTCACCTACGCTCAGCTTCATGCAGAGGTCCAGCGTTTTGCCAATGCCCTGAAAGCGTCAGGCGTGCGCAAAGGCGACCGCGTCGCTATTTATATGGGTATGACCCCCGAGTTGGCCATTGCCGTGCTCGCCTGCGCGCGCCTTGGTGCCGTGCACTCGGTGATCTTTGGCGGTTTCGCCGCTACGGCCATCGCCGATCGCATCAAGGATGCCGGTTGCCGCACGGTCATTACCCAGGATGTCAGCTACCGCCGCGGCGCGCCCATCCAGCTTAAATCCACCGTCGACGACGCGTTGCGGCACTGTCCCGACATCGACAAAGTCCTTGTCTACCAGCGCGCTCCCGAGCGCTCCACTTCCATGACCCCCGGCCGCGATCTTTGGTGGCACGAGGCCGTCGCCGCCGCCGATCCCCTCTGCCCACCCGAGCCCATGGACGCCGAAGATCCGCTCTTTATCCTCTATACCAGCGGAACCACCGGCAAGCCCAAAGGTCTGGTCCACACCACGGGCGGCTACGCCGTAGGCACCTATCTCACCACCAAATACAACTTTGACCTCCACGACAGCGACGTCTACTTTTGCACCGCCGACATCGGCTGGATCACCGGCCACAGCTATGTCGTCTACGGTCCTCTAGCCAACGGCGCCACCGTTCTGCTCTACGAGGGCGCACCGAATTGGCCCGAGAACGACCGTTTTTGGCAACTCGTCGACGACCACAAGGTCACCATCTTCTACACCGCTCCCACAGCCATCCGCGCCTTTATCAAGTGGGGCGCCTCGTGCGTCCAAAAACATTCGCTTGCCACCCTGCGACTGCTCGGCACAGTCGGCGAGCCGATCAACCCTGAAGCCTGGATGTGGTACCACCGTGAGATCGGCCGCCAGCGCTGCCCCATCGTCGATACCTGGTGGCAGACAGAAACCGGCGCGCACATGATCGCCCCTGTACCCGGCGCTGTCGCCACCAAGCCAGGCTCGGCGACGCTGCCCTTCTTCGGCATTGTGCCCGAGGTCGTCAGCAAAACCGGCGAACCCGTGCCACCCGGCCAAGGCGGCCTTCTGGTCATCACCAAGCCCTGGCCCTCCCTGGCGCGTACCATTTGGGGCGATCACCAACGCTTTCTCGATACCTACTTCAGCGAGGTGCGCGATGCCGAAGGCCGCGGCATCTACTTCACCGGCGACGGCGCGCGCCGCGACGAGGACGGCTACTTTTGGCTCATGGGGCGTGTTGACGACGTCATCAACGTCAGCGGTCATCGGCTCGGGACCGCTGAGATTGAATCCGCCCTGGTCGCCCACGCCAAGGTCGCCGAAGCCGCCGTTGTCGGCCGCCCTTGCGACATGAAAGGCCAAGCCATCGCCGCTTTCGTCTCGCTCGAAGACGGGCACGAGCCTAGCGATGCGCTTCGGCAGGAGCTGCGTCAGTGGGTTGCCAAAGAGATTGGCGGTCTCGCCCGGCCAGACGACCTCCGCTTTACCCCCACCCTGCCCAAAACCCGCTCCGGCAAAATTATGCGCCGGCTTCTGCGCGAGCTCGCCACCACCGGTGAGGTCAAAGGAGATACCACCACCCTGGAAGACTTCAGCGTCGTCGCTAAACTACGCGAAAATGACGAGTAGCTCTTCTGGCAGTGCCTCTGTTGCCCTGCCAAAGGCAAACTGCACCTCTGGAAGCCACACGGTAGCTGGCCCATGCGTGTCCGCCGGAGAGCAACTTCCCGCCGCCATTCGCGTCCCAATCACTTGATACACTGAAAGGCTGAGACTCCCCAGGTACCAACGCCGTATCAGTCTCGAATCGGGTCTGTCGGTTTGTTTATGGGTTGTCTGTGGGTCTATGGATGAGCGAGTACCTGAGCAAGATCAAATCGCCGGCGGACGTGAAACAGCTCAGCCCGGTGCAGCTGGAGCATTTGGCTGAGGAGATTCGCGAGCGCCTGATCCGCGGCGTCGCCAAAACCGGCGGCCATATCGGCCCCAATCTCGGTGTGGTCGAGCTCACCCTCGCAATGCACTACGTCTTTGATACGCCGACCGACAGCCTCGTCTTCGACGTCAGCCATCAAAGCTACGTGCACAAGCTGCTCACCGGGCGCGAGCACCGTTTCGACACCATCCGCCAGCCCGGTGGCCTCAACGGCTTTATGCTGCGCACCGAAAGCGAGCACGACAGCTTCGGCGCAGGTCATGCGGGTACCGCCCTCAGCGCCGCGCTCGGCATGGCCGTTGCCCGCGACATCTCCGGCGGCCGCGAGCACATCGTCGCCCTTGCCGGCGATGCAGCCTTTACCAACGGCATCAGCTATGAGGCGCTCAACAACATCGCCTCGCAAACCAAGCGGCTCATCATCATCCTTAACGACAATGAATGGTCGATCGACAAAAATGTCGGTGCCATTGCCGAATACTTCCACAAGATCGCGACCAATCCAACGTATGTCAGCCTTCACGAGCGTGTTAGTGGGCTGCTCGAAAAGTTCGGTGGCAAAGCGGCACGTCACATCGCGCGTAAAGCCGAAGAAGCCGCCAAAGGCATTGTCGGCCGTGGCATGATCTTCGAAGAGTTCGGCTTGAACTACTACGGCCCCGTCGACGGCCACAACCTGCCGCTGCTCATCGAAACACTGAGATTCCTCAAAGAACAGAATCGCCCCGTCGTCCTTCACGCGCTTACCCAAAAAGGCCGAGGCTTCGGCCCCGCCCTAGCCAAACAGAAGAAATTCCACGGCCTAGGCCCTTACGATCCCGAAACCGGCGAAACTAAAGCCACTGGCCAGAAAACCTACTCCGAGATCTTCGCCGAAAGCTTGACCAAACTCGCCACGGCCAACGAAAAAGTTGTTGCCATCACTGCCGCCATGCCAAACGGCACCGCGCTCGATCTTTTCCGCCCGCACCATCCGACGCGTTACTTCGATGTCGGCATCGCGGAAGAGCACGCCGTCCTGTTTGCCGCCGGCATGGCCACCAAAGGCTATCGCCCCTTCTGCGCCATCTACTCCACCTTTCTCCAGCGCGCCTTCGACCAAATCATTCATGATGTCGCTCTGCAGCACCTCCCAGTCGTCTTTTGCATGGACCGAGGCGGCCTTTCCGGCGACGACGGCCCCACCCACCACGGCCTCTTCGACATCAGCTACCTCCGCAGCGTCCCCAACCTCATCCACATGGACCCCAAGGACGAAGAGGAGCTGCAAGACATGATGTACACCGCGTTGCACTACGATGGCCCCAGCGCCATTCGCTACCCGCGCGGCACCGGCCCGGGCGCCACGCCGAAGGAGCAGCCCTCGCTTCTGGCCATTGGTCAAGCCGAGGTCATCCGCGACGGCTCCGAGATCGCCGTCTTCTCGCTCGGCAACATGCTTCCCGAGGCCGAAGCGCTTGCCCGCGCCCTCAAAGCCGAAGGCCACGATGCCGCCGTGATCAATGCCCGTTTTGCCAAGCCGCTTGATCTCGCCTGCCTCCTTCGCTACGCTCGGCGCTGCGATCTGTTGGTCACCCTGGAAGACCACGTGCTCGCCGGCGGCTTCGGCTCCGCTGTGCTCGAAGCTCTCAATGATGCCGAGCTCGAAACCCCCGTCGTCCGCATCGGCTGGCCCGACCAGTTTATCGAGCACGGCAAGGTCGAAGATCTCCGCCGCAAGTACGGCCTCACCGCCGAAGCGGCGCTAGAGCGCGTCCGTCTGCTCCTTCGCAAGCCCGTCGTCGCTTAAGCGAAATCCCTTTGCTGCCCACTCCCGAAAGGAATCTGCTTTAGCCTTTGCTTTTCTTGTTGTCATTCCCGAAGGGCACCTGCTTTCATCTCCACAGCCCAAACGATCTCTACCCCAGTAAAAAATCCCAGTCACACGCAAGTCAAGCAAATAACGTTTGCTGTCCTCCTGCGACCGTGATTCCAACCGCCGGCTTGTGCACTGACCCCACATCGCGCGTCAGTAAGGCGTCCGTCGACCGCTCCGCCAACCCATGACGCTGGCAGACCTGCCGCATCATAGCCGCAGTCTGCCGGCGGTACGTGGCGTCCGCGAAGTCTGCCGTCGCGAAACGCCGGTCGTAGTCGCCGGCCAGCTGCGGGAAGTGCTCGCGAACGAAGCTCAGCCACGTGGGACGCGAACACGACTTCAAAAACAAAGGAAAAGCCGCAAGGAAACTCGCTCCCGCGGCTGCCGC
>CAXTTZ010000179.1:0-6361 GCA_964247325.1 uncultured Acidobacteriaceae bacterium | reverse complement strand
AAGTGCAAGGTGATTCACCGCAAGGGTGTCGTTCGCGTCATCTGTTCGGCGAGCGCCAAGCACAAGCAGCGCCAGGGCTGAAGAACTGCTGCTAGCCGATCTTAAGCCGATTTATGCGGCCCCACTGGGCGAGTTCGCCGATATCTAGGCGTGCGTTGAACCCGGAGGAGGCAAGAGCTATAGCAGCGGCTATGGCTCAGGTCAGCCGCCCGACCCCAACCCGCTCGACGACCAAGCTCGTGAGCCCCAACGAAAGGCGTTTTTATGGCCCGTATCGCCGGCGTCGATCTGCCTGGAAACAAGCAGACCCGCATCGCCCTCACCTATATCTACGGCATCGGCAACCCCCGCGCGCTGTCGATTCTCCAGAAGGCCGGCATTGATCCCTACGTCAAGCTCGCCACGCTGGACGAGGATCAACTGAACAAGATTCGCGGCGTCATTGAGCAGGAAGGCGGCATTGAGGGCGATCTCCGCAAGGAGATTTCGCTCAACATTAAGCGCCTGATCGAAATTCAAAGCTTCCGCGGTATTCGCCACCGGCGTAATCTCCCGGTGCGCGGCCAGCGCACCCACACCAACGCCCGCACTCGCAAAGGCCCACGCAAGGGCACCGTTGCTGGTAAGAAGAAAGCGACCAAATAAGCCATGGCCAAAACTGCGCAGAAAACTGCCGGCAACAAGGCCGGCAAGGGTAAGAAGTTCAAGAAGCGCGAGCGGAAAAATGTTCCGTTCGGTTTGGTGTTCATTCAGGCAAGCTTCAACAACACAATCGTCACGATCACCGATCAGCAGGGCAACACGCTCAGCTGGAAGAGTTCGGGCTCGCTGGGCTTCCGTGGCTCGCGCAAGGGCACGCCGTTCGCGGCGCAGCAGGCGGCGGTAAATGCGGCCAACGCGGCGCGCGATCATGGCCTGCGCTCGGTCGACGTGCGGGTTTCAGGGCCGGGTTCGGGCCGTGAGTCTGCCATCCGCGCCTTGGCTGCGGCCGGGGTTGAGGTGCGCTCGATTCGCGACGTGACCCCGATGCCGCATAACGGCTGTCGTCCGCCGAAGCGTAGAAGGGTGTAAAGGCAGGAAGTAGCGAGTAGGAAATAGGACGTAGCCTCTGCCTCCTGCTCGCTATTTATACCCTATTTTGTATTCAACGTTGGACCGGGACCTGAAGCGCCGAGCGCGTGTAAACCGATCGTCACCTGAAGTAAAGGACAAGAAAAATGGCTCGTTATACCGGACCCGTCTGCCGCATGTGTCGCCGCGACGCGGTCAAGCTCTTCCTTAAAGGCTCCAAGTGCTTCACCGATAAATGCCCGGTGGAGAAGCGCAACTTCCCTCCCGGCCAGCACGGCCAGTCGAAGAAGCAGAAGAAGGTCGTCGGCTATGGCCTGCAGCTGCGTGAAAAGCAGAAGGCCAAGCGCATTTACTTCACGCTGGAAACGCAGTTCCGCGCCTACTACGAGGTCGCGCAGCATAAGACCGGTGTGACCGGCGATTTACTTCTGCAACAGTTGGAAACGCGGCTGGACAATGTGTGCTACCGGCTCGGCTTTGCGATCTCGCGCCGACAGGCTCGCCAGGTAGTGCGCCACGGCCATGTTTCGGTCAACGGCCGCAAGGTCAACATCCCGAGCTTTCAATGCAAGGTCGGTGATGTAATCGCGATCCGTGAGAAAAGCAAAGAGATGTCGATCTTGGAAACGGCTAAGGACTTCATCTCCGGCCAGACCCGCGTGCGTTGGATCGATGCCAACCCGGATGGGTTGTCGGGCAAGCTCATTGCGCTGCCGCAGCGCGAAGACATCCAGCTGCCGGTCAACGAACAGCAGATCGTCGAGTTGTATTCGAAGTAACGTTGTTGCCTGCCCGTGGCGGGGCGGAGAGTTCTGCTTTCTTCAGGGCAGCAAGTACGTCCAGTACTTGGCACTGGCCTGGTGAGGAAGCAGATCTCGCCGCCACGCTACAGGGTGGCACTCACGCGTGTACGCACCACAATTGAATACACCAACCGCAGTACCCGTCATCCCGCGCAGAATGCTTCGCGTGGGGACGAAGAAAGGACATCCCATGCTTTGGAGAGGTTTCCAAAAGCCCAAGCGCCTTGCTGTTGAGCAGGAGTCGCTGACGACCAACTACGGTAAATTTTCCGCGCAGCCTTTTGAGCGCGGGTTTGGCACGACGATCGGCAATGCGCTGCGCCGCACCCTGCTCAGCTCGATCGAAGGCGCCGCGGTGACCGCCGTCAAGGTGGAAGGCGTGCTCCACGAGTTTCAGTCCATCACCGGAGTGGTAGAGGACGCGACGGACATCATTCTGAATTTAAAGCAGATCCCCTTCAAGCTCCACGGGGACGGCCCTAAGGCGCTGTATCTGCATGTAGACCAGCCCGGCACGGTGACCTCGGGGATGATCGAGTCGGATGGCGATGTGGAGATTTTGGACCCCGATGTGTATATCTGCACGGTGTCGGAGGGCGGCCGGATCGACATGGAGATGCGACTGAAGCGCGGCCGCGGCTATGTGTCGGCCGACAAAAACTTCGACGGCGACCTGGGCCTGGGGTTCATTCCGATTGATTCGGTGCACTCCCCGGTGCGAAAGGTGAATTTCGTTGTGGAAGCGGCGCGTTTGGGTCAGATCACCGATTATGACAAGTTGTCGCTCGAGATCTGGACTAACGGCACGGTGCAGCCCGCGGATGCGCTGGGGCTTTCGGCGAAGCTGCTAAAGGACCACATGACTATCTTCATCAACTTCGAGGAGGAGATGGAGGCCGGCGGCCACGGCGATCACGACGGGCCCGCGCTGCGGAACGAGAACCTGAACCGGTCGGTGGAGGAGCTCGAGCTTTCGGTGCGCAGCTATAACTGCCTGAAGAACGCGAATATTGCCACCATCGGCGAGCTGATTCAGAAGACCGAAGCCGAGATGCTAAAGACCAAAAACTTTGGCCGCAAGAGCCTGAACGAGATCAAAGAGATTCTCGCGCAGATGGGCCTTTCGCTCGGCATGAAGATTGATGAAAACGGCAACCCGGTCCCAGGGCCGACCTCGATTCTTCCGGCACAGGCGCTAGCGCAAAGCTATGCCGCCTATGACGACGACGAAGATGACGATCTGGACGACGAGGACCTGGACCTTGCGCCGGAGCAGGAGACGTTTTGAAGTAGGAAGTAGCGAGTAGGAAGTAGGAAGCAGCAAGGCCAGAGGGTTTGGCTTTGCTGAGGCCTACTTCCTTTCGAGGGTCATTCGCGGCGCGGCAGCGAGGGTTGCCGCTGCGCTGCCATTCACCGGCTCCCGAGCGGAGCCACCGATCTACAGGCAGGACCTGGGTCGAAGGAGATGAAGCATGCGCCATCGTAAAGGCGGTTTTAAGCTCGGCAGAAATACAAGTCATAGAAGGGCGCTGCTTCGCAATCTCGTGACCAGCGTCATTCTGAACGATCGCATTCACACCACCGTCACCAAATGCAAGGCGTCGCGCCCCCTGGTGGAAAAGATGGTGACCTTGGGCAAGGATGGCACGGTGCATGCGCGCCGGCAGGCTTTGGCGTATCTGATGACGCCGGAGTCGGTTGATCGTCTTTTTGCCGTGGTGGCGCCGCGCTATGCGGAGCGCAATGGAGGGTACACGCGCATTGTGCGCACCGGCACGCGGCAAGGCGATGCTTCGGAGATGGCGTACATCGAGCTGCTTGGCGCGGAGCAGGCGTTGGGCGAAAAGGCGCAAAAACGCACGGAAGCTCGTGAAAAGCGCCGGGAAGAGTTGCAGCGGCAGTTGGAAGAGCAGAGCGCTGCCGAAGGAGCTGCAGGCGAAAGCGCCAGCGATTCCGGCAGCCAGTCCTAGAACCTGTTACAGCCTTTAGCGGGCTGCTTAGCTTCTTTCGCTTGTCATTCGTAACGTAGTGGAGGAATCTGCTGGTTGCCTGTACCTCCGGTGTCGCACGAAGGAAAGCAGATCCCTCCGCTGCGCTACGGGATGATAAGAAAACGAAGAATGCCGCCGCTAAAACCTTAGTAAGCCTTAAGCTCCCCGCGCCAGGTCCGACAAGCTGATGATAGTTCCAAGATCTAAGAACCCAGGTCCAGTCCCGGACCTGGGTTCCTTTTATGGCCGCAAAGGCTGGAAGTGGCTGGCCAATGCTGGGCTGAGGCGCTCGGGCCTTGGCGGGAAAAGGGTTGATTCCTGACCGGGAGCTTGCACTGAAGGCGCGGCCGCTCGTTCCGGTGCGGCTGGTTGAGGCGATCTAGAATAGGCGCTGTAGCAGACGCTGCGATCTTTGCCGCCTCGTTTAGCGGCATACAGTGCTTGATCGGCAAGGGTCAGCAGGTGCTCCCGGTTCGGAATGGAAACGTGCATGGCCGCGATCCCGATGCTGACTGTGACGGGCGCATGATTCCAAACCTCCTCATGGATGATCCGAAGCAGGCGTGCGGCCATGCGGGCGGCCTCCGACTCATCGCTGCCTGGAAGCAGCAGAACGAACTCTTCGCCGCCGTAGCGAGCTGCAAAGTCGTACGCACGGATGGTGCGTCGCAGCACGGCCCCGAGCTGGCGCAGGATGTCGTCGCCGTGTAGATGGCCGAAGGTGTCGTTGCGCGCTTTGAAGTCGTCGATGTCGAGCAGGAGGACGGAAAGGTTATGCCCCTTGCGCCGGGCATGGATGAACTCGGTCGCGAACCGCTCATCGAAGTGCCGGCGGTTAGCTAATCCGGTGAGGCTGTCCATGGAGGCAAGCTCGCTGAGGCGCAGGTTGGCTCTTTCCAGTTCGGCTTGGTAGCGCTCCAGGTCTGCCTTTTGCTGCCGTTCGGCGGTGACGTCGACGGAAACACCCCCGACCAGCATGTGCCCATCGACGTCGGTGCAGGGGAATTTGTAGGAGCGCAGAACCGACAAGCTGCCATCCGGGTTGTGGGTGGCTTCTTCGAGCACCTGGAGCTTGCCGGTGCGAAGCACCTCGAGGTCGTGTTCGCGGTACATGTGCGCGAGCTCCGGCGGCCAAAGGTCTTCGTCAGTTTTGTTGAGGAGCACATGGCGGGACACGTCAAAATGCTGTGCCATGCGCTTGTTGTAATAGAGCATGCGGCCGTCCGCGTCTTTCAGGTAGCTCAGAAAGGGACCGCTGTCCATGAAGGTTTGGAAGCGGCGCTCGCTAGCGGCGAGTTTGCCTTGCATGGCGTTGGCTTCGATGAGGGCCTGTTTCAGCTTGCGGCGTTCGGCGCGCAGTTCCAGCCGTGTCGAGACCTGTTTGGCGAGCACACGCAAGGCGGCGCGTTGTTCGGGGCTGAGTGTACGCGGGGTGCAATCGAAGGCGCAAAGGGTACCGACCGCCTCGCCTTCGGGGCTGGCTACGGGAAACCCGGCGTAAAAGCGTAGACCGACCTCGCCTTTCACCACGGGATTTTCGGCAAAGCGCTCATCCAGCGTCGCGTCCTCGACCAAGAGGAGATCTAGCTGCTGAACGGTGTGATGGCAAAAGGCGATCTCCCGTGGGGTTTCTGTAACGTTCAGACCCAAAGAAGATTTGAACCATAGCCGGTCCGCGTCGAGAATGGAGATGGCGCACATCGGCGTGCCGCAGATGGCTGCGGCCAACTCGACCAACTCATCGAACTCCGGTTCGGCAGCGGTATCCAGGATTTCAAGCCGATGTACAGCCTCCAAACGCTTTCGTTCTGCTACGGCCTTTTCTTCATCCACCACAACTGCCTCCTGAAAGAACGCGTACGGCCTACAGACCGAACGGCCGATGGCGAGGGACCGGACCTTGTTGTAAGGCCAGCCTCGTCTGAATCGTCGACTCTTTTCCCTTATCGGCAGATTGCGTAAAAACTTGAGCCGTTATTTTTCAAGCGGGCGGGAAGGCACGCGCTAGACTGGAAATGTGATGATGCCGGTCGTTCAACTTGAAAGCATTCGCAAGGTGTATGACACAAAGGTGGCCGTAGAAGGGCTGTCGCTGCGCATCGAGGCGGGGACGATGTTCGGCCTGCTAGGACCGAACGGCTCCGGCAAAACCAGCTCCATTCGCATGATGATCGGCATGACCGTACCGGATTCGGGGCGTGTGGAGCTGTTCGGTCAGCCGTTTGCGCGCGGGTTGCTGCACCGGGTGGGGTACCTGCCCGAGGAGCGCGGGCTTTATAAGAAGATGAAGGTGCTCGACCAGCTTGTCTTTTTGGGCCAGCTGCATGGTTTGGACGAGGCGACCGCGCGAAAGCGGGCGGTGGACTGGTGCGAGCGGCTGCAGATCACCGAGGCGATCGGAAAGAAGACCGAAGAGCTTTCCAAAGGCATGCAGCAAAAGATTCAGTTCATCGCCGCGCTGCTGCATGAGCCCGAACTGATCATTATGGACGAGCC
>CAXTTZ010000178.1:0-6364 GCA_964247325.1 uncultured Acidobacteriaceae bacterium | reverse complement strand
GTAGGGGGCAGTCGCGAGCTGGTAGGCAAGCGTACCTCAGCGGCTAAAGCCGCCTTGCGTTGCAGCATAGACGGCGTGACTGAAGCCACGCCCTTCCCGTTCTCGGGCGAACCTAAGATTCGTACAAGTTCAGACAGGGAACCGTGCTCTTCAGTTTATGTATGGAACCGTGCTCTGTGAGCTGGAAAGAACAGGACGCATCGAGCTGCGGTAGCATCGGAACGGTACTTTCTTCTGCGAGATCTTCCCATGCCCTGCAATCCGTTAGAGCTTCGCCATGTTCCGCTGTTTTCTTTGCTGGATGAAGATGAGCTGGCCGTGCTGGCGCAGCAGGTAGAGATGCGCGACTTTGGCGCGATGCAGCGCATTTACAAAGCGGGTGATCCATCGGCGCGCGCGTTCATTGTGATCAGCGGATCGGTGCGCGTGTTTTCGATCGACAAGGATGGCCAGGAGGTTCTGTTTTCGGAGCCGAAGCACGGCGACTTTTTTGGGTTCGCGTCGATGCTGGACGACCAGCCGCACCAGACGACCGCGGTGGCTGTGGAGCCGACCGGCTGCGTAGAGGTGGACCGTAACGACCTTGCGACGCTGTTGAAGCGCAAGCCGATGGCCGGGCTGGATCTGCTGACGGTGGTAGCGCGCGAGATTCACGCAACGCAGCGCATGGTGCGCGATCGGTCGTTCCGCAATCCCAATGAGCTGATTGATGAGCGGGAAACCTTTGGCGAACGGGTTGCGGATAAGGTCGCGGCGTTTGGCGGATCGTGGACGTTCATCATTTTGTTTGGGGTCGTGCTGATGGTGTACACCACGATCAATGTGGCGCTGCGTGGGCGTGCATGGGACCCTTACCCTTTTATTTTGCTGAACCTGTTTTTGTCGATGCTGGCGGCCATTCAGGCGCCGGTGATCATGATGAGCCAGAACCGGCAGGATGCGAAAGACCGGCTGCGGTCGGAGCTGGATTTTGAGGTGAACCGGCGCTCGGAGATGGAGATTCAGTCGCTGGCGCGCAAGCTGAACTTTCTGACGGACAAGGTGGATGACATCGACGACCGGCTGCGAGGGCCGAATGAGTCGAGAGACCCGGAAGACCTGCTGGGGTGATCTAACCTTCGTAAGGCGAAGCTGTATATAGGCACGGATGGCCAGTCGCCTAGCCGATTGGCAATATAGGTGTATATATAATAGCTATATGGATGTGTTCTCGACATTGGACGGGCAGGCCTTTGTTTGGGACAGTCAGAAAGCCGCAAGCAACTTCGTTCATCATAGAATCCGGTTCGAGCAGGCTAGGGAATGCTTTCTGGATCAATTGGCTATTTATGAGGATGCAAGCCCGGCGGAGGAGACTCGCCTTGCTTGTATTGGGCTCACAGCCAGTTACAACCTTTTGTATGTCGTTCATGTTCTCCGGGAGGGGAAGGTTCTACGCATCGTTTCGGCACGGCCCGCGGAACCTGCGGAAAGGAGACGTTATGAAAATGAGTGATCGCATTCAGCGCAATATGGAAGCCAACAAGCCCATGACCTTAATTTCACTTCGGCTGCCCGAGCACGTGATTGAAGATTTAAAGGAGATCGCGCCGACTTTGGGGTTTGGGGGGTACCAAGCGCTAATTCGCGCATATATCTCAAATGGGCTTCGCGAGCACCTAGCTGCGAGAGAGGAAGAACGTGTTAGGAATAGCGCTATGGAGGAGTTCAGCCATAGGCTGCTTGCTCATGGAGTTTCCGAGACGGTGATTCGGGAGGCCGCGGCCGAGATGAGTATTTTGAGATAGAGGCTTGAGGCCGGCGTGCTGTGCCCGTTTCTCACGGAGCAGAAGTATGATTTGCGGAGCGCAGCGGCCGATTGCGGGACCGAACGAGCCGTGGAACTCGGAGGACTTGCTGAGATAGGGTGTGGCAAAAGCGCTGGGGCTCGCTCGCCGGAGTAAGAAGCAGATTCCCTGCGGGAATGACAATAAGAAAAGCAAGAGCAGACGCAAACTCCCTGTGGCATGGGTTGACGGCCAAGCGATCGCGGACGGTGGACGTGCGGGTCACGAGACATGCTCCAACACGCCGTGCTTGAGGTGGAAGCGTTCGCCGCGCCAAAGGACGGTGTCGCTGGCGTAACTCCACAGCCAGAAGAAGAGGGCGAAGGTGTCGCGGAGGGGCAGGAGCCAAAGATCGCGGAGGACCTGCTCGTCGCGCAGGAGGCCGACGCCGACCGTGAGGGCGACGGCGACGCGGGCGAGCAGCGCGACCGAGAGGAGCGACCAACTCCACAGGGCGAAGCCGCTGGCGAGGACGGTGGCGAGCGCCCAGGGTAGGACATAGGTGAAGACGAGGCCGAGATAGCCGGCGCGGCGGGAATCGCGGGTGGAGCGCGCCCAACGAAGTTGGTGGTCGACGAAGCCGCGGAAGGTGTAGGGGGGGACGGTGGTGGCGACGACCTCGGGGGCGAGCTCGACGCGGAAGCCGGCGCGGGTGAGCCGGGCGCCTAGCTCGTAGTCGTCGGCGAGCTGGTCGGCGAGGGCGACGAAGCCGCCGATAGTCGCGAGGGCCGTTTGGGTGGTGGCGAGGGTGGAGCCGAGACCGAAGCGGAGGCCGCCCTCGAGCGCGCGCGCGGCGAGCACGCCGGGGATGAAGTCGGTGGCGATGCCGAGAGCTTCGAGCCGCGAAGGCAGAGTGCGCTCGGCGCGGCCGAGGTAGGGCGCGGTCACCAGGCCGATGGGGGCTTGGTTGGGGCTAGTAGGAGCGGCGAAAGGCGCTATGATGCCGGCGAGATAGGTGGGGGAGACGAGGATGTCGGAGTCGTTGACGAGGATGTGCTCGAACTGGGCATGGGGCAACATTTGGGCGAGGGTGGAGAGCTTGCCGTTGGGGCCGAGGCGCTCGGGGCACTCGATCAGGCGGATGGAAAGGTGGGGGTACTCGACGCGGAGGCGGGCGACCTCGGCGACGGCGGGGTCCTCGAGTGAGCCGACGCCGAAGAGAAGCTCGAAGGGCCCGGGGTAGAGCTGGGTGCAGTGGCTGGCAAAGCCGGCGTACATGCGGGGGGCGACGCCCCGGTGGGGTGTGTGGTGGGACACGCCTGGGGCTGGGTCGGGGAGGGCGGCGGCAGTTTGAGGTGTGCGGCGAAAGGTGCGCGCTCCCCACAAGGCGAGAAGGCTGTACGCGATGCCGCAAAGGGTGAGCAGGGCCGTGACGAGTGGAACAGCAGAGGCGAGGGCGTTCACTGGCCCAAGTGTAGCCAAAAGGAGCCGGCTTAGACTGGGGGTATGAAAGGGTTTGCGACGCGGGGACTCGGGTGTGTGGTGGGTTTGAGCCTGCTAGCTGGGCAGTGGGGCAACGCGGCGCCGCAGAAGGGCGACCGGGTGCCGGTGCAGGGCAAGGTGGGGCTGGTGACGCGGGATTTTGTACCCACGCAGCGAAGAAACTGGCGCGGGGTGGCGGAGCATCGCCTGCATACGGTGGTTTGGTACCCAGCGGCGGCTACGGCGAGGGAGACGCCGCTGGCGATAGGACCGCCGGAGGCGCCGCTGTTTACCGCAGGGTCGGCGATGCCGCATGCGGCGTTTGCGCCGTCGATGGAGCCATTGCCGCTGGTGCTGCTGTCGCACGATACGGGTAGTTCGGCCGAGCAGATGGCGTGGTTGGGCACGGCGCTGGCGCGGGCAGGGTTTGTAGCGGCGGCGGTGGATCATCCAGGCAATAACGCGAACGGGTCGGATACGGCAGAGGGTTTTTCGCTGATCTGGGAGCGCGCGACAGACCTGAGCGAGATTCTGGATGGGCTGCTGGCGGACCCGGAGCTTGGGCCGCATGTGGACCGTGAGCGCGTGGGGGCGGCGGGGTACTCGCTGGGTGGCTACACGGTGCTGGCGATGGGCGGCGCGCGTATGGACTTAAGCGCTCTTGCCGAGCGTTGCCGCAAGGAGATCACGGCGCCGGCCTGTCATCTGACCGAGGCGCGTGGGCTGGGGACAATGGAAGAGGCGCTGGCGGCGGCACGCAAGACGAGCGGCGAAAGCCTGGCGCGTTCGGGGGAAAGCTTTGCCGACCCGCGGGTGCGGGCAGTGATGGCCCTTGCGCCCGTGCCGGCCTTTGCCCTAACGCCGGAGAGCTTGAGGGCGATGCGAGTGCCTGTGCAGCTATTGGTGGGCAGCGCTGATGCGATTGCGGTGCCTAAGGACAATGCAGACTACGTGCGGGCGCATGTGCGAGGCGCGCGGGAGACCACGCTGCCAGGAGTGGCGCACTATACGTTCTTGGACACCTGTACGGCGCGGGGAGCGGCGCTGCTGCCGGCCCTCTGTACTGACCCTGCCGGGGTAAGCCGTGAGGCGGTGCATGCGGAGGTGGGGGCGTTGGCGGTGGGGTTCTTTGAGAAGAGTCTGCGGGGACGGTGATTGGGTTTTGGTAATTTAGATTTGTGGCGCTTTGCGCGAAATGCAGATTCCCTTCGGGAATGACAAGAAAGCAAAGACAACAGCAAGTTCGCTTCAAAATCACAAGCAAGGAAGGAGCTTGGGGCTTAGTGATGCTGTTCTAGGCGGGAAAGTTGGTCGGGGTCCATTTCGTTGCGGATTTGGAGCAGGTAGTGGGTGTTGGCTTTTTCTAGTTCGGCGCGGGCTTGGGCGACGCGGTCGATTTGCGCGAACAGGGCGACCTCGTCGAGGGTTTTGGCATGGGTGAGGGTTTCCATGCGGCTTTGTTCCGCTTCGAGATCTTGGAGGCGGTGGAGTAGGCTGGAGCGGTTGCTTTCAAAGATGCTGTCCATGCGATGCTGCTGGTCGGAGCGCAACTTGAGGTCTTTGGCGAAATGTTTTTCGTCCCACCAGCGGCCTGGGGGGCCGAGTTGGAGGCCGCCGCGCATGGCACTGACGGTGCCGGCCGATTCGGCGGCGTTGCCGGGGGGCGGGCCACCGTGATTGAAGCCGCGGTTCATGTTGCCGGGGAAGACACCGCCACCGCCGCCGCCAAAAGGGCCGCCTCCGCCATGCATGCCTCCGCCGCCGCCGTGTTGGGCAGCTGCGGCGGGCGCGGCGAGCAGGAGGCCAGCCAAGGTGAGAAAGAAGGCGAGCGTCCGACGGATTAGGGAGAAACGAAGCATTTCAGCGATGCCTTACGGTTTGCATGGCAGCCCAAAGTGAACTTGCGCTAGACCTCGACGCAGGTTGTTTAATCGATCACGGGTGAGGGGAAAGCAGAGCCGTCCGCCCGAACCGCGCCCTTTCCGTCGCGGAGGTCGGCAATCGGTACGGCGAGTTGCGTGTTGTCGGCTAAAGCCTGGTGGATCGAAAGCATGAGGTGGTTGTCATCCGCCAACTCGGTATTGGAGGGCTCGCTTGTAGCCACCGCAGGGGTGGCCGGGGGGACGGGTGTGTGGCGGCCGGGCAGGCTGGTGATGGCGGCGATCAGGAAGGCAGCGGTGGTGGTGATCAAGCCGAGGCCCCACATGGGGCGACCGAGGTGGAGCAGCCAGCGCGAGGGGGTTTGGATGCGCTGCGGAGCTTCGCGCTCGGCCCAGCGGAGGGCAAAGTCATTGAAGTGGGTGAGGGAAAGGCGAAGTTCGTCGACCTCGAAGCGGCAGGGCGGGCAAACGGCTAGGTGCGCATGGAGAGAGGCAGCGGGCTCGACGCCGCTGAGCAGGTCGGCGATGTGGTCGTCAGTAAGGTAGGGGCAGGAATTGGCTACGGCAGGGGGCGCGGGGGTGAACGGAGAGGAAGTCATTGGGCCGCTCCTACGCGGGCGCGAACGGTGCGCACGGCGCGATGCAGATGCGTTTTCACGGTGTTGACGGGCATGTTCATGGCTTTGGCGATCTCTGCCAACTCCATCTCTTCCGTGAAGCGCATGAGAAAGACAGTACGTTGGTTGCTGGAAAGGGACTCCAGTATACCGGCGACGGCGGCGGCGCGCTCACGGGCTAGCAGTTGGCCTTCGGGGGAGCTGCCGCCGGCGGGGAGGATGGAGGCGACCTCCATCACGTCGGTGGCAGTTTTGGCGGCCTTGCGCCAGAACTGGAACTTGCGGGTGCGCTGGTAATCGCGAACAAGGTTGAGGGCGATGGAGGTGAGCCAAGTCTGGAGGCTGCAGTCGCCACGAAAAGACTCGCGGTTGTTGTAAGCCTTGAGAAAGCAGTCCTGCACGATGGAGGCGGCGATGTCGTCGTCGCCCACGGAAAAGGTCACAAAACGGAGCAGGCGAGCGCGATGGGTGCGCACCAGGGCGTCGATGTCGTCCAACTCGGAGATTGCCCGCTCCCGTCGCGCCAGGGTTGCTGTGCCGGCCGTGATGGCTGTGATCATATGCGGTGTGGACGAGCGTGGGATGTCATAAGATTTCAAGATTTGTAAAGAAATGCGCG
>CAXTTZ010000177.1:0-6384 GCA_964247325.1 uncultured Acidobacteriaceae bacterium | reverse complement strand
CCATACTTCCCCGCCAAAAACTCCCGCACCCGCCCCGGCACTACCTCTGCCACCTCCTGCCAGGTCACCACCCGCAATCGCTGCCGCACCTCCGCCCACCGGACCGCCCGCAGCACCCCAAAACAAGGCTCCACCAGATCCACCCGTCGCTCATCGAGCAGCACCGCATACCGCGCCTCGGTCCGCAGCGCCGCCATCACCCCACGCACTAATTGATATCCCGCGAACGCTCCACCAACCCGCGGCAGCGCTTCGAGGTCAAACACCTCCTCCACCCCTTCATAGCGCTGCAATCGCTCCGCGCTCGCCTTTCCAAACCCACCCTCGGTTAGCTTGGCTTCAAACAGCACCGCCCCCAGCTGCATATCCAGCTCCGTCCGATCCACCTCGCCGCGCTGCATCGGCAAGCTCGCTCGCACCCCAAAGCTCGGCCGTAACCCGCGCTCGACCCCCAACAGGGCACACAGCCCCGCCCGGTGCGTCACCCCCGGATAGCAGAAGATGTTCATCAACAGCGCATCCGAGCTCGTCGCACACTCTAGCTCACCCCGTGCCCGATCCCTCGCTCGCGGCATCTGCGCGTTCGCGGTGTAGCTCTTCCCCAAGCGCCGCGCCCAATCCGCGTTCGCCAAGATGCGCCGGTACGAGGCCGCCAAAAAGTTCCCATGCGCCCCCGCCTCGTCCTCCGCGAAGACTACGCTCTGCTGCTTGCCGTACCCGACCTCCGGTTCCTCCGCCACCGCTGCATGCGCCAATCCGCGCCGCCCTAACTCCGCCCGCAACCCCCTCGCACTCACCGCCTCTGCCTTGCTCGCCATACCCTGAGCCTAAGCGAAGAAACGGCAAACAACCACTCTTCGGCCCAACACGCTCCTCTCGCCCCGCTCTACGTCTGCCGTCACTTCACACCGCACACGCCGCCAAGCACCCCAGAGCAAAGGCGCACCCAAACCACTCAAGGTCCGTAGCAAAGCGAGTCAAACGAGGCTCCCAGTGCCCCGAAATCACCAAAAAGTCGCCACCAATCTCACTTCGACCCCGTTTTCAACGCGAAATCGCCTCCTCACCCCAACAAAATGCTTCCCGCATCTTCTTCAAAGCTCCCGAAATGTGTAGTATTCAGGCACATAAGGTTTGTACCCTGCGCCGGCGCCAAGCTGCCCTGCACGATTCGGCCACGTTCGAGGCGCGCCGGCGACACAATCGGAAGTGAGTGAGGCAAAAAACCGAAATGGTGGAAGCAGTTGTGCTCTGGAACGAGCCGAACAATCTGTCGCACTGGAACTTCAAGCTCGACCCCAACTGGGAACGCTTCAGCGACATGGTCAAGCGCGCCTCCGCCGCCATCCGCGCCGTGAACCCCGACCTCCCGATCGTCCTCGGCGGCGTTTCCTCGGCCGATATCGACTTTCTTCGTAACATGGCCGCCCAGGGCGTGATGGACGCGGTGGACGCCGTCGGGATCCATGGCTTTCCGCTCGACTGGAACCATTGGCAGCTCAATGAGTGGCCCGACCGCGTCCGCGAGGCCGCCGAGGTTTCCGGCAAACCCGTCTGGGTCACCGAGGTTGGCGTCTCCTCCTTTGGTGCCGAGGAGGTCCAGGAGTTTGGCCTCCAGCGCACTTTGGAACTGCTCCGCGGCCGCGCCGAGCGCCTCCACTGGTATTCGCTCTTCGACCTTCCCCCTTCCTGGCCCGCCGAAACCCGCCACAAGGAGGCCGAAGGCTCCGCCTACTACCGCCACTACTACCTTGGCCTGGTCAACGCCGAAGGCCAGCCCAAGCTCGCCGCCCGGCACTTTCCCACCGACGGCAGCGCCGGCCTTTGCCAGTGGTTCCACTTTGAAGACCATCGCCTCGACGACGCTGTCCAGTGGATGCATGAGCGCGGCGTCGAGTACCTCCGCACCGGCCTGAGCTGGGCCGACAGTTTTCGCCCCGGTGCCGAAGCTTGGTTCGACCGCCAAATGACCGCGCTCGCCCCCTTTCGCGTCGCGCTCACCCTATGCTTTACGCCCGGGCACCTCGGCCTCGAAGACCACCATACCAGCCCGCCCCGCGACAACAACGAGTTTGCCGAGTTCGCCCGCTGGGCCGTTGAGCGTTACGCCCTTACCACCCCTCAACAACCCACCCATACCCTCAGCGAGGAGCCCGTCGGCAGCCTATGAGCAAGCAAATTCTCATCACTGGAGGCGCCGGCTTCGTCGGCTCCCACCTCGCCGACGGCCTGCTGCGCGCCGGCCACCGTGTGCGCGTGCTCGACGACCTCACCCCTCAGGTCCACCCCAACGGCCAGCGCCCCGACTACCTCTCTCCCGAGGTCGAGCTCATCGCCGGCGACGTCCGCGACCCCAACCGCCTCCGCGATGTGCTCGCCGGCGTCGATGTTATCTTTCATTTCGCCGCCACCGTCGGCGTCGGGCAGTCCATGTACGAGATCGCCCGCTACATGAGCGTCAACACCCAGGGCACCGCCGAGCTGCTTCAAGCCCTGCTCGACTCGAAGCTTTCCCCCGAAAAGCTCATCGTCGCCTCTTCCATGTCGATCTACGGCGAAGGCCGCTACCTTTGCCCTGGCTGCGGTCTCGATGCCGCCCCGTCCGTGCGCTTGGTCGCCCAGCTTCGCTCCGGCGCTTGGGAGCTCCCTTGCGAGCGTTGCGGCGCAACCCTTCGTCCTGTGCCCACCGACGAAGCAAAGCCGTCAGAGACTAACTCCGTGTACGCCCTTTCCAAGCGCGATCAGGAGCAGCTCTGCCTCATCTACGGCCGCAACTACGGTCTGCCTGTTACTGCGCTGCGCTTTTTCAACATCTACGGCACGCGCCAAGCGCTCTCCAACCCTTACACCGGCGTCGCCGCGGTCTTTGCCTCGCGCATGCTCAACGGCCGCGAACCCATGGTCTTCGAAGACGGCGAGCAGATGCGCGACTTCGTCAGCGTCCACGATATCGTTCGCGCCAACATGCTCGCCATGGAGCGCCCCGAATCCAATGGCGAGGTCATCAACATCGGCTGCGGCAAGCCCATCACGATCCGCCGCGTCGCTGAGATACTCGCCGATGCCCTCGGCAAGTCCGTCGAGCCCATCATCAGCCAAAAGTACCGTGCAGGCGACATCCGCCACTGCTACGCCGATATCACCAAAGCTCGGACCCTGCTCGGCTACGAGCCGGAGGTCACCCACGAGGATGGCTTCCGCGAGCTTGCCGCCTGGCTCAAAGCCCAGGAGGCCGCCGAGGTGGAAGACAAAGCCGAAACCATGCTTCAAGAGCTCACCACCTACGGTCTGACCGCCTGATGCCTTTCCCCGCCGCGCATCCCCGCTCGACCACGCAAAGGAGTCCCCGATGATGGAGCCCAAAGCCAGCGCAGGTTCCCGCAGCGCCGCACCCACCATCCTTATCACCGGCGGCGCGGGCTTTATCGGCTCCAATCTCGCCGAGCGCCTGCTCGCCGACACCTCTGCCCGCATCCGTCTCTTCGATAACCTGTCCCGCCGTGGCGTCGAGCACAACCTCGCCTGGCTCCAATCGCTGCCCGGCGCTGCCAGCCGTCTCGAGATCCTGCAGGGCGACATCCGCGACCCTCACGCGGTAGCCCACGCCGCCCGCGACGCAGCCGAGATCTACCATCTAGCCGCCCAGGTCGCGGTTACCTCGTCGATTGACGACCCCCACAGCGACTTCGAAACCAACGCGCTTGGCACCCTCCACGTCCTCGAAGCCGCGCGCCGCTCTCCGCGTAAGCCCTTTGTACTCTTCACTTCCACTAACAAAGTCTATGGTTCGCTTGAAGGCGTTGCGGTACACCCTGCGTCCTCCCGCTACCAGGCCGCCGACCGCGCCTTTCGCGGCGTCACCGAAGCCGAACCGCTCGACTTTCACTCGCCCTACGGCTGCTCGAAAGGCACCGCCGACCAATACGTTCGCGACTACGCCCGCATCTACGGCCTGCCCACCGTCGTCTTCCGGATGAGCTGCATCGCCGGCCCGCGCCAGTTCGGCAACGAGGACCAAGGCTGGGTCGCGCACTTCCTCTACTGCGCCCTCGCCGGCCGCCCCATCACCATCTACGGCGATGGCCGCCAAGTGCGCGACGTCCTCCACGTGCACGACCTGGTCGATGCCATGCTCGCGGCTCGCAACCACCGCCGCCTGACCCAAGGCCAGATCTACAACCTGGGCGGCGGCCCCGAGCGCTCCACCTCGGTTCTTGAACTGCTCCGCGGCATCGAAGTCGAGCTGGAGTCCAAGCCAGGCCACAAACTCGATCTCCGCCACAGCCGCGTCCGCCCGGGCGACCAGCCGCTCTACATCTCCAACATCGACAAAATCGCTCGCGACACTGGCTGGAAACCCCGTCGCTCCCTCGCCGACACGCTCGCGAGCATCCGCCAGTTTTGGGTCGCAAACGAAGCCGCCATCCGCGCCTGCCAAACCGCCTCGGCACCCGCGCTCGAGCTCGTCGGCGAGGAGGTCGCTTGAGATACGCTCTTGTCAACCCGCATTGGATCTTCGAGGGGTCCACGTACTTCGGCTGTCCCGACCCCCACTTCCCCCTCGAGCTCCTCTCCGCCCGCGAGCTGCTTCGTGCTGCCAGCCACGACGTCCTGCTTGTCGACGCCTTCATGGAAGACCTCACCCCCAAGCAGGTCCTTCAACGCCTCGACGGCTTCCATGCCGATTTTCTCGTCATCCCGACCGCCCCGTCCTACCTCTTCTGGCGCTGTCCGCAGCCCGAGCTTCGCGTCCCCAAGCAGTGGGTTGCCGCCCTGCGCGGGCCCTCCGCCACGCCCAAAATCGTCGTCATCGGCCCGCACGGCTCCGCGACTCCACTGGCCACCCTCGAAAAAACCGGCGCCGATATCGTCCTCCGCGGCGAGCCCGACGGCATCCTCCCTCAGCTCGCTTCTACCCCCTACGAGCTTATCCCCGGCTGCACCTGGCGCGATTCCAACGGCCAGATCCACCAAAGCCCCGGCCTCGGCGCCACCGACATGCGCTCGCTCGGCCCGCTCGACTACTCGGACTACCCCGTCGAACGCCACGCCCACAAGCACCACATCTTCCCTGGCAACGGCGCTGACCACCTCCACCTCGGCGCCGAGGTCGAGTTCGCCCGCGGCTGCCCCTGGGCCTGCTCATTCTGCAATAAGACACTCTTCCGCAACAAATACCGCGAACGACCCCTCGACGCCGTGCTGGCCGAAATCGACCAGCTCCTCAGCCGCGGCGTCGATTACATCTACTTCATCGACGAAATCTTCGGTGTCGGCAAGCAGGTCCATGCCCTACTCGAAGAGATCAGCAAGCGCCCCGTCTCGATCGGCTTTCAATCGCGCATCGACCTTTGGGATGAGGCCGGCATGGATCTGCTCGGCCGCGCGCACACCGTTTCCTTCGAGTGCGGCGTCGAGTCCCTCACCGAGGCCGGCCGCGACGAGATGAACAAGAACTGCCGTCTCTCCACCGACCGTATCTCGGAGCTGCTGCTCTACGCTCGCCAGCGCATCCCCTGGGTCCAGGCCAACCTCATCAAGACCCCGCAGGACGATCCCGCCCTCGTCGCTGCCTGGCAGACCCGCATGAAAGCAGCCGGCGTTTGGGTCTCCGAGCCCGTGCCCATGTTCCCCTTTCCAGGCAGCCCCAACTACGTGCAAACCTTTGGCGCCCAGCCCGACGAAGCCGCCTGGGAACGCGCCCATGACTTCTACCTCAATCTCTTCGCCGACAAAGGCTTCAGCGACATCCAGTCCGCACAGCCGCTCTCGCTCGCCGAACTGGAAGCCCAGCAATGGGAAGCGCAGGACCTCGTATGCGCCTCCTGATCACCACCGACCCTATCGGCGGCGTTTGGACCTTCACCTCCGACCTCGCGGCCGAGCTCCTCCAGCGCGGCCACAGCGTCCATCTGGTCAGTTTTGGCAGGGCCCTCGCCCAGGATCAAGCCGCCTGGTGCGACCGCACCCACGCCCAGCACCCGGACCACTTCAGTTCCGAAACCCACAATCTTCCGCTCGAGTGGATGCAAAATAACGACCGCACCCTACCCGAAGGCAATCCCGTCCTTCTAGCCGCTGCTGACCAGTTCCAGCCCGATCTCCTGCTGTCCAATCAATTCTGCTTCGGTGCGCTCCCTGTCGCAGTCCCCCGCGTTGTTGTGGCCCACAGCGACGTGCTCAGCTGGGCCCGCGCCTGCAACCCTTCCGCGCTCGAGCCCACGCCTTGGCTCAACCGCTACATCTCGGTGGTTCAGGCCGGCCTGCTCGATGCTGCCGCCGTGATTGCCCCTACCCGCGCCACGTTGCAGGGACTGCTGCGCAACTTCTTTCTGCCTAAAAGCGGCATTGTCATCCCTAACGGCTGCCAGGTCACCCCCGCCC
>CAXTTZ010000176.1:0-6443 GCA_964247325.1 uncultured Acidobacteriaceae bacterium | reverse complement strand
CCGGAGGCCTGTGTATTCGCTTGCCCAATCTCGGGCACAAAGATGCGGTTTTGGCCGCCGAAGCTGAACGCATTGACCGTCGGCGCGGTCACGTTGGTCGGCAGCGTCGCCTGCACCACGCGACTGGCGATCAGCGCATTCGGCGTCGAAATCGGAACGTCGCTCAACCCACTCTGGTTGTTGATCGCGATGCCCTCTGTAGCATCCGAACTGATGGCGAAGTAGGTCGGGTTGGGCACGATCGGTGGCGTGGCCAGCACCGTGTCGCCCGCAAAGTCCACAATCGTTAGCAGCCCTGACCCTGTTGCGCTCGGGCTGCTGACAGCGATCGCATACTTGGTCGGCTGCGCTGCCGGCCCTACCGGGTTAATCGCACTCACCACAGGACGGTACGCATTGGTGCATCCCGCAAGCCCCAGCACTACCGCGGAACCGCCCACCAGCACGCTTGCCGCCACGTACCGACTGCCCTTACGCTTTTTCAACAAACCGTGAAGCAAACCCACTCCTGCGCGCGTGGGCCAATCGGTCCAGCTTCGCCTACTTCCCCTCCGATTGTATCCGAACCACCCCAGCCGGTGCCCCGGTTCCCCTCAACCCCAACCAGCCAGCCTTCCCCAACTCGCCAAAACTTCCGTGGCGCACCTTGGCGCTCTTTGCGCCCGTGGCGTTGGCCTTGCCCCCGCACCTTTTCCTCCGCACGCTCGCATCCAAAGATCCGTGAACGAGCCCCAGCACATCCGCCACATGCTCACGCAACGCACGCTCGCCGTGGTTGGCCTTTCGGACGACCCGCGCAAGCCGTCGCATTCCGTTTCGGCGTACATGCAGCGCGTCGGCTACCGCATCTTGCCCGTCAATCCGCTGCTCACCGAAGCCCTCGGCGAACCTGCCTACCCTTCCCTCCGCGCGCTTCCGCTACGCCCCGATGTGGTCAACGTCTTCCGCCTGCCACGCTTCCTTCCCGCTTTGGTCGACGACATGATCGCACTCGGTCTAGCGAACCTTTGGATCCAACTCGGCATTGTCCACCCCGAAGTCGCCCAAACTGCCGAAGCCGCCGGCATCCGCGTCGTCATGGACCGCTGCATCCTCATCGAACACCGGCGCCTGGTCGCAACCGGCCAGCTCGCCACCGCCCACAAGGCCGCTTCTTTGCCGAACGGCAGCTAAACTCCGGCACAAACTCCTTGTATCATTCCCCTGGTTCGGGAATCCTACACTATAAATGATGCGTCTCCCCCAAAGCCGAATCCAGCCTCGCCGGCCCTTCCGCACCGGAACGCTTCTCGCCGCTCTGCTTGTAGCCTTGCTCGCCTTGCCTCGCGCCGCCTGGGCCCAACTCAAAGAGGTCGGCAACGGCGGCCCTGGCCCCGTGAAGGCCGAGCACCTCACCGCCGAGCTCACCGCCCTGCGTCCCCAAATCGCCCCCGGCGCCACGCTCCAAGCCGGCCTCGTTCTTACTATCGAAGAAAACTGGCACGTCTACTGGATCAACGCCGGCGACTCCGGCGAACCGCCCCACATCACCTGGACGCTGCCTCCCGGCCTCACCGCCGGCCCCATGCAGTTTCCTACTCCCGGCAGGCTGCCGCTTGGTCCCCTCATGGACTTCGGCTATGTCGACCAGGCCGCGTTTCCCGTCACGCTCACCGCCGCGCCCTCGCTCAAACCGGGCAAAGTGCATCTCGACGCCCGCGTCACCTGGCTCGTGTGCGCCGCCCAATGCCTACCCGGCAAAGCCCACCTCGGGCTCGACCTCGACGTCGTTCCCGGCCCGCTACCTGACCCGCCGCTGGTCGGCGCACTCGGCCAGGCGATCAAGAGCCTTCCCGAACCTCTACCCGAGCGCATGCGGGCCAGCGCCGTCGCGGACGCGCACTCCATTGCCGTCACCCTCCACACCGGCACCGCCGAAGAGGACGCCGAGTTCTACCCCTTCGATCCCGACCAGATCGACAACGCCGCCGACCAAGACACCCAAACCCTGCCCGACGGCATCCGCGTCGTGCTCGCCCGCGCGCAAGCCCCCAACGCCTCATCTCAACCGCTGCCTAAGGCCCTGCACGGGCTCATCAAGCTCAGCGACTCCGAAAGCTACGACGTGACCATGCCCGTGACCGGCGGCGTGGTCGACCAAGTCGCTTTGGCGACCAAGGGCAATAGCCCACCCGCCGTCGCCGGCTCTGGCGGCGTCACCCTCTTCGGGGAGCTTGGCTTAGCGTTTCTTGGCGGCCTTGTGCTCAACCTCATGCCCTGCGTCTTTCCCGTGCTTTTCCTGAAAGGGCTCGCGCTGGTCAACTCCTCCGCGCAGCAACGGCGGCATCAGCGGTTACATGGCTTGGTCTACACCATGGGCATCGTGCTGTCGTTTTGGGCCGTCGTCGCCGTCCTGTTGGCCCTGCGCGCTGGCGGCCGCCAGGTCGGCTGGGGTTTCCAGATGCAGTCCCCGGGCTTTGTTGCCGTACTGGCCGCGCTCGTCTTTTTTCTCGGGCTTTCGCTTGCCGGGCAGTTTGAGCTCGGCCTTTCGTTCACCGGCACTGGCGGTTCGCTCGCCTCCAAGCAGGGTCTCGCCGGCAGCTTCTTCACCGGTGTGCTCGCCACCGTGGTCGCCACCCCCTGCATGGGTCCGCTGCTCGGCGCCGCTGTCGGCTTTGCGCTTTCGCAGCCCGTCGCGCTTACCTTTTTGATCTTCACCGCCCTTGCCCTGGGCCTCGCGCTTCCCTACCTCATCCTCACCCTCCAGCCACAGTGGACCGCCCTGCTGCCCAAACCCGGTGCCTGGATGGAGGTGCTCAAGCAGTTCACCGCCGTTCCGCTCTTTGCCACCGCTATCTGGCTGGCCTACGTGTACGGCAAGCTCTTCGGGGCCAATGGCCTCGACCACATGGCGCTGCTCCTGCTTGCCTTCTTGCTCCTGGCCATCGCCGGCTGGGCACTTGGCCGCTGGCCAGCCCGTTGGGGCTCTTCGGTTGCTGCTCTAGCGCTGATTGTCCTGGCTCTGATTCCTCCACTGCGCCGCCCGGCCGCCGAAACCGAGCTGTGGCAGGCCTGGTCTCCCGAGGCCTTTGCCGCCGCCCGCAAATCCGGCGACCCCGTCTTTGTCGACTTCACCGCCGCCTGGTGCCTCAGCTGCAAGGTCAACGAGGCCGCCGTGCTCCACACCGCCGACATCGAATCCCAGCTCCGCAAAGGCCACTTCAAGCTGCTCAAAGCCGACTGGACCCAGTACGATGCCAACATCACCGCCGAGCTGGCCAACGTCAACCGCAGCGGCGTGCCCACCTACGTCATCTACCCCGCCGGCCCGAACGTCAACCCCGACGTCCTCCCCGAACTGCTCACCAAAGACATCGTCTCCCACGCCATCACCCACGACCTTCAGCTAGGCACTACCGCCAGCACTAAAGACTAGCTTTGCAGCCATCTCGCACGTCCCCCACAGCAGTTTTGTGCCTTTGCTCCTTTGGTTGTCATTCCTGCAGGGAATCTGCGTTTGCCTTTGCACTTGCCGTTGCTTTTCTTGCTTGGCCTTCCCGAGGCAAATCTGCTTCTGCTTCAGAGGCTTCCTCAGCGCTTCAATCGTGCAATCTCCTCCATCCGCTGCGCCAACATCCGCTCCCGGCCCTCGCCCGTAGGGTGGTAGTACCGCCGCCCCGCCAGCGACGCCGGCAAGCACTCCATCGCTGCCACCTTGCCTTCAACGTCGTGCGCATACTGGTACCCCTTGCCATAGTCGAGCTCCCGCATCAGCGCCGTCGGTGCGTTGCGCAGGTGCAACGGCACAGGTTCGGCGGGCTTGCTCTCGATGTCGGCCAGTACCTCGCCATACGCCACATAGACCGCGTTCGACTTCGGCGCCAGGGCTAGGTACACCACCGCTTGCGCTAGCGCCAAATCCCCCTCCGGCGAGCCCAGAAAGTGCATGGCATCGCGCGCGCTCAAGCAAAGATTCAACGCCTCCGGCGCTGCCAGCCCAATGTCCTCCACCGCCATGCGCACCACGCGCCGGGCCACATACATCGCGTCCTCGCCCGCTCGCAGCATGCGGCCCAACCAGTACAGCGCCGCATCCGCATCCGAGTTCCGCACGCTTTTGTGCAGCGCCGAGATCAGGTCATAATGCTGCTCGCCCTTTTTGTCGTACAACAGCACCCGCTGTTGCAGCGCCTCCGCCGCCAGCGCCCGCGTTATCGCCGTCTCCCCGCGCCCGATGGCAAGCTGCGCCGCCATCTCCAATGCATTCAGGGCCGAGCGGGCGTCGCCGCTCGCATACGACGCGATCGCCTCCAAAGCCTCCGGCTCTGCTCCCAAACCCAACGTCCCCAGCCCCCGCTCCGCGTCCTCCAACGCCCGCGCGAGCAGCTGGACCACCTCCCCTTCGCCCAAGGCCCGCAACGTGTACACCCGGCACCGGCTCAGCAGCGCGGCATTGATCTCGAAACTGGGATTTTCCGTCGTCGCCCCAATCAACCGTATCGCGCCGCGCTCCACATAGGGCAGAAACGCATCCTGCTGCGCCTTGTTGAAGCGGTGGATCTCATCCACAAACAGCACCGTGCGCGAGCCGAAACTGGCCGCCTTCTCCGCCTCGGCCATCACCTGCTTAATCTCTTTGATCCCGCTCAGCACGGCCGAGAACTCCACAAAGCTCGCCTCGATCGTCCGCGCAATGATCTTCGCCAAGGTGGTTTTGCCCACGCCGGGCGGCCCCCAAAAGATCAGCGAACTCGAAGAGTTTGGATCATCCCGCTCAATCTGCAACCGCAACGGCTTGCCCACCCCAAGCAGGTGCTCCTGCCCGAAGTACTCCTCCAATGACCGTGGCCGCATGCGCTCGGCGAGCGGCACCGCGCCGGCGCGCTCCTTTGCCCCTTGCGCAAGCGGCGCTGTATCGAACAGGCTCACGCGCCCCTCGTCCCTTCCGGCGCGCCCGCGTTCTGACGCTGCGCTTCATAGAGCAGCACCGAACCTGCAACTGCCGCGTTGAGCGATTCGGTCCGGCAAGGAATGTGCACGAAGCTATTCGCCAGCGCTAACACTTCCGCCGACAACCCTTTGCCCTCGTTCCCAATCACCAGCGCGACAGGGGACGCAAGGCGGGCGACCGGCGCAGCTACAGCCTCCTCCGATCCGGCCACCGCGGCCACACACGCAACGCCCTCTGCTTGCAGGTCCCGCAGCGTGTCGCCGATTGCTGCACGAGACGTGGGCACCCGAAATACCGAGCCCGCCGAAGCGCGCACCACCTTCGGCCCCCACGGATTCGCGCAGCCGTGGGTGAGAAAGGCCGCCACAACCCCAAAAGCCTCCGCTGAGCGCAACAGCGTGCCGAGATTACCTGGATCCTGAACATCCTCAAGTACAAGCACGAGGCCACGCAAAGCCTGCGGATTCGCCGCGGGCCAAGCGGGAATGCGCAGCGTAGCCGCTAGTCCCTGCGGCGTCCTCGTGTCCACAGCATGGTCAAAGACCGAGGCGCTTAGCACAATCACCTGTTCCGGACTCAACCTCGCCCACAGGTCGGCGGGTAACTCATTGCCCTCACGCACGTACACCTGTTCCAAGGGGAGTCCCGAACGAAGCGCTTCGCCGATCAACGTGCCGCCTTCCACGGCGACCAACTCACCGGCCTGCCGAGCCTCTCCGCTCAGCGCCTGCCGCAGCGCCTTGACCCGCGCGTTGGTGCGGCTGGTGATGGGCGGCGGCAGCGCGGGCATACCGAACAGTCTACGCGCGGGTTCCCCACCGGCACCGCAGCGCGCCGATGCGGTAGTCTGTGAAGGGAGTTTTTGGGAACGTTGGACGCCGAACTGCTACGCATACATCCGGACGAGCCGGAGCCAGAACACATCGAGCGCGTCGCGGGCGCGCTGGACTCCGGCGATGTGGTCGCCCTGCCGACCGACACCTTTTACGGCCTCGCCGTCGATCCGGTGAACCTGCGCGCCGTGGACCGGATTTACGACCTGAAGACACGCGCGCGTCACAAACCGCTTTCGCTGCTGATTGCCGACGTTTCGCAAGCCTACGAGCTCGCGCGCGGCATCGACGGCGGATTCGACAAGCTCGCCGAAAAGTTCTGGCCCGGGCCGCTAACGATCATCGTTCGCGCCGGCAGCAAACTGCCACTGCGTGTGACCGCCAACACCGGCAACGTGGCGCTGCGCGTGCCCGAAGCGCCCATCTGCCGCGCCGTGGTAAGCAAGCTCGGGCTGCCGATCACGGCGACCTCCGCCAACCTGCGCGGCTTGCCGGAGTGCTCCTGGGCGGGCTGTGTGCGCGAACAGTTCGGCGACAAGATCCCGTTGATTGTCGACGGCGGCCCCACCGCGCGCGCAGTAGCGACCACCATCGTCGATCTTTCGGGCGGCGAGAACTCGTGGATGATCCTGCGCGAAGGCGCTATCCCGACGCACGAGATCGCGCTTGCCATGCAGCGC
>CAXTTZ010000175.1:0-6484 GCA_964247325.1 uncultured Acidobacteriaceae bacterium | reverse complement strand
CATGGTGCCTGCGCCGCCGCCGACCACCGTGACCACGGCCCCACCAGTGCCCGCGGTGCGCTACAGCATCGGGAGCCCGATTTCGCCGGTGCCGGTGGACGCGCTGGATGTGACGCAGGCGTGGTCGGGGTACATCCCCTACGCGGCGCTGCCGGCGGTGGTGGATCCGGCAGGAGGCTTTTTGGCGACGGCGAACTCGCGCGTGTCGCCGGATGAGTACCCGTACACGCTGGCCAATGACTGGGTCGACCCGTTTCGCGTGGAGCGGCTGGTGCATCTGTTGGGCCCGAGCCGTGGGCTGACCCCGGCGCACATGCTGCGGTTTGAGCTGGATGTGCATTCCGAGGTGGATCTGGCGATGGCGCAGCGGCTGGCGTATGCGCTCGATCATGCATCTGCGGGGGCGCTAGAGCGCGATGGCAAGCGGCTGCACGCGGCAGCGAATTTGCTGCGGGATTGGAATGGGGAGGTGGCGGTGGATTCGGCTGCGGCGGCGCTGGTGACGGCGGTGCGCGGACGGTTATGGACGGAGCTGCTGGTGCCGCAGATCGCCGCGCACGATGTGGGTCACGAGGCGGGGTTGGACCATGGGAAGGCTGCGGCGTTAGCGGCGCTGTATACGTGGAATGAACGGACGAGTGCATTGGAGGTGCTGTTGCAGAATCAGCCCGCGCGCTGGCTGCCGCGTGAGGCGGCGAACTGGAACGACTTCCTTGCCGGGGTGGTGGAGCGGTCGCTGGCGGGGGCGCCCGGCGACTTGTCCAAATGGAAGTACGGCGAGGTGCACCGGGTCGAGATCGCACACCCGCTGTTCGGGGAGTATCCCCTGCTGAGCCGTTTGCTCGGGCTGCGGGGGACAACAGGCGCGCTGCCGGCGGCAGGGGACGGCACGACGGTGGATGCCGTGCAAGCGCATTTTGGGCCGAGCGAACGCTTCACGGCAGACCTCGGCTCACCGGAGACAGCCACGGCGAACGTAACGACGGGGCAATCCGGGCAGCCGGGCAGCCCCTGGTACCTTGACCAGTTTGCGGCATGGCTTGGGGGGCGGACGTTTGCGATGCCCAACGGCCGCACCGCTGCCGCGCACCGCTTGGTGTTGCACCCGCGGGGGTTACAGCCGCGATGAGCGCGAGCCTGGCGGTTGGGGTTCCGGGGAGCAGTGTGGTTGCGGTGGCTCGGAGCCCTGCCCACGGATTTTCCAAGCAGCCCGAAGCAAGCATCGAACTCCTGGCGGGCTTGGGCGTGGAAGGCGATGCACACAGTGGCGCGACCGTGCAGCATTTGTACCAAAAGCGGCGCAACCCCGCGCGGCCCAACCTGAGCCAAGTGCACCTGTTCGCGGCCGAGATGCTGGAAGAGCTCGCGGCAAAGGGCTTTGCGCTGGCGCCGGGGGAGATTGGCGAGAACATGCTGACGCGCGGATTGGACCTGCTGCGACTCCCGGAGGGCACGCTGCTGCGCTTCGGCAGCACCGAAGCTTGCGCCACGGTGCGCGTAATGGGGTTGCGGACGCCTTGCATCAAGATGGACCGGCTGCGCCCTGGGCTGCAGCAGCACCTGTGGGGGCCGCGCGACGAGCGGGGTAAGCGGTCGCGGCGCGCGGGGGTGATGGGCGTGGTGTGCACCTCGGGGACAGTGGCCGCTGGCGATGCGATCTGGGTGGAGCTGCCGCAGGGACTGCACCAGTTGTTGAGGCCAGTGTGATAGAGCGTGCGCCAATGGCGAAGCGAAGCGCGGCTGTCACCCTGCCGGGGCTGATGGCGGTGGGGCCGTACCTTCCCCTGGCTTTCCTAGCCTTTTTGCTCGTCCTGCCGCTGTTTCTGCACGGGCCTTCGTGCGGGCATGACTTCGGTTTCCACATGCAGAGCTGGATGGATGCGGGCGATCAGATGCGGCACGGAAACCCCCTGCCGCGCTGGACATTTTCGCCGGCATTTAATGCCGGGGAGCCGCGATTTGTTTTCTATCCGCCGCTTTCGTGGCTGCTGGGCTCGGTGCTGCTGCTTGCGCTGCCGAGCGGGGTGGTACCGGCGGTGTACACGTGGCTCGCGCTGACCGGCGCGGCCTGGGCTATGTACCGCGAGGCGTGCCGCCTCAGCTCTGCGCCGGCAGCGCTGGCCGCGGCTGCCGTGTATGCCGCCAACCCGTATCTGCTGTTTACGGCGCTGGAGCGCACGGCGTATGCCGAGTTGCTGGCCGCGGCATGGATGCCGTTGCTACTGGGGGCGGCGTTGGCCCCGGCTCCGCGCGTGCTCGCCTTGGCGGTGCCGTTGGCACTGCTTTGGCTGACAAATGCACCTGCGGCAGTGATGGGGACGTATGCCTTGGTGTTGGTAGCCGTGCTGCGCCTCGTGCACGGGGGATGGATTCACCGGCGATCGTTTTCGGCTTGGTCCAAGGCGCAGATGCCGTCCTGCTTGGTCTATGCCGGCGGACTGGCGTTGGGGTTGGGGCTCCCTGGATTTTACCTTGTGCCGGCAGCGACCGAGCGTCGCTTTGTGCAGGTGGCGATGGCGATTATCCCCAACATGCGGGTGGAGGACAATTTTCTTTTCGGCCACACCGGCTACGGCCCGCACGACCAGGTACTGCACACCGCGAGCCTTGTGGCGGTCTGCGTGATCGGGCTGACGGCCCTGGCCTTGGTGGCGGCGGATGCCCGCCAACGGGCGCAGCGCCGGCCGGAGCTTGAGGGGATACTCGTTCCCCTGATCCTGCTTGCGCTTGCGGTTTCGCTGCTCTTGTTACCTGTGAGTTTGCCCGTTTGGCACCGGCTGCCCGAGCTGGCCTTTCTGCAATTTCCATGGCGGTTTTTGGCGGTGCTGGGCCCGGTGCTCGGGTTTGCGGTCGCCTTTGCCCTGCGTGGGCGCGGCCCTTTGTTGCTTGGATCTTGGCTTGGCGCACTGCTTTTCACGGCAGTTGTCCCCGCGATCACCGAACCGGTTGCGTATCGTGACTTCCGGCAAGGCTGCGAAGCTTCCGAACTGCCTTCGGCCCGCCTGGCTCGCTTTCGGACGCTCCATGGCGTGGGTCCTACGGACGAGTACACCCCAGGGAGTGCCGATAACGACCAGCTGCGATGGGACGATCCGGCCTGGTGGCTTGCCACCGACCCCAACGCGCCCGGCCCCGGTACCGTGCCCAACCCGGCTGCAACGATCACGGACTACGACGAGCCGCCGCCGCTCGAACAGACCGTTTCAGGCCGTGCCCCACACCACCTTACCGTGCGCCTCAAGCGACCGGAGGACCTGATCTTGAACCTGCGCGACTACCCGGCCTGGGAGGTTAGGGTGAACGGCGCAACGGTGCACGCGCGCGCAGAGCGCGACGACGGTCTGCTCGCCCTAGCCCTGCCGGCTGGCACCTCAACGGTCGATCTGCAATGGAAGACGCTGCCCGACGTATACGCCGGCACAGCGCTCAGCTTTTTAGCCTTGGCAGGAGCGGCCTTCGCAGGGGCAGGGGCGAGCCTGCGCCGCTCGCGTAGAATCAACCCTGGACTATGAGTTTTGATGTGCAATCCCTGCTGCGGTCCGGCGCCCGGCTGACCGACGAGGCGCTCGAGCGGCTCCTTCCCGCAGCGACGGTTGCGCCGCATTCTGTTCACCGGGCCATGCGCCACTCCACGTTTGCGGGCGGTAAGCGCTTGCGGCCCATCCTGGCGTTGGAGGCCGCACGCTGCGTGGCCGGCACGCTGCCGGCCGGGGCCGCCGAGCTGGGCGCAGCCATCGAGATGGTGCATACCTATTCCTTGATTCACGATGATCTGCCGGCGCTTGATAATGACGATCTGCGCCGTGGCAAGCCGACCTGCCACGTGGTCTTCGGAGAGGCCATTGCAATTCTTGCTGGGGATGCCCTACAAACATTGGCCTTCCAGGTGATTGCCGGCCTACCTGCGGCGGCGCCGACCGTGGTCGCCATCACCCGCGAGTTTGCTGCGGCGATCGGAACGGGCGTGGGCCCGATGCCTGGCGCTGAGGGTCTGGCCGAGCTGCCGCCCGGCATGATCGGCGGCCAGGTAATGGACATCGAAAGCGAGGGGCAAGCGCCGACTGCGGCTTTGGTCGAGCAGATCCACCGCGCCAAGACCGGCGCCTTGATCACGACTTCGCTGGTGTGCGGCGGCCTGCTCGGGCTGGGACACTGCTTGGGCAGCGCCGAAGGCGCGGCTACCCTGCCCTGCACCGCCACGGACGCCCTTGCGAGGTTACGCACGTTCGGCGAGAACGCCGGGCTGGCATTTCAGATCGTCGATGACGTGCTCGATAGGACGCAAAGCTCCGAGCAGTTGGGAAAGACCGCCGGCAAAGATACCGCTACCGACAAAGCCACGTGGCCCGCAGTGTTTGGGGTGGAGCGCTCTCGCGCCGATGCTTATGCGCTGATCGCTGACGCCTTTGCCGCGCTGGAGCCCTTTGGCGAGTCCGCCGGCTCGCTCAAAGCCATAGCACAGTACCTTATCGATCGCACCCATTGAGTCTCCTTATGCGTCTGCATCCCCGTCACTACCTTCTTTTGGCCATCGTGCTTGCCCTTGCGGTCTGGAACTTTCTGCGACTGCGGCGCGCGCGCGAAGGCCGCAGCGGCGCTGAGGCGGGTGCCCTCGTGAAGCCGGTCTCGTCGGCTTGGCAGGCGTTTGACGCCGCGGCCAACCTGCGCGACGCGCCGGAAGCGCAGTTCACGCCCGCGCTCAACACCCTGCGAGCGCAGACCGAGGCCGCAGCGCCCGACGAGGCGGCGGACCTGCGCGGTTGCCAGATGTGGCTGATGTACTACCGGCACAGTGCAAGCTCGGTCGGCGGCAAACCCGGCAGCTGGGCCAGCATGGCGACCGGCCATGTGCAGAGCTGCCTGGCAACGCACCGCGATGTGGGACATTGAGGGCGCACGGAGTGGAGGCGCCCCCATTCACCGAGGAGGACCTGCGCCGCGTGTTGCGGGACTGCTTTGTGCCGCTGCAGCGCCGCGATGTGGTGACGGCCGGGCTGGTGCGCTCCGCCACGGTCAAGCCGGATCTCGACGCGCCGGGCGCGGGCATCGCCGGCGTCCCGCCCCGGTTTTTCGCGCGGGTGGTGCTGGGGTCGCCGGGTGGTGACGAGGTTCTAGGCACACAGCTGCGCGCCCTGGTGGAAAATCGTTTGCTCGGACTTCAGGAGATCTCGCGTGCGGAGGTTACGATGCTTCCGCCGCTGTTTCAGATTTTGAGCCGGACGCTTTGATTTAGAGCTTTTCTGCTGTAGAGGTGACCGCTACCTGTCTCTTTCTGGTGGTTACTCCTGAAGGGAATCTGCTGTTTGCCTGGGGCATCGACGGCGCAGGAAGCAAAGCAGATCCCTCCGCTACGCTACGGGATGACAATGGCAGGGGGGAAGCGGATCGACGCCGTAATAGGATCTGGTTGGGTAAGAGCCCCTTTGGGTCGAGACGGCGGGCCTGCTGCGAGTATGCCGAAACGTAAGATGAAACCCGAAGCGATCCACCCTTTCGATCTGGTGCATGGCACAGACACCTCCGGCCTGCTGCCGGGCCCGGTGATTGCGAAGGGCACAGGCTTTGCGCCGGAACAGCTGACCGCCTACTACGGTGTAGCGCCGAGTCTGCTTGAAAATGCGTTGGACCTGTGGCGGGAGGAGTGCGCGCCGCTGGCGCCGATAGAGCAAACGGTGTTTTGGGACGTGGGCGCAGGCAAAGGGCGAGCCATGCTGGTGGCCTCGCAGTACCCATTTCTGCGCGTGGAAGGCATTGAGCTCAATGATGCCTTGGCGGCGATTGCACAAGCGAATCTAGAGATTTGGCGGCACAGCGGGCGGGCCGGCGCGCATGCGCCGCTGCAGCTGCACCAAGGGGACGCTACCCGGTATCCTTTGCCGGCGGAACCCACGTTGGCTTTTCTGTTTCATCCCTTTGAGGAGCGGCTGCTGCGCCGTTTTTTACAGCATGTGCAGGCGAGTTTGCGCGAACGGCCCCGGTCGTTTGATGTGATCTACATGAACGCCGAGCACGGGGCGCTGGTGGAGCGGGGACCGGGGGTGCAGCGGCTGTGGCAGGGGGAGATCGCGATGTCGGCTACTGACCACCTGGCTGATCTTGCGTCCATTGAGGAGCAAGAAGAGTACGGATCTACGGGCACAGAATTATGCTCCATCTATCGTACCGCTGTCAAACGGTGAGCGATTTTCGAGAGATTTCGATGCTTTTCTCGCTTTTTCTTGCGACGTTTTCTCGTCAGCATGGTCTGATATGTAAGAGAGCTCGGGGCCGGACTGATCAAAACTGATCAAGTTGATTCGCCGCGAACCTTGCATTTGCTCCAGGGCTCACACAGCGAACGTGACGGCTCAGTCTAGACCTGATCCCCGCCCACGCTGCCTACGTCCACCTACAACAGCCTATTGAGGCTTAGGGCGCCGCTGCTGCACCGCGCGCGCCAAGGAGAAGTTATGTACCAGCTACTCGTCGCTACCGCTCTTGCTGC
>CAXTTZ010000174.1:0-6499 GCA_964247325.1 uncultured Acidobacteriaceae bacterium | reverse complement strand
GCGACTCGGGCGGCGCACATCGCGTATCTCACCACCTATGCCGACCGCGTCGTGCCGGGCGGGCCGCGGCGGGGCCCCCCCGGGGGGCCCGGCGGGCGGCGGCGGGGGGGCGGTGGGGGGGGTTGGGGTGGGGGGGGTGTCCACAGGTCAGCGTCGCGCTCGGGAAAGCTGAAGTTGGCCGGCATAACACCGACTATGGCGAGTGGCGCGCGGCCGACGTGGAGAGGTTTGCCGAGGACGGCGGGGTCACCGTGGAAGTGGGTTTGCCAGAGGCGGTAGCTGATGAGCGCCGCTGCTGGACCGCCAAAGTGCTCTTCGCTGGGTAGGAAGTCGCGGCCGAGCATGGGCGAGACGCCAAGCACGGAAAGGAAGCGCGGTGCGACGAGCTCGCCGGTGAGCCGCTCGGGCAGCGCACCGGAGGTTTCGGTGAAGTCGTCTTTGTAGTAGCCGGTGATGCCCGTGAAGGTGGAGGCGGCGAGATGGTTCCAATCCTCGAGACGGGCGGGTGCGACGAAATGGTTGGCGTCATGGCTACGCTGATTGGTTTGCGTGAGGAGCATAAGGCGATCGCCCGCGGGGAAGGGCAGCGGGCGAAGCAGGACGGCGTCGATGAGGGAAAAGACGGCGCTGTTAGCGCCGATGCCGAGCGCCAGCGTGAGGATGGCGGTGATGGAGAATGCGGGCGCTTGGCGCACGAAGCGTATTGCCGCTTTGCCGTGAAACGTGAGGCTCTCGAGCCAGCGGGAGCTGTGGAGGTCGCGCAGGCTTTGCCGAGTTTGCTCGCGGCCGCCGAAGTCTGCGAGGGCCTGGCGGCGCGCGGCTTCGGGAGAAAGGCCTTGGGCAATGCCGGTTTCGGTAGCTTCGTCGACATGGAAGGCGATCTCGCGCTCCCATTCTTGATTTTGGGCGTGCTGCTTAGACCAGAAACGCATTAGGCTCCCTCCGGGGCGGCTTGCAAGACGCGGCCGATGGCTTCGGCGATGCGCTGCCAGCTTGCTTCTTCGGCGACCAGCTGACGGCGGCCTTTGGCGGATAGGCGGTAAAACTTGGCTTGGCGACCGTTGTCGGAGGCGCCCCAGGTGGCAAGCAGCCAGCCGCGCTTTTCCATGCGGTGCAGCGCCGGGTAAAGCGAGCCCTGCTGCACCTGCAGGACCTCGTGCGAGACCGCGCGGAGCCGCAACGAGATGCCATAGCCGTGCACGGGGCCGAGGGCGACCGTCTTGAGGATGAGCAGGTCGAGCGTGCCTTGCAGGAGGTCGGTTTTTGGATCGGGCATAGTGTTGCTCCTCTAGTATGTCTACATACTGTGACTGGATAGGTAGATTGTCAAGGGGAAAGAAAAGAGGAGGGTAGGGACGCTTAGGGCAGGGAGCATGCACCGAGTGGTTTGCGATACCATGCGAGTCGCTGGGGTGTGGCGGATCTTGGCCAGCGAAGTGGACCCGTAGAGCCTATGAGCGTGTATTTGAGCGTTGGCAGCCCGGAGACCGAGCTGAGCCCGCAGCAGCTTCGGGCGCTGTTGTTCGAGACGCTTGGGAAGCTCGGGGAACGCCAACGCGTGTTGGCGGTGCCCCCTGACCAGACGCGGATGCACTCGCGTGCCGGGGAGCTGACGCGGTACGTGTGGGAGTACTTCGGCGAGCGATTGAAGGCAGTGTTGCCGGCCTTGGGGACACATACGGCGATGAGCGCGGGGCAGATCGAGCGCATGTTCGGGGCGGTGCCGCAAGAGCTGTTTCGGGTGCACCATTGGCGCACGGATGTGAGGACCTTGGGCGAGGTGCCGGAGGAGTTTATTGAGGAGCAATCGGAGGGGAAGCTGCGGTTTGCTTGGCCCGCGCAGGTGAACCGGTTGGTGGCCGAGGGCGAGTTTGATCTGATTTTGTCGATCGGGCAGGTGGTGCCGCACGAGGTGATCGGCATGGCCAATGGGAACAAGAACCTGTTGATCGGCGCCGGGGGGCGCGAGGGGATCAACCGCAGCCACTACCTGGGCGCGGTGTATGGGATGGAGCGGCTGATGGGGCGCGCGAACAACCCAGTGCGGGCCGTGCTGAACTATGCAGCGGAGCGATACCTCAAGCACCTACCGATCGTGTATGTGCTGACGGTGGTGGGGCGGGGGGCAGAAGGCGAGCTTCGGGTGCGCGGGCTGTTTATGGGCGACGATGCGGAGTGCTTTGAGCAGGCGGCGGCGTTGAGTTTGCAGGTCAACTTCGAGCTGCTGGACGAGCCGCTGCGCAAAGTAGTGGTATCGCTTGACCCGCAGGAGTTTACAAGCACGTGGTTGGGAAACAAGGCAATCTATCGCACGCGCATGGCGCTGGCCGATGACGCAGAGTTGATCGTGCTGGCGCCGGGGGTGCACACGTTTGGGGAGGATTCGGCGATTGACCGGCTCGTGCGGCGTTGGGGATATCGCGGGACGCCGGCGACCTTGACGGCGGTGGAGCGGGACCCTGCATTGGCGGAGGATCTAAGTGCGGCAGCGCACCTGATTCATGGGTCCTCGGAGGGCCGGTTCCGTATCACGTACTGCCCGGGAGCGCTCTGCCGCGCGGAGGTGGAGAGCGTGGGGTTTGGGTATGGCGAGCTTGGCGTGATGGCGGCGCGGTATGATCCGGCGACCCTGCGCGAAGGGTGGAACCGGGTCGACGGGGAAGATGTGTTTTTTATCTCCAACCCGGGGCTGGGCTTGTGGGCGCATCGGGCGCGGTTTGGGGGCTAGGGAGAAGCTATGGCGCTGCTGCATGAGGATCGATTATTTCCCGCGGAGCCAGAGGTGCGGGCGATCGCGCGCAGGCTGTATGAGCGTGTGGCTGGGCTGCCGATCGTAAGCCCGCATGGGCACACGCAGGCGAGTTGGTTTGCAGAGAACAAGCCGTTCGCTGACCCGGCAAGCCTTTTTCTTCTGCCCGACCATTACGTGTATCGCATGCTGTACAGCCAGGGCGATGTGACGTTGGAGCAGATGGGCCTCGGCGCAGAAGGGCCGTTGCAGGACCCGCGTGAGGTGTGGCGGTTGTTTGCGGAGCGGTACTTCTTGTTTCGCGGCACGCCGACACGACTTTGGCTGGATTACGTGTTTGAGAAGCTGTTTGGGTTGGAAGAAAGGCTGTGTGCGGGAAACGCAGAGGTGTACTTCGATACGATCGCGGCGAAGCTGGCGACGCCGGAGTTTTTGCCGCGGGCGCTCTATGAGCGCGCCGGTATCGAAGTGCTAGCGACGACGGACGCCGCCGCGGACACGCTGGAGGCGCACAGGGCGCTGCGGGCTTCGGGGTGGAAGGGGCGCGTGCTGCCAACGTTTCGGCCGGATGCGTGTGTGGACCCGGAGTTTGAGGGCTTTCGGGCGAACGTGGCGCGGTTGGGTGAGCGGTACGGTGAGGACACCGCTACGTGGCGCGGGTATCTGGCGGCACTGCGGGCGGCGCGGCGGTTCTTCAAAGAGCAAGGGGCCACGGCGACCGATCATGGGCACCCGACGGCGCGCACGGCGGCGTTGTCTGCGCGTGAAGCGGAGGCGCTGTTTGCGCGAGTGATCGCGGGTGGAAGTGATGTGGCGGAGGCGGAGCTGTTTCGGGCGCAGATGTTAACCGAGATGGCGCGCATGAGCCTGGAGGATGGGCTGGTGATGCAGCTTCATCCGGGGTCGGTGCGCAATCATAACCGGGCGGTGTATGAGCAGTACGGCCGGGATCGCGGCGCGGATATTCCGGCGCAGATGGAGTACGTCGAGGCGCTGCGGCCACTGCTGGACCAGTTCGGCAATGAGCCTTCGCTCACGTTGATTTTGTTCACGCTGGACGAGACGACCTATAGCCGCGAGTTGGCGCCTTTGGCGGGGCACTACCCGTGTCTGCGACTGGGGCCGCCGTGGTGGTTTCACGACAGCCCGGAGGGCATGATGCGCTTTCGCGAGCAGGTCACGGAGACGGCGGGGTTCTACAACACGGTGGGATTTAACGATGACACGCGGGCGTTTCTCTCGATTCCGGCGCGGCATGATGTGGCACGGCGGGTGGACTGCGCGTTTTTGGCAAGGATGGTGGCCGAGCATCGGCTGGACGAGGACGAGGCGGCCGAGCTGGCCTATGAGCTGACGAATGGGCTGGTGCGACGAGCGTATAGGTTGTGAAGGCGGGCCGCGTTGCCAGATGTGCTGAGCGGGCGGTATGGTGGGCCAAACCGGTTGCATGCGGCGGAAGGAGCTTGGGGCCATGGAGAGGATGTCTCGTCGGCGATTTGCGGCTGGCGTGGGGGCGCTGGCGGCTTGGCCGCTGCTGCGCTCTGGGCGCGTGTGGGCGGCGACGGCGCCGTTCAAGGTCGGCGTGATCACGGATGAGATTTCGCAGGACTTCGATCATGCCTGCTACGTGATTGCGCGCGAGTTCGGGTTGGGTTGGGTGGAGCTGCGGGGCATGTGGGATAAGAACCTGCAGGATGCTTCAGACGCGCAGATCGCGGAGGCTCGCGGGATTTTGACCAAGTACAACCTCCGCGTAACCGACATCGGCAGCCCGCTGTACAAGGTGGATTGGCCGGGGGCGCCGCGATCACCGTACGGGTCGAAGAACGACATGCATGGAGCGGCGGAGGTCGCCTTCAACAAGCAGGATGAGGTGCTGGAGCGGTCGATCGCACTGGCGAAGCAGTTTGGCACGGATAAGGTGCGGTGCTTCGATTTTTGGCGGCTGGAGGATGTGACGCCGTATCGCGCAGCGATCAACGAGACGCTGCGGCAGGCCGCGGACAAGGCCGCACGCGAGCACGTGTTACTGGTTCTGGAGAACGAATTTGCCTGCAACACCGCGACGGGGCGCGAGGCGGCGGCGACCTTGGCGGCCATCCCGTCGCCAAATTTGGCGCTGAATTGGGACCCGGGCAATGCGGTCATGCGCGGGGAGCTGGATGCGTATCCGAATGGGTGGAATGCCCTGCCCAAGAGCCGGATTCACCATTGCCATGTGAAGAATGCGGTAAAGGATGCGAGCGGCAAGACGGTGTGGTCGCCGGTGGATGTGGGGTACATTGACTGGGCAGCGCAGTTTCGCGCATTGTCAGCGGCAGGCTATCGCGATGCGGTGAGTTTGGAGACGCACTGGACTGGCGGGGGCACGCCGGAAGCGTCGAGCCGCGTGAGTTGGGCGGGGATGAAGAAGGATCTCGGGCAAGCGGAAGCGAGAGGGTGAGCGATGACGATGAACCGGCGGGAGTTTGTGCGATCGGCGGCGGCGGCGGGGGCTGCCGCGATGGCAGCGAGTGCGAAGAGCTATGGGCAGATTGCCGGCGCGAACGATCGGCTGAACTTCGCCATTATCGGCTTAAACAGCCGAGCGTATGCGCACCTTGGCTCGCTGAAGGCAAATGCGAAGCAAGCGCGCGTAGTGCAGGTATGCGATGTCGACACGGCTATCCTGAAGAAGTTTGCGGCGGCAACGCAGGGGGCCATGGGCGAGGCGCCGGCAACGCACACGGACTTTCGTGAGGTGTTGGCGATGCGCGACGTGGATGCGATCACGGTCGCGACGCCGGACCATTGGCATGCGCCGATGGCGATCGCAGCGTTGCAGGCGGGCAAGCATGTGTATCTGGAAAAGCCATGCAGCCACAATCCGGCCGAGGGCGTGATGCTGGTGGAGGCGCAGCAAAAATCAGGCAAGCTGGTGCAGATGGGCACGCAGCAGCGCTCGTCACCGCACACCATCGAGATTGTCGAGAAGATCCATGGCGGGTTGATTGGGCGGGCGTATCTGGCGAAGGCTTGGTACAGCAACACGCGCAAGCCGATCGGTGTGGGCAAGCCGGCACCGGCGCCGGCAGCGTTGAACTGGGATCTGTGGCAAGGGCCGGCGCCGCGGCAGGCCTACACCGACAACGTACAGCCGTACAACTGGCACTGGTTTCGCACGTGGGGCACGGGCGAGGCGCTCAATAATGGAACGCACGAGGTCGATGTGTGCCGGTGGGCGTTGGGTCAGGCGATGCCGCAGCGCGTGACGGCCGCGGGCGGACGCTACCAGAGCAAGGACGACTGGCAGTTTCCGGACACGATGACGACGACCTTTGCGTACCCAAACGCGATGGTGACCTGGGATGGGGATAGCTGTTCGGGAACCAGGGTGTATGGGCGCGATCGCGGCTCGATGATCGTGGGCACGACGGGGGCGGTGCTGGTAGATCGTGACGGCTATGAGATCTACGATGGCAAGGGTAAAAAGATCGATGAGTTCAAGATAGGGAAGCAAACGTCATCGGCGGACCTGGTGGGCGCAGATACGATGACGGATCTGCACTTTGCGAACTTCATCGCGGGGGTGCAGAAGGGCACGAAGTTGCATGCGCCCATTGCGGAGGGCAATGTGTCAGTGACCATGTTGCAGCTGAGCAACATGGCGTGGGAGGTAGGTCGCGAGCTGCAACTGAACCCTGCCGACGGAACGATACGCGGGGACGCGGAGGCGATGAAGGGCTGGGGGCGGAGCTACGAGCCGGGGTG
>CAXTTZ010000173.1:0-6600 GCA_964247325.1 uncultured Acidobacteriaceae bacterium | reverse complement strand
GGTAAGCAGGGTGCGGAGAGCTTGGGGGTCGAAGTCGCCGGCGATCGCGATGGAGGCGTTGTTGGGGGTATAGAACTGCTGGTGAAAGTCGCGGACATCGGCGATGCGAGCGGCTTCGATGTCGGCATGGCTACCGATGACGCTGCCGTAGTAGGGGTGCTCTTTGGGGAAAAGGAGGTGGAACTCCTGCTCTTGGGCGAGATCGTAGGGTTGGCCCTCGCCTTGGCGGCGCTCATTGCGCACCACGTCGCGCTGGTTGCCGAGCAGCTCGCGGTTAAGACCTTCCATGAGGAAGCCCATGCGGTCAGACTCGAGCCACAGGCCGAGCTCGAGCTGGTTGGAGGGCAGGGTTTCGAAGTAGTTGGTGCGGTCGAAGTCGGTGGTGCCGTTGACGTCGGTGGCGCCGGCGCCTTGGACGTACTTGATGTGGGCCTTTTCGCCGACATGCTCGGAGCCTTCAAACATCATGTGCTCGAAGAGGTGGGCGAAGCCGGTGCGGCCAGGACGCTCATTGAGCGGGCCGACGTGGTACCAAAGGTCGACGGCGACGAGCGGGAGCCGGTGGTCCTCATGGGTGATGACCTTGAGGCCGTTGGGCAGGGTGTAGGTTTCGTACCTGAGTTCAGGGACCTTGATGTTACTTTGCGCGGCGGCGAAGGGGCTGGCGGCAAGGAGCGCTGCGCTTAGGGCAGCAAGAGAAAGAGTGCGGGAGGCAGACATCGGGCTTCTCCTAAAAGGCAAAACACGGAAAGCAAGACACGAACGGCAGGGACGAAAGAGATGGATGTTTTTTAGCATAGAACGGGGTGGTGTGGTTGTATTAAGCGGCAGGGAAAAAGGGAAAAGCAGATTCCCTTCGGGAATGACAACAAGAAAGGCAAGAGCAACAGCAACGGCGGCAGCAAGAGAAGAGGCGGTGTGAAACCGGCCAAGTGCAGGCGCTAGGACTCTTCGTGGCCTGCTTTTGGGGTGGCTTGGAAGAGGTGTGCTTCTAGCTGTTGCACGCGGGCCTCGAGGGCGGCGACTCGCTCGGCCAAGGTTACGTCGGGGGTCGCGCCGATGCTGCGGGATGTGGGGGCTGGTGAGGAGTGTGGTAAGAGATGTTCGGTGGGACCGCTGAGTTGGTGTTGCCAGCGGGCTTCACGCGAGCCGGGCTGACGGCCTAGCGATTGCACAAGGGGGTCTTCCCTGCCGGCGAGCCGTTCCAGGGTGGACTGCACGGCGGCGGTGTCATCGAAGGAGTAGAGGCGGTCGGCGCGGGCGCGGAGCTCGGCAGCGGTTTGGGGGCCGCGCAGCAGCAGAAGGCAGAGCACGGCGACCTCGTCGCGGCGAAGCTGCAGCCGGTCGCGCAGGCGATGCTCGAATTTGGGCACGCGGGTGTCGGCCAGGACGCGGACTAGGCCCTGCTGCTCGAGTTGCGAGAGGGCCGAGCGCACGTCGGGCTCGCTCAACTCCATTACCGGGTCGCGACTGCTTTTTTGGTTGCAGGCGGTGAGCAGGGCGTTAAGCGAGAGCGGGTAATACTCCGGCGTGGTGATTTCTTTTTCGATCAGCGAACCGGCGACGCGGGCTTCCACAGCGTTCAGGACGAACATAGGGCCATGCTATCGAAAATGGTCGGGACTCAAGCTTGCAGGTACTCGCGAATGCCGTTTTGCTCTTCTTCCCTGCTGATGATGGCGGCGACGCCGGGATCGAGCCGGCGCAGGAGATCGAGCAGTTTGGTGGGCTCGAAGCCTTCGAGGAAGTGGTCTGCCCCGGCGCAGGAACGTTGGCGCGGCGTACCGATGGCCACAATGGGGAGGCGTGGCGCGAGTTGCCGAAGCTTTTGCACCAACTCCGCGCAGTGCATGTTGGGCAGGCCGGCGTCGAGCACGATGCCGTTGATGGCTGGGTAAGCGACCAGCGTGTCGATGGCCTCCTGCGCACTGTACGCGGTGATCACGTTCAGCTTTGCGGTTTCAATGACCAGCTTGCGCGTGGAGATGCTGCCCGCGTGTTCGCGATCAACTACCAGAAAACAGGGACGGACCATTTGGGAAGGATACGCTTTGGGGCCGGCTCGCGCTATGCAACTTCCGTGGGAGGGGTCGACGGCATGGTTACTGGATTTCTCATTTTGGAGCGGGTGAAGAAATTGGCTCTGGGAGCGAAGGCCTAAGGCCGTGGAGGCTCGTAGACTGGAGGTATGGCCTTTTCGGAACAGTTTGATGTGCTGGTGGTGGGCGCGGGGCATGCAGGGTGCGAGGCGGCCGCCGCCGCGGCGCGTATGGGGCTGCGCACGGCGCTGTTTACGTTGAACCTGGACCTGATTGCGCAGATGAGCTGCAACCCGGCGATCGGCGGTGTGGCGAAGGGCCATTTGGTGCGCGAAATTGACGCGCTGGGCGGCATTATGGGCGAGGTGGCCGATGCGTGCGGCATCCAGTTTCGGCTACTCAACACCTCGCGCGGTCCGGCGGTGTGGAGCCCCCGCGCGCAGTGCGATAAGGCGCTCTACCGAGTGAAGATGCGCGAAAAGCTGGAGGGCATCGCGAATCTCTTCATCAAGCAGGCCGAGGTGGTGGATGTAATGCTGGAAGAGGGCGCGGCGGGGCAGCCCGTGGTGCGGGGACTGAAGCTGCGCGACGGCCGAACGGTGCATGGCTGGGCGACGGTGATCACGACGGGGACGTTTTTGAATGGGCTGATCCACTGCGGCGAGCAGCAATATACGGCGGGGCGCTCGGGGGAGCCGGCGAGCGTGCTGCTGGGCGAAGCGCTGAAGCGGCTAGGACTGCGGGGCACGCGGCTGAAGACCGGCACGCCGCCGCGGCTGGATGGCCGAACAATCGACTGGACACGGTTTGAGGAGCAGCCCGGTGATGCGGACCCGACACCGTTTTCGTTTCGCAGCGCGCCGGCCGAAGGCAGCCCGACGTGGACGCCGCCGCTGCCGCAGATTAGCTGCCACATCGCGTACACGACGCCGGAAACGCTGCAGTTGATTCGCGACAACGTCCACCGGTCGCCGATGTTTACGGGGCAAATTGAGGGGATCGGGCCGCGGTATTGCCCGTCGATTGAGGACAAGATCGTGCGGTTCCCGGACAAGGGCCAGCATCAGTTTTTTCTGGAGCCTGAGGGGCTGCATACGCACGAGGTGTACATCAATGGCATGTCGACGTCGTTGCCCATGGAGGTGCAGGCGGCGATGGTGCGGTCGATTTCGGGGCTGGAAGAGGCAGAGATGCTGCGGCCGGGGTACGCGATTGAGTACGACGCGATCGATGCGACCGAGCTGGACCGGACGCTGCGGGTAAAGGCGTATGAGGGGCTGTACCTGGCAGGGCAGATCAATGGAACGTCGGGGTATGAGGAGGCAGCGTGCCAGGGGCTGATGGCGGGAATCAATGCGGCGCTGTATGCGAGGCAGGACGGAGAAAATAGGAAGAAAGAAGTAGGAAGTAGCGATGACATTGCGGGGGAAAGCGGGAAAGGCGTGCCGGAGCGGGCAGGGGCTACTTCCTCCTTTCCACTTCCCCCTTCCTCTTTCACGCTGGATCGCACGGAGGCGTATATCGGGATTTTGATTGATGATTTGATCTCAAAGGGGACCGATGAGCCGTACCGGATGTTTACGTCGCGGGCGGAGTTCCGGCTGCACCTGCGGATTGATAATGCGGACGCGCGGCTGACGCCGCATGGCCGGCGGCTGGGGTTGATTGCGGAGGAGGCTTGGAGGGCGTTTCGCGCCAAGCAGGAGCGCGCGGAGGCGCTAGGGGCGTTGCTGGAATGCGGCAGGGTGACCGAGGCCGAGGCGGAGGCCTTGGCGCCGCAGGGCTTTGGGCGTGGCGAGCGGCTGGCGCAACTACTGAAGCGGCCGGATACCACGCTGGAGCAACTGATGCCCGTGCTGTTGCCGCGCATGGCCGAGGAAGCGGTATTTAGGCCTTGGCGGCGCGCGCTGGAGGCGGCCGGGGATGGGGCAACGGCGGTGCTGCCGGCATGGGTGCGCAATGAGATGAAGACGGTGGAGACCGGGATCAAATTTGCGGGGTATCTAGCGCAGCAGCAGCGGTCGATTGAGCGGTTGAAGGCGGACGAGGCGCGGGTGATTCCGGCGTGGTTTGCGTATGAGCGGGTGTCGGGGTTATCGCGCGAGATGGTCGAAAAGCTGAGCCGGGTGCGGCCGTCGACGCTGGGCCAAGCGAGCCGCATGGCGGGCGTGACCCCGGCGGCGCTGAACTTGATTCAGTGCTTTCTGGAGATTCAGGCGCGCGGACGAACGGCATAAGCTGCCTCCTGGCGCGGCTTGTGATGTGAGTGGACAACACGGCATCTACTGAAGGACGGGGTCACACGGCGGAAAGGTCCCGTGCCCGATAGTGGATCTGTACGACAACCAGACGCACAACCTCGTCTCCCGCGGCCGCGCGCAGGCGGATATGAGCAAGAAGGCGAGCAAGAACATCAGTCTTGTGCGGAAGGCCGTGGACAAGATGTTCGACCATTACCTGCCTAAGCATGCGTCGTAGTGGTTAGCCTTGCTGTTGTAGGACTTACCTGGGCTTTGACGGCGCGTTGAAGGAAAGCAGATCCCTCCGCTACGCTACGGGATGACAACAGGGTGAGTAAGGAAGTCTGGTAGAGAAAGGCCTATAAAGAAAAGACCTGGACGATGTCCAGGTCTTTTCTTTAGGTCGCATGTTATTCCAAGCCGGCGGTGGGGCCGTACTCCCAGAGGGTGCGGGTAGCGGCGTCCCAGCTTTGCATTTGGTAGTTAGAGGGTGGGGTGCCGTTGGCTAGGTGCATGACGAAGTAGTCCCAGCGGCGGCGCATCATGTATTGCGAGGCTTCACCGTAGCCGTGGTGGGCGTTGGGGATCATGAGCAGATCGAAATCTTTATTGGCTTTGATGAGGGCATCGACGACGAGCAAGGTGTTGTTAGGAGGGACGTTGTCGTCCATGGTGCCGTGCGCGAGCAGGAGGTGGCCTTTCAGGTTGGCGGCGAAGTTTTGGTTGGCCTGCACGTCGTAGTTGCTTTTGCCAAGGCGGTCGAAGGTTTCTAGGCCGCCGTATTTTTCGTCCCAATCGTCCTCGTACTCGCGGTTATCGTGGTTGCCGCTTTCGGCGATGCCGACCTTGAAGAAGTCTGGGAAGTGGAACATGGCTGAGACCGTGGCGTTGCCACCGCCGGAGTGGCCCCAAATGCCGACGCGGTCGAGGTCGATCCAAGAGAAGCGCGCGGCGAGGGCCTGGATGCCGGCGACCTGGTCGGGGATGGTATCGCCAGCGAGGCCGGCGGGGGTGTCGGCGAAGGCGTCCTGGAAGGTTTTCGAGCGGAACGGGGTGCCGAGACCGTCGATGCAGACGACAATGAAGCCGAGTTCAGCCAGGGCCTGGTTGTCGCGCTCGGAGACGCGGAAGGAGCGTGAGCCGCAGGAGCCCTGGAAGGGGCCGGGGTAGACGTAGTCGATGATCGGGTACTTCTTGGCGGGGTCGAAATGAGTGGGACGCCACAGGAAGCCATAAAGCGGCGTCTTACCGTCGCGCGCGGGTACCGTGATGGAGGTAGGCGGCTTCCAGCCGGCGGCGAGCAGGGGCGCGATGTCCTCATGCGCGAGGGTGAGCAGGGTTTTGCCGGTGTTGTCGCGCAGAAGGGCCGTTTGCGGGGTGTCGGCGGTGGAGTAAATATCGATGAAGGTGGCGCCGTCGGGCGCGGGCGTGACCGCGTGATCAGCGGGCTCGGGGGTGAGCAGCTGCTGGTGCTTGCCATCAAAGCCGACGCGGTAGAAGTGGGTAAAGTAGGGATCCTGCCCGTGCTCCTTGCCGGTGGCAAGGAAGAAAAGGGTGCGCGCTTTCGGGTCGACGTGCAGAACCTGGGTGACGGTACCGTCGCCCGTGGTTACCTGGTTTTTGAGCTGGCCGGTAGCAAGGTCGTAGAGGTACATCTGGCCCCAATCACTGCGCTGCGAGAACCACAGGAACTCGTTGGAATCGGGCAGGTAACGCCAGTTGACCTTGCCGACGCCGGACTCGAAGTACGTCGGCATGTGTTCGTGAAAGACGGTGCGGACGTCGCCGGTGAGGGTATCGGCCTCGAGCAGGGTAGCGTCTTTGTGGTCGCGCGAGCTGGAAACAAGGGCGAGGTGGCGACCATCGGGGGAGAACTGGGCGTCGTCCCAGCCGGCGCCGCCGCGGCAGCTAACGTCGTCGCAGAGGGTACTGCGGTGGAACTCGGGGTCCATTTTGAGGCGCGTCATTTTAGCGGAAGCGACGTCGAGGACCACGGGTTGGATCATGACGACGTTTTTGTCGCCAAGAAAGGGGTAGCGCCAGTACTCGACATCGGGGTGGCGGTTGGTAACCGGGACGAGGTACATGTACTGGACCTTGCGCTGATCCTGCTGGAAGGTGGCAATCTTTTTGGAATCGGGTGACCAGACAAGGATGGGGGCGTCGGAGTGCTGCCAGCCGGCGTTGTCGGTGGCATAGCCGAAGTCTTCGGCGCCGTCGGTAGTGAGCTGGCGCTCCTCGCCGGTGGCTTCGACGCGGACCCAAAGATTCCAGTCGCGAACAAAGGCGGACATGGATTTGTCGGGGGAAACGTCGAAGGG